>NZ_JBEOSZ010000025.1:0-87500 GCF_040303285.1 Streptomyces sp. NPDC096046 | reverse complement strand
GCCGACGGGCATCCGGCCGTAGGGAGGGGCTCTCCGGACGGGCCTCGCGCGGCTTGGAAAGCGTCGCTGACGGAAGTCCCGCGCATCTGCGAGGCATGCTGGCGACCGGGGGTCCCGCGCGGGTGGTCGGCACGTCCCTGCCGACGGGCACCCGTCGGCAGGGAGGGGCGCCGCCGACGGGCATCCGGCCGTAGGGAGGGGCTCTCCGGACGGGCCTCGCGCGGCTTGGAAAGCGTCGCTGACGGAAGTCCCGCGCATCTGCGAGGCACGCTGCCGACCGGGGCCCCGCGCGGGTGGTCGGCACGCGCCGTCGCCGGGTACTGAGCCGCAGCGAGGAGCGCCGCCGACGGGCACCGGGCCGGGGCGAGGATCGCCGCCGAGAGGGGCGCCGCGCGCAGGGGGAGCGTCGCTGACGGAAGTGCCTGCGCACCTGCGAGGATCGCCGCCGACGGGCAACCCGGCCGGGGCGAGGAGCGTCGCTGATGGAAGCCCCGCGAGGCCCCGCCAAGCCCCGCGCATCTGCGCGGGGAGCGCCGCCGGCGGCCGGGGCCCGGCGTCAGTAGTGGGCCTACGGCCGACCGTGGGCCCACGGCCGACCGTGGCCTACGGCTTCGGCTCCACGGCCACACCCATCACCTCGCGCGCATGCCGGTTCGGCACCATGCCGAGACGCCAGGCCTGCCAGCCCGCCTCCAGGGTGATCCCGCGCTCCAGCAGCAGCTGGTACGCGTCGAGGCAGTCGTCCAGCTTCTGGTCGCGCAGAGGGTGGCCGGCGCGGGACAACTGCGCCAGTTCCTCCTGGGCGACCGCCGTGCCGATCTCCGTGCCGCCCGGGGCGGCGTAGGGGAGCAGGGTGCAGCGCAGGAAGCGGGCCCAGTCCTCGCCCCGGCGGTCGCCGTACGACGCGAACAGCTCCACCGCCTCGTCGCACAGGCCGAGAGCCTGCTGCGTGCGGGCGTTGCCCGCGTCCACGACCGCCAGCTCCAGGCACGTCCACGCCTCGCCATGGGCGACACCGATGCGCCGGAAGTCCGCCCGCGCGTCGACCAGCAGTTGCCGCGCGAACCCCGAGTTCCGCAGGGAACCCGTCTGGGCCGCTCGCTGGTCGCGGGTGACACGGGCCGAGTGGTGCCGGGCACAGGCCAGGCCGTACACATCGCGCATCCGCGAGAACATCGTGCGGGCGCGTTCCAGCTCGCGGACCGCCTGGTCGAGGCCGCCCGTCTCCTCCAGGGCCTGGCCCAGGTAGTACAGCGTCCAGGCCTCGCCGCGCGCGTCCTCGTTGTCGCGGTGCCGCGCGGCGGCCCCGCGCAGCTCCTCCACCGCCTGCGACGCGTCCCCGGCGACCAGCAGCGCCCTGGCCAGCTGCGTCAGAGCCCAGGCCTCACCACGTGCGTCACGGGTCCGGCCGTACAGCTCCAGAGCCGCCCGCAGCTCCGACTCGGCACGCGGGACGTCCCCCATGCGCAGACCCAGCTGACCGAGCTGGAAGTGCGCCCACGCCTGGCCGTGCACGGACTCGCCCCGGCGATGCAGGACCAGCGACTCGGTCAGCAGCTCCAGCGCCTCCGCCAACCGGGACCGGTCCCGCTCCACCGCCGCGAGCGCGTGCATCGTCCACGCCCGGTCCACGGCCAGCGCGGGCGAGGCCTGAAGCGCGAGGGCCTCACGCAGTTTCTCCGACGCCTCGGTCAGGTTGCCCTGATGGTGCAGGGTGATGCCGAGGGAGCACAGGGCGCGGGCCGCACCGGCGTCGTGATGGGCCTCCCGGTAGAGGTCCACGACCGACGTGAGCGTTGTGCGGGCCTTGTCCAGCTCGCCCAGCTGCCGCGCCGCGATGCCCGTACGCCACTGCACCGAGCGGACCAGCAGACCCTCGTCCACCGCCTGGGCCAGTTCACTGATTTCGCCCAGGCGGTAGAGGTCTCCCCGCAGCAGGCAGTAGTCGCACAGGGCGCCCAGCAGGTTCAGCACCGCCGCCTGGTCCACGCCCTCGGCATGCCGCAGCGCCGCCGTGATGAAGCTCGACTCGTCGTCCAGCCAGCGCAGCGCCTCGTCGAGGGACGTGAAACCGTACGGGCTGAAGCGGTTGGTGCGGGTCGACATGTTGCCGTCGACCATCCGCAGCACCGAGTCGGCCAGCTCGGCGTAGTTCACGATCAGCCGCTCCTGCGCCGCCGTGCGCTCGGCCGGCTCCTCCTCGTCGAGAAGGCGGGCCTGGGCGAAGGAACGCACCAGGTCGTGCAGCCGGTAGCGATCGCCCCGGACGTGGTCGATCAGACCGGCGCCGGTCAGGGCCTGCAAGTGGCGCTTCGCCTCCGCCTCGTCGGTCGCCAGCAGCGCTGCGGCAGCGGCGGCGCCCAGCGAGGCCCGCCCGGCCAGGGCCAGCCGGCGCAGCAGCCGCCGTACCGTCTCCGGCTGGTCCGTGTAGCGCAGCCACAGGGCACGCTCCACCGGCTCCACCGGGCCGTAGGCGGCCAGGTCCGCGGCCAGCGCGCGCGGGGAACGCGGACCCAGGCACGAACCGGCGGCGCGCAGCGCCAGCGGCAGCCCGCCGCACAGCTCCCGGACCCGGTCCGCGGACTCGGCGTCGTACGGTCCGGAACGGTCCTGGGCCACCGCCCCCAGCAATTCCTCCGCACCGGCGGCGTCCAGCGGCGCCACCGCCAGCTGATGCACCCGCGCCGGCAGCCCCGCCGGCTCCAGCGGGCCCCGCGCGGTCACCAGCACCAGACTGTCGGACCGCTCCGGAACCAGGGCGCGGATCTGCTCGGCGTCCGCGGCGTCGTCGAGGACGACCGTCACCGGCAGGCCCGTCAGATGCTGGTGGTACAGCTCGCTCAGCCGCTTGACCTGCTGGTCGGGGGAGGAGCGCTCACGGAACAGCAGCTGCTCACGGGGCGCGCCGAGCCGGTTCAGCAGATGCAGCAGGGCGTCGCGGGTGGACAGCGGGGACTCGCCCGGGCCGTCCGCGCGGAGGTCGACGACGCAGGCACCGCGGAAGTAGTCCTTCAGATCGTGCGTGGCGTGCACCGCGAGCGTCGTGCGGCCGCTGCCGGGCCGGCCGTGCAGGACGACGACCGTCGGCCGCGTCTCCGTGCTCGCCCGGGCCGCCTGCACCCACTGCCGGATCTGCGCCAGCTCGTGCCGTCGCCCCGCGAACGGCTCGGCCGGTTCCGGGAGTTGCCCGAAGGACTGCTCCAGCACGTTGCGTCCGCGCGCCGCCGCGCTCTTGTCCGCGCCCCGCAGCCGTGGCCCCGTCTTCTTCGGCCCGGTCGAGGCCGCGAGCACCCGCTGCTGGTCCAGGAACGGGCGGATGCCCCGCACCTCCAGCGCGGTCAGCCACTGCAGCCGCAACTGCTCGGGCCCGCCCGGCTGGCTCGCGGCCCCGGCGCGACGGCTCGCGGCCGGCAGATGCGATCCGACCACCTTCACCACCGTCGCCGCCGCCCCCGCGACACCCACCGTCGCACCCGCCCCGAGAGCGGTCCCGGTCCCCGTGCCCAGGGCCATGTCGGCGGCCACGGCCGCGACCGCCGCCACCCCGGCCACCAGCAGCGCCGTCCCGGCGCCCTCCCGGGCGTAGCGCTGCCCGAAGGTGAGCTGACCGGCCGCCGCCTCGTCCAGGGCGCGCGTGTACGCCTCGTACTCCTCGGACGCGCTCCGCGCCATCACGTCGAGCGCCCCGCGTGCCCGCGCGAGCAGCACCTTCCCGTCGCTGCGCCCGCCCGAGCGGCGCACCTCCTCCTCGACGGCCCGCGCCAACAGCCGCTCGGCCTCCACCCGATGACCGTCCCGCATGTCACGTCCCCCTCCGGCCACAACTTCTGTGCTGAGAAGTGTCCTTGGTGGGAGGCGTGAGCGCGAGGGGGCGACGATCAACGTGTGCGGTCCGGTGACTCGGCTCCGGGGGTCCGTGCGCTGCTGTGTGCGAGTGCCGGGCCGGCTGTCGGAAGGGGTGTCAAGGCGACCACGCCCCTGATCACTCCCGAGTCGAGCCCGTCCGGCGTGGCCCGGCTCCCGTGACAACGGCAAAGGGCGGCGGCGGGCGGGGAACGGGTTCCGCTGCCGGGCGGTCGTCGTGAGGCAGGATGGAAGCATGCCGAACCGACTGGCTCATGAGACGTCCCCGTACCTGCTCCAGCACGCCGACAACCCCGTCGACTGGTGGCCCTGGTCGGAAGGGGCCTTCGAAGAGGCGCGTCGGCGGGGTGTCCCGGTGCACCTGAGTGTCGGCTACTCCAGTTGCCACTGGTGCCACGTCCTGGCGAAGGAGAGTTTCCAGGACGAGGAGACGGCCGCCGTGATGAACGAGCACTTCGTCAACATCAAGGTCGACCGCGAAGAGCGCCCCGACGTGGACGCCGTGTACATGGAGGCCGTACAGGCGGCGACCGGGCAGGGTGGCTGGCCCATGACCGTCTTCCTCACCCCGGACGCCGAGCCGTTCTACTTCGGTACGTACTTCCCGCCCGCCCCCCGGCAGGGCATGCCCTCGTTCCGGCAGGTGCTCCAGGGGGTGCACCAGGCGTGGGACGAGCGGCGGGACGAGGTGACCGAGGTCGCCGGGAAGATCGTCCGGGATCTGGCGGGGCGGGAGATCTCCTACGGCGACGCGCGGACCCCGGGGGAGGAGGAGCTCGCGCAGGCGCTGCTCGGGCTCACCCGGGAGTACGACCCGCAGCGCGGCGGTTTCGGCGGGGCTCCGAAGTTCCCGCCGTCCATGGTGCTGGAGTTCCTGTTGCGTCACCATGCGCGCACCGGTGCGCAGGGGGCCCTGGAGATGACGCGGCACACCTGTGAGCGCATGGCCCGGGGCGGTCTGTACGACCAGCTCGGGGGCGGCTTCGCCCGCTACTCCGTCGACCGCGACTGGGTCGTGCCGCACTTCGAGAAGATGCTGTACGACAACGCCCTGCTGTGCCGGGTGTACGCCCATCTCTGGCGCGCCACCGGCTCGGAGCTCGCGCGCCGGGTCGCGCTGGAGACCGCCGACTTCATGGTGCGCGAACTGCGCACGAGTGAGGGCGGGTTCGCCTCGGCGCTGGACGCCGACAGCGATGACGGCACCGGTAAGCACGTCGAGGGCGCCTACTACGTGTGGACGCCCGAGCAGCTGCGGGAGGTGCTCGGCGAGGAAGACGCCGCACTGGCGGCCGAGCACTTCGGTGTGACCGAGGAGGGCACGTTCGAGGAGGGCGCGTCCGTTCTCCAGCTCCCGGTGCGCGAGGGCGTGTCCGACGCGGAGAAGATCGCCTCGATCTCGCAGCGGCTGCTGGTGAAGCGGGCCGAGCGGCCCGCGCCCGGCCGGGACGACAAGGTGGTGGCCGCCTGGAACGGCCTCGCGATCGCCGCACTGGCCGAGACGGGCGCCTACTTCGACCGGCCCGATCTGGTGGAGGCCGCCGTCGCCGCGGCCGATCTCCTGGTCCGGCTGCATCTGGACGAGCAGGCCCGGCTCACCCGTACCAGCAAGGACGGGCAGGCCGGCGCCAACGCGGGTGTCCTGGAGGACTACGCGGATGTCGCGGAGGGCTTCCTCGCGCTCGCGTCCGTCACGGGCGAGGGCGTGTGGCTGGAGTTCGCCGGGTTCCTCCTCGATCACGTCCTGGCGCGTTTCACGGACACCGAGTCGGGTTCGCTGTACGACACCGCGGCCGACGCCGAGCGGCTGATCCGCCGTCCGCAGGATCCGACCGACAACGCCGCTCCGTCGGGGTGGACGGCGGCCGCGGGCGCCCTGCTGAGCTACGCCGCGCACACCGGGTCCGAGCCGCACCGCGCCGCCGCGCACAGGGCGCTCGGGGTCGTCAAGGCGCTCGGGCCGCGGGTGCCGCGCTTCATCGGCTGGGGGCTCGCCGTGGCGGAGGCCGTGCTGGACGGGCCGCGGGAAGTCGCGGTCGTGGGGCCGTCACTCGACGACGAGGGCACAAGGTCCCTGCACCGGACGGCACTTCTGGGGACCGCGCCGGGTGCCGTCGTCGCCGTCGGCGTGCCGGAGAGCGAGGAGTTCCCGCTGCTCAGCGACCGTCCGCTGGTCGGAGGTGAACCGGCGGCCTACGTCTGCCGTAACTTCACATGTGACGCGCCGGCAACGGAGGTTGAACGGTTGCGTGCGGTGCTGAGCGACTGAAGTCGGGAATCAACGGAAACACGCTCTTTATCTGAACAGCCCTCAGGCTTCACAGTTCCCCCCTAATCTCTGCACGGTGGCGTGACGGGAGGGGCCGCACCGGCACACCGTCACGACACGGGGGTTCTGGGATCTGGGGGGATCTTTTTGCTGACGTCTGTCTTCATCGCCGCGGTTTCACTTGCTCTGTTCTGGATGGCGGCGTTCACGCTGTGGTGGCAGATGCACGCCTGGCGCACGCCGGAAGTGCTCGCCTCCACCCGGTTCAGCAGCCCGGACGGGGACGAGCACGTCTCCTTCTCGCTGTTACTGCCCGCGCGGCACGAACAGGCCGTGCTGGACCACACGATCCGGCGGCTGCTGGAGTCGAGCCACACCGGCTTCGAGATCATCGTGATCGTCGGGCACGACGACCCGGAGACCACCGCCGTGGCCGAGCAGGCCGCCGCGCGTGACGCACGGGTCCGGGTGGTCGTCGACACGCACGAGAAGAAGAACAAGCCGAAGGCCATGAACACGGCGCTGCCGCACTGCCGCGGCGACGTCGTCGGGGTCTTCGACGCGGAGGACCAGGTCCATCCCGAGCTCCTCGCTCACGTCGACCACGCCTTCCGCACCACCGGCGCGGACGTCGTGCAGGGCGGGGTGCAGCTGATCAACTTCCACTCCAGCTGGTACAGCCTGCGCAACTGCCTGGAGTACTTCTTCTGGTTCCGCTCGCGGCTCCACCTGCACGCGCAGAAAGGTTTCATTCCGCTCGGCGGCAACACCGTCTTCGTCCGCACGGACGTCCTGCGGGAAGCCGGCGGCTGGGACCCGAACTGCCTCGCCGAGGACTGCGACCTGGGTGTACGCCTGTCCAGCGTCGGCAAGAAGGTGGTCGTCGCCTACGACTCCGACATGGTGACCCGGGAGGAGACGCCGGGCTCGCTGATGTCCCTGCTGAAGCAGCGCACTCGCTGGAACCAGGGATTTCTTCAGGTGTACCGGAAGAAGGACTGGAAGCAACTGCCCACCCTGGGGCAGCGGCTGCTCGCCCGCTACACCCTGATGACGCCGTTCATGCAGGCCTTCACCGGTCTGATCATCCCGTTGAACGTGGCGATCGCGCTGTTCCTCGACGTGCCCGTCGGCATCGCCTTCATCACCTTCCTGCCGGCCGTCACCGCCCTGGTCACCTTCGTCTTCGAGGTCGTCGGACTGCACGACTTCGGCAAGCAGTACGGGCTGCGTGTCCGCCTCGCGCACTTCCTGAAGCTGATCCTCGGCGGCCCCTTCTACCAGGTCCTGCTCGCCGGAGCGGCCGTGCGGGCCGTCTGGCGTGAGCAGCGCGGCCGCAACGACTGGGAGCTGACCAGCCATGTCGGAGCCCACCTCGACGAGACGGCCGTGAGCCGGCAGGACGTGACCCGAGAGGACGTTCCCGCGTGACCTCCACCCTTCCCGCGGTGACCGCCGCCAAGGTCCCCGCGCAGCGCCGGCCCGCGCCCCGGACCGGTGCGCACCGCAGACCGGAGCCGCCGAGCCGGCTGCGCTCCTCCCGCTCCGACCTGATCCTCTGCGGCCTCCTCCTCGCGGCGATCCTCGTCGTGCAGGGCTGGAACATCGCCGACTACCCGGCCCTCAGTGACGACGAGGGCACCTATCTCGCCCAGGCCTGGTCGGTCCAGCAGGGCAACGGCCTGGCCCACTACACCTACTGGTACGACCATCCGCCGCTCGGCTGGATCCAGATCGCCGTGCTGACCTGGATCCCCGCGCTGATCAGCCCCGAGTCGATGACCGTGGGCACCATGCGCGCCGCGATGCTGGTGATCAGCGGCATCAGCGCGGTCCTCGTCTACGTGCTGGGCCGGCGCCTCGCGCTGCCCCGCTGGGCGGCGGCGCTCGGCATGGTGTTCTTCGGGCTCTCGCCGCTGTCGGTCGTGCTCCAGCGGGAGATCTTCCTCGACAACCTCGCGGTGATGTGGACGCTGCTGGCCTTCACGCTGGCCGCCTCCCCGAGCCGCCACCTCTGGCACCACTTCGGTGCGGGCGTCGCGGCCGCCACGGCCGTGCTCACCAAGGAGACGATGCTCGTCGTCCTGCCCGCGCTGTTCCTCACCATGTGGCGCCACAGCCACCGGGACACCCGCAAGTTCGCCCTCACCGGAGCCGTCACGGCCTGCGTTCTGATCGGCTTCTCCTACCCCCTGTTCGCCCTGCTCAAGGGCGAGTTACTACCGGGCAGCGGGCACGTGTCCCTCTGGGACGGCGTCAAGTACCAGATGACCCGCCCCGGTTCGGGCTTCATCCTGGACCAGGGCTCCGGCTCCTGGGGCGTGCTCCAGTCGTGGCTGTACTACGACAAGATCCTGCCCCTCGGCGGCCTCGCGGGCGCCCTGCTCCTGCTCGTCACCTGGCGCTGGTCGGTCACCGCCCGCGCCCTGGCCGGACCCGCCCTGGCCGTTGCGATCCTCGCCGCTCTGGCCCTGCGCCCCAACGGCTACCTGCCCGCGATGTACGTCATCCAGGCCCTGCCGTTCCTCGCGCTCGTCCTCGCCGGAGGAACCGCCTCGGTCGCCCACGCGGTGCTGAGCCGCTGGCGCTCCGAGGCGGAGAAACGGTACGTCAGCGTGGTCCGGTACGCGCTCGCCGCCGTCCTCGCCCTGGCCGCCGGTGCCCACGTCGTCCCGCACTGGTACGACGGGGCCCGCATCGCCGTCACCACCGACGCCAACGCCCCCTACAAGGCCGCCTCCAAGTGGCTGGCCACCGAGGTCGAGGACCCGGAACGCACCCGCGTGCTGGTCGACGACGCGCTCTGGCTGGACCTGGTGCACCAGGGCTACCGGCCCGGCCTCGGCGTCATCTGGTTCTACAAGGCCGACCTCGACCCGGCGGTGACGAAGACGATGCCGCGCGGCTGGAAGGACCTCGACTACGTCGTCGCCTCGCCGACCGTGCGGCGTGACGCGGCCGACCTGCCCAACGTCAAGGCCGCCATGGAGCACTCGCACCCGGTCGCCACCTTCGGCACCGGCGAGGACCGCATCGAGATCCGCCAGATCCAGACGTCCGCCGGAGGCGCGCGATGAGCCAGGAGTCCACCGTCCCCGGCGAGGTCGTCGAGACCGCCGAGATCCCCGAACCGGGCGCCGTCACCATCGTCGTACCGACGTTCAACGAGTCGGCGAACGTCCGGCAGTTGCTGCGCCGGATCACCGAGGCCGTCCCGGCCCGGCTGCCCTGCGAGGTCGTCTTCGTGGACGACTCCACCGACGACACGCCCGAGGTCATCGAGAAGGCGGCTCAGGACTGCCCGTTCCCCGTGACCGTGCTGCACCGCGAGGAGCCGGTGGGCGGGCTCGGCGGCGCCGTCGTCGAGGGGCTGAAGGCGGCCACGTCCGACTGGATCGTCGTCATGGACGGCGACTGCCAGCACCCGCCGTCCCTCGTGCCCGACCTGGTCGCCACCGGCGAGCGGGCGAACGCCGGGCTGGTCGTCGCCTCCCGGTACATCGAGGGCGGCAGCCGCGCCGGACTGGCGGGCAGCTACCGCGTGTTCGTCTCGCGTGGGGCGACCTGGCTGACCAAGGCGCTGTTCCCGCGCCGGCTGCACGGCATCAGCGACCCGATGAGCGGTTTCTTCGCGATCCGCCGCGGCGCGGTCACCGCCGAGGTCCTCCAGCCGCTCGGCTACAAGATCCTCCTCGAACTCGCCGTCCGCAGCCGTCCCCGCACGGTCACCGAGGTGCCCTTCGTCTTCCAGGACCGGTTCGCCGGGCAGTCCAAGTCCACCGCGCAGGAGGGCTTCCGGTTCCTGCGCCATCTGGCCGGGCTGCGTGCCGCCTCGCCGGTCGCGCGCATGATCGGCTTCGGCCTGATCGGGCTCACCGGCTTCGTGCCGAACCTGGCCGGCCTGTGGGCGCTGACCGCCGCCGGCATGCACTACGTACCGGCGGAGATCCTCGCCAACCAGCTCGGCGTCGCCTGGAACTTCTGGCTCATCGAGCACCTGCTGTTCCGCGAGCGGCGCCGGCACCGCCGCTGGTGTGACCGGGCCGGGCGGTTCGCGCTGCTCGCCAACGCCGACCTGGTGCTGCGCATCCCGCTGATCGCGCTGTTCGTGCACCAGTTCCACCTGGGCGTGCTGTCGGCCACCGCGCTCGCGCTGGTGACGACGTTCGTCCTGCGCTTCGCGGCCACCGAAGCGCTGGTCTACCTGCCGCGCCGGACCGGTGAGAAGCCCGTGCGCGACGGCCGCACCGCGAGGAGAGCCATGTGAACAAGTACCGGAGAAGAACCGCACTCGCAGGCGTGGGCGCGCTCACGGCCGGTCTCCTGATGACCACGCCCCAGCCCGCGTCCGCCGCCAACCTCATCAAGAACCCGGGCTTCGAGACCGCCGGCACCGACGACATGCCGTACTGCTGGAAGAAGTCCGGCTGGGGCGACAACGACTTCACCTTCACCACCACGGCCGACGCGCACGCCGGCGCCAAGGCCATGAAGGTCGAGCTGACCCGCCGCACCGACGGCGACCGCAAGGCCCTGATCACCGAGTCCGCCGAGTGCGCGCCGGTGGTGACGCCGGGCAAGCAGTACGACCTCGGCCTCTGGTACAAGACGACCACACCCGACGCGGCGATCACCCTGTTCCGGCACGACACCACGGCCGGCTGGCAGTACTGGACCGACCTCAAGACCCTGGACCTGGCCGGGGACTGGACCGAGGCCACCGTCCGCACCCCCGAGGTCCCGGCCGGCACCGACCGCATCTCCTGGGGCGTCTCCGTCTACGGCACGGGCTCCGCGACCACCGACGACCACACGATGGACCAGGTGCCCGACCCGGTCCTGCCCCCGGAGTGCACCGGCACCGCCGAGCAGTGCGCGAACGGCAAGTGGGACGTGCTGCCCACGCAGAACCCGGTCCGCTCGATGCACTCGGTCGTCCTGCACAACGGCAAGGTGCTGCTGATCGCGGGCTCCGGCAACGACGAGTCGATGTTCGAGGCCGGCACCTTCACCTCGGCGGTGTACGACCCGGCGAACGGCTCGTACAAGGTCATCCCCACGCCCAAGGACATGTTCTGCGCCGGGCACGTCCAGCTCCAGGACGGCCGGGTGCTGGTCATGAGCGGCAACAAGGGCTACCCGACGGCGGACGGCCGCGTCGGCTACCAGGGTTACAAGGACTCGTACGTCTTCGACCCGGAGACCGAGACCTACTCCAGGACCAACGACATGAACGACGGCCACTGGTACCCGTCGGCGACGATCCTCGGCAACGGTGACGTCATCTCCTTCGGCGGCCTGAAGGAGGACTCCACCGGCTCGGTCACCGCCGAGCTGTTCTCCGAGGCCGAGCAGCAGTGGCAGCCGCTGTGGAAGGTCAACCAGACCTGGTCCTACTGGGGTCTGTACCCGTCGATGATCCTGATGCAGGACGGCCGCCTCTTCTACTCGGGCAGCCACGTCTTCGGCAACAACATCCCCGGCACCGGCTCGGCGATCTACGACTACGGCGCCAACACCATCACGCAGGTACCGGGCCTGCGGAACAAGGACGAGCGCGACCAGTCGGCGAGCGTGCTGCTGCCCCCGGCGCAGGACCAGAAGGTCCTCACCCTCGGCGGCGGCAACATCGACTCCAACCCGGAGGCGAACCGCCTGACCGACATCATCGACCTCAAGCAGCCGAACCCGTCGTACGTGGCCGGGCCGCCCATCCCGCAGGGCACGGTCGACCTCGGCGACGGCCCCGTCCCGCAGACCGGGAACCAGGGCAAGATGTACGTCTCGGCGGTGCTCCTGCCCGACGGCAAGGTGCTGGAGACGGGCGGCGCCCTGCACAACCGCGCCAATTCGGTGTACGAGACGTCGCTCTTCGATCCGGAGTCCGAGACCTTCGACCCGGTGGCCGTCGACCCCGAGGCACGCGGCTACCACTCCTCGGCGTTCCTGCTCCCCGACGGCCGGGTGATGACCACCGGCGACAACCCGGGCAACGGCTCCTGGAACCACGACGTGTCGGTCTACAGCCCGCCCTACCTGTTCAAGGGCCCGCGCCCGCGGATCACTTCCGTCATCGACACCGAGTGGAACTACGGCGACACCCAGCGGATCACCGTCGACCGGCCCATCGCCAAGGCCGAGCTGATCCGCCCGGCCGCCGTCACGCACTCCTCGGACCCGAACCAGCGGTTCGTGGACCTGCCGCTGTCCGTCGACGGCGACAACGTCGACCTGAACGTGACGAGCAACCCCGACCTGGCCCCGCCCGGCTGGTACATGCTCTTCGCGGTCGACGCGAACGGGGTGCCGTCGGTGGCGAAGTGGGTGCATCTCCAGGGCCCGCAGGCGCTCAAGGCGACGGACGCCTCGGCCCATGTCCACGACTTCGCGGACGCGCCGGAGGGGAAGGTCGTCAAGCCCGGCAAGAAGCGCACCGCGCAGAAGGTCAGCCCGACGATCTCCGGCTGTGACCGGCACTACGGCTCGATCAACGTCTGCGTGCCGACCGACTTCCCCGCGGAGGTCAAGAAGACGACGGCGGCACGCTGCAAGTGGCTCAAGGCGAACGACTACGGCCGCCTGAAGATCAACGGCAAGGACGACCCGCTGGGCCTGGACCGCGACCGGGACGGGACCGCCTGCGGCAAGGGCGACGTGAAACGCCCTCAGGGGTAACTGCGCGACTCCGCCAGGGCGCGCTCCACGATGGCCTCCAGCTGCTCGTGGTGCGCGCCCTTCCAGTACGCCCGGCCGCACGCCGTGCACTGCGCGAACACGTCGTACGTGGCATGCGTGCCGTGCTTGAGCTGGTCGGCGACCTCGTCCTTGGTCGCCTTGCGGAGCACGCCGTTGCAGGCCGTGCAGCGCGTCCAGGGGAGCAGCACGGGGCGGAAGCGGTCCAGGATGTCGCGCAGTTGCTCCTCGGGCCGGGTGCTGTAGACGAACGCCCCCGCCCACAGCTCCCGGCGCCGCAGCAGACCCCGGTCGCGGCTCAGCATCACCCGCTGCTCGGCCGCCGAACGCGCCGCGAGGGCCGGGTCGCCGATGTCGGTCGACTCGTAGGCGGTGTCCACGCCGAGCAGGCGCAGCCGGCGGGCCAGCGTGCCGAGGTGCACGTCGAGGAGGAAGCGCAGGGGTGCGCCCGTGACCCGCTGGGGGCGTGCGACGGCCCGTACGGTCACCGCCTCGCCGGTCGACGGGACGTGCGCGAAGGGCACCTCGCGGCCGTCCACGACCAGGGCGCCCACCTCGGTCAGCGGCACGCCCAGCGACTCGACGACATGGCCGAGGCTGGAGACGCCGTCGGTGCCTGCCCGCACGGTGTTCGTGCCCCGGGCCCGGGGCACGAACACCGTCAGCTCGGGGGCGAAATGGACCTGGATCTCGGGACCGTTCACCCGGTCAGGATGCCATGGCCCGGGGCGCCGGCCTCAGGTCTTTCCGCTCGGCAGGCCGTGCTCCAGGACGTCCAGGGCGCGGTCGGCGAGATCCCGGACGTCGTCTTGACAACGATGTCCTCTCTGGTGGGGAAGTACCGGAAGACCGTCGACAGGCGACACCTCGGCGCGGTCGGCGATCTGCTCGATCGTCGTGGCGTCGTAGCCCCGCTCCTCGATCAGCGTGTAGGCCGCGGTGCGGATCGCCCGGCGGGTCTTGATCTTGTTCCGTTCCCGCAGCCCCGGGCGGGGGCGGCCGGAGGGGGTGGGGGTGGAGCCGTCACGCGGGTCATGGCCGGGCACGCCAAAGGCCACGGCTCGCGAGCCGTGGCCGGGAGGGGAGCGGGTGGGGGGCCTACCCGTGCTGGTACGCCACCAGCGAGATCCCCACGTAGTGGGCGACGAAGGCCGCCAGGGTGAGCGAGTGGAACACCTCGTGGAAGCCGAACCAGCGCGGCGAGGGGTTCGGACGCTTAATCCCGTAGACCACGCCGCCCGCGCTGTAGAGCAGGCCGCCGACGACGACCAGGACGAGGACGGCGACACCGCCGGTGCGCATGAAGTCGGGCAGGTAGAAGACGGCCGCCCAGCCCATCGCGATGTAGCACGGGGTGTAGAGCCAGCGCGGGGCGCCGACCCAGAAGACGCGGAAGAGGATCCCGGCCACGGCCGCGCCCCAGATGCCCCACAGCAGCCACCGGCCCTTGGAGTCCGGCAGGAGCAGCATGGTCAGCGGTGTGTAGGTGCCCGCGATGATCAGGAAGATGTTGGCGTGGTCCAGCCGGCGCAGGACACCGTCCATGCGCGGGCTCCAGTCGCCCCGGTGGTACAGCGCGCTCACACCGAACAGCAGGCATGCGGTCAGAGCGAAGACACCGCAGGCGATGCGCCCTCTGGAGGAGTCGGCGAGGGCGGTCAGCACCAGGCCCGCGACCAGAACGGCCGGGAACATGCCGAGGTGCAGCCAGCCCCGCAGTTTCGGCTTCACCGGGTGAGGCAGGGAGAGCGCCTGTGGACCGTGGCCGTCGGCCGCCGAGTCCGAGGGCGCGTCGGGGACGAACGCAGTCATGGCCGAATGGTAGCTACGGAACCGTAAGTGACGTATCAGCGGCTGCGCCTGACCGGTGAAGAGTGGCCATCCTCTCACTTTGGCCCGGTGACGGTTACGCAAACGGTCGGTCAGGTGAACGCAACGTGCACGTAAAGCGGCGCGAGAAACCGTGGCGAGCCTCACGTTGCTCACCTGTGCGCTCCTCTGGACAGATGGGCGCGAGCGTCGGATGATCAAATGAGTGCGGTCGGCACCGGATGAGCGCCCAAGATCCTCCGTGAAGCATCCGGGTCGCAGCCCCCACGGGGCCTGACATCACAAAAATCCCTCATTTAGGAGCAATCGTGGCGCGCGATATCGCGGCTCCCCCCGTCCCCACCACCCATCAGGGGCTGATCTCGTGGGTCAACGAGATCGCTGAACTGACGCAGCCGGACAACGTGGTCTGGTGTGACGGATCCGAGGCCGAGTACGAGCGACTGTGCGAAGAGCTCGTGGAGAAGGGCACCTTCCGGAAACTCGACCCGATCAAGCGCCCCCACTCCTACTACGCGGCCTCTGATCCCACCGACGTCGCCCGCGTGGAGGACCGGACCTTCATCTGCTCCGAGAAGGAAACGGACGCCGGACCGACCAACCACTGGAAGGCCCCTGCCGAGATGCGGGAGATCTTCCAGGGCTCCGAGGGGCAGGGCGGTCTGTTCCGCGGCTCGATGCGCGGCCGGACCATGTACGTCGTACCCTTCTGCATGGGCCCCCTCGGCTCGCCGCTGTCCGCGCTCGGCGTGGAGATCACCGACTCGGCGTACGTCGCCGTCTCCATGCGCACGATGACGCGCATGGGCCAGGCGGTCCTGGACGAGCTCGGCTCCGACGGCTTCTTCGTCAAGGCCGTCCACACCCTGGGCGCCCCGCTGGAGCCCGGCCAGGCGGACGTCCCCTGGCCCTGCAACCAGACCAAGTACATCTCGCACTTCCCCGAGGACCGCGAGATCTGGTCCTACGGCTCCGGCTACGGCGGCAACGCCCTGCTCGGCAAGAAGTGCTACGCCCTGCGCATCGCCTCCGTCATGGCCCGTGACGAGGGCTGGCTCGCCGAGCACATGCTCGTGCTGAAGCTGACCCCGCCGCGCGGTGAGGTCAAGTACGTCGCCGCCGCCTTCCCGAGCGCCTGCGGCAAGACCAACCTCGCCATGCTGGAGCCGACCATCCCCGGCTGGACGGTCGAGACCATCGGCGACGACATCGCCTGGATGCGCTTCGGCGAGGACGGCCGCCTCTACGCCATCAACCCCGAGGCCGGCTTCTTCGGCGTCGCGCCCGGCACCGGTGAGCACACCAACGCCAACGCGATGAAGACGCTGTGGGGAAACTCGGTCTTCACCAACGTGGCGCTGACGGACGACGGCGACATCTGGTGGGAGGGCATGACGGAGGAGACCCCGGCCCACCTGACGGACTGGAAGGGCAACGACTGGACACCCGAGTCGGGCGTCCCGGCCGCGCACCCCAACGCCCGCTTCACCGTCCCGGCCTCGCAGTGCCCGATCATCGCGCCCGAGTGGGAGGACCCCAAGGGCGTGCCGATCTCGGCGATCCTCTTCGGCGGCCGCCGCGCCACCGCCGTACCGCTGGTGACGGAGTCCTTCGACTGGAACCACGGCGTCTTCCTCGGCGCCAACGTGGCCTCCGAGAAGACCGCCGCCGCCGAGGGCAAGGTCGGCGAACTGCGCCGCGACCCGTTCGCGATGCTGCCGTTCTGCGGCTACAACATGGGCGACTACATGGCCCACTGGATCGACGTGGCCAAGGACAAGGACCAGTCCAAGCTGCCGAAGATCTACTACGTCAACTGGTTCCGCAAGGACGACGAGGGCAAGTTCGTGTGGCCCGGCTTCGGCGAGAACTCCCGTGTCCTGAAGTGGATCGTGGAGCGACTGGAGGGCAAGGCGGAGGGCGTCGAGACCCCGATCGGCGTCCTGCCGACGAAGGACGCCCTCGACACGAACGGCCTGGAACTGGCCGACTCCGACCTGGAGTTCCTCCTCACGGTCGACAAGGAGGTCTGGCGCGAGGAGGCCGCCCTGGTCCCCGAGCACCTCAACACCTTCGGCGACCACACGCCGAAGGAGCTGTGGGACCAGTACCACGCCCTGGTGGAGCGCCTGGGCTGAACCCCACCCCCCGAACTCCGCGGCCGGCTGGAACCGACAGTGCCCTGACCAGCAACATCGTCACGGCCGGCCGCGGAACCGACTGGCGGGACCCCGCACAACGGCGTGCGGGTACCGGGTCTGTCATCGCCTCCCGTCCGCCCCGACGGGGCCGGCGGCGACGGACCCACCCCGCCCGCTTCGGCGCGGCCCGCTCAGCGGGCTCACGAACGTGCCGATGAATGACCGAGCGCTCCGGCCGACCGCCTACGTCGACCGGGGCGCTCGGGCGTTTCCGGAACACGGACGAGCAGCTCGCACCACACGGTTGCGGTCGGCTTCCTGCTCCACGCCCCACCGCACGGCCAGCGCGTCGAACAGCGCCGGCCCGCGGCCCGACTCGGCCTCGGCGCCGACTCCTCCGACCAGGACGGGCAAGGCCCGGGGGCCGGGATCGCTGACTCCCAGCCGGACCCGCCCGCCCTCCTCCTGAGCACGCAGCTCTCTTCGCGAGCGCCCGGGAGGCAGTGGGTGTCAGGTGCGGGCGGAGACAGAGGCGAAGGCGGACGGCCGCGCGAGTCACGTCGGCACCGCCGTCACCGGTCCTCACCGCCCTCGGTGCTCCGGCCGCTCCGGTCGTCCCCAGCCGCGCATAGTCGCGGGCGGGCGACAGCCGGGGGGCGACCGGGGAGTCGCATCGCGGGCTCCAGCAGGCGTGACGGCTTCGGGTGCGGGTACCCGGTGGCCCGCACGGAGGGGTTAGTGGCGCCCGGTCCGCGCGTCGCTGCGGGTGCGCGCGGACCGGGGCCGTCAGGGGGAGCCCCGCGGGGCTCAGCGGGAGGCCAGGGGGCGAGGCTCCAGCGCCGCTGTGTGGGCGTCCATCCGCTCGGCGGCCAGGATCGCGGCCGCCGTGTCGGCCCGGGAGGCGGCGACGACCAGTGCGCGGCCCGCCAGGGCGTGGGCCCGCCGGTGCAGGGCGGTGGTGCCCCGCTCGGACCGGCCGCTCATCGGCGCGCGCACCGGGGTGCGCCCTCCGCGCAGCCTGCTCACCTGCTCCGCGAGCCGCTCCGCCGCGGTGTCCAGGTCGGTCGAGGCCTGCGTCGCGCGCAGCTCGTCCGTGACGGCGAGCAGGGCGGCGAGGTGGCCCGCGAGCTGGATGTCCAGCTCTTCCTCACGGGAACGGTGGGGGAAGTCCGGGTTGGGGCCGTCCACCGTGCTGTGGACCGACTTGGCGCGGATCGGTTCGTACATGGGAAGGCCTCCTGAGGTTTTGCAGGAAACCATCCTAGCTTAGATTTCGTCTAAAGTTGAGTTGTTCACAAAACAGGACTGCCCGCGCACATAGGGTGAGCGGGCAGTCCGGTGGGGTGTGTCCTCCGTCGGATCAGGGCTGGCTGTAGCCGTCCAGGAAGTGTCCGATCCGCCCCACGGCGTCGGTCAGGTCCCCGACCGTCGGCAGGGTCACCACCCGGAAGTGGTCCGGCTCCGGCCAGTTGAAGCCCGTGCCCTGCACGACCATGATCTTCTCGCGCCGGAGCAGGTCCAGGACCATGCGGCGGTCGTCCTTGATCTTGAAGACCTTGGGGTCGAGGCGGGGGAAGAGGTACAGCGCGCCCTTGGGCTTCACGCAGGTCACACCGGGGATCTGGGTCAGCAGCTCGTAGGCCGTGTCCCGCTGATCGCGCAGCCGGCCGCCCGGCAGTACCAGGTCGTTGATCGTCTGCCGCCCGCTGAGCGCCGCGACGACTCCGTGCTGTCCGGGCATGTTCGCGCACAGGCGCATGTTCGCCAGGATCGTCAGACCCTCGATGTAGGAGTCGGCGTGGGCGCGCGGCCCGGAGATCGACATCCAGCCGACCCGGTAACCGGCCACCCGGTAGGCCTTCGACATGCCGTTGAAGGTGAGGGTCAGCAGATCGGGGGCGACCTTGGCGGTCGGGGTGTGCGCGGCGTCGTCGTAGAGGATCTTGTCGTAGATCTCGTCGGAGCAGACGAGCAGGTTGTGCCGGCGCGCGATGTCGGTCAGGCCCTTGATCATCGCCTCGTCGTACACGGCCCCCGTCGGATTGTTGGGGTTGATGATGACGAGCGCCTTGGTCCGGTCGGTGACCTTGCGCTCGATGTCGGCGAGGTCCGGCATCCAGTCGGCCTGCTCGTCGCAGCGGTAGTGCACGGCGGTGCCGCCGGACAGGGAGACGGCGGCGGTCCACAGCGGATAGTCGGGCGCGGGCACGAGGACCTCGTCGCCGTCGTCCAGCAGGCCCTGCATCGCCATCACGATCAGCTCGGACACGCCGTTGCCGATGAAGACGTGCTCGACGTCCGTCTCGATGCCGAGGGTCTGGTTGTGCATGACCACGGCCCGGCGGGCCGCGAGCAGTCCCTTGGCGTCGCCGTAGCCGTGCGCCGACGACACGTTGCGGAGGATGTCCTCCAGGATCTCGGGCGGACACTCGAAGCCGAACGCCGCCGGGTTGCCGGTGTTGAGCTTGAGGATCCGGTGACCGGCCGCTTCCAGCCGCATCGCCTCCTCGAGCACCGGGCCCCGGATCTCGTAACAGACGTTGGCGAGCTTGGTCGACTGGATCACCTGCATGTCTGGGAGCTTACGGCCCGGTAACGCGTCCCGGGCCGTGTTTTCCGCCACGTGAGACGCGGGGATTTGCGTCGGTATCGGCGCGCGCTGTCCCACCAGCACCTTCAGTCTCTAGAATGCGCCGCCATGTCCAAGTCATTCGAGTACGCCGACGGAGTGACCGGCAGTGAGCCGCAGGGCGTCCCGAACGTCTACCTGCCGCAGTCCGCCGCGCCTCCGGTCTACGACGCCTACGCCGATCCGGCCGCGGCGCACGGATGGCAGGACGTGTACGACGCGACGGCCGGGGGTGCCGGTGATCCGGGATACGGCGCGGACACCCCGGGCGCGTACCCCGGCGCCACCCCCGGCCGTGCGCACCCCGACGGCACGGGCGGTGCCGTCGGTGCGGACGGCGCCGGTGACACCCGTGAGCTGCCTGCGGTGCCGGCGCGCCCTCGGCCGGTTGCGGGCCACCGTGGCCGGCGCAAGCCGGCTCCGCGGCTCGCGCGCCGGGTGGCGGTCGCCGCCGGTGCCGTGGGGGCCGTGTCGGCGGTCGCTCTGATCGCCGGGTTCACCCTGTCGGGTGGGCCCTCCGGGGGCGCGCGCGGCGGCGAGGGCGGCCGCACGGGTCCGACGGCGGGGGAGACGTCCGCGGCGGAGAGCGCCGGTACCGGCCCGGCGTCGAACCCCGACGTTCCGCTCATCGGCCCGTCGGGCGGTTCTGACGGGTCGTCTGGCGGGGCGTCCGCGAAGGCGTCCGCGCAGGCGTCCGTGTCGCCGTCCGCCGCGGTGGGCCGCACCCCGTCCGCGTCCGGCACGGACAGCGGGTCCCCGGCCACCGGGCCGGCGAGCAGCGCTCCGGCGGACACCGCCCCCACCGCCACGGCCTCGGCGCCCGGCAACTCCGGTGACAGGCCCGGGCGCGGTCGCGGCGGTACGAAGGGGCCCAAGTGACCTTCCGGTAAGGGAGGTTGAGCCGGCGCGGACCGGACATCGGCGTTCCGGTTGTGCAACAGGTTCTTGTGCCGCCCCCTTGTGACGATCACAATGCACATGACAACAGTGCAGGCGGCCGGAAGATTTCCGGTCGCCTCGTCGCAAGAGGGGACCCCCCATGAGAAAACCTCTCGCCGCCGCGTTCTGCGCCCTGGCGATGGCCGGGGCCGGCGCGGCTCCCGCGACCGCCGCCGACGCCGCCCCCACGGGCGTCGGCAAGGCCGCGGACACGGGCTCGGTCACGTCCGCCGTCTCGGGCGTGGTCACGTCCGTGGAGCAGACGCTGTCCGGGCTCACCAACCCGTCGGCCAAGGCCGTGAACTTCGCCGGCACCGTGGCACTCAGCAACTGCTCCGGCTCGGTCGTCCGGATGCCGGACTCCGAGGCCGACGACCCGGCGCTCGTGATGACCAACGGCCACTGCCTGGAGTCCGGCTTCCCCGGCCCCGGTGAGGTCCTCGTCGACAAGGCGTCCAGCCGTACGTTCGGCCTGCTCAACGCCTCCGGCTCGCGCGTCGCCACCCTGCGCGCCGCCAAGCTCGCCTACGGCACGATGACCGACACGGACGTCGCGCTGTACCAGCTCACCACCACGTACGCGCGCATCAAGAGCTCGTACAACATCAACGCGCTGACCCTGAACGACACCCGCCCGGTGGCCGGCACCGCCATCAGCATCCCCTCCGGCTACTGGAAGCGGATCTACAGCTGCTCCGTCGACGGGTTCGCGTACCGCCTGAAGGAGGGCGACTGGACCTGGAAGGACTCGGTCCGTTACACCTCCGCCTGCAACACCATCGGCGGCACGTCCGGCTCACCCGTCGTCGATCAGGCCACCAACAAGGTCGTCGCCGTGAACAACACCGGCAACGAGGACGGTGAGCGCTGCACGGTGAACAACCCGTGCGAGGTCGACGCGAACGGCACCGTGACCGTCCGCGAGGGCATCAACTACGCCCAGCAGACCTACCAGATCCCCGCCTGCTTCGGGATCGACAACAAGCTCGACCTGTACGCGAGCGGCTGCACCCTGCCCAAGCCGTAAGGCAGGGTGCCGGCCGGGCGGTCACGCGGGAGGAGTCCTGCGGACCGCCCGGCCCGCCAGCACGTCCGTGCGCCGGCCGTCCTCGATCACGAACCGGCCGTCGACCAGGACGTGCGGA
Organism: Streptomyces sp. NPDC096046; assembly: GCF_040303285.1. Classification (NCBI taxonomy): domain Bacteria; kingdom Bacillati; phylum Actinomycetota; class Actinomycetes; order Kitasatosporales; family Streptomycetaceae; genus Streptomyces; species Streptomyces sp. NPDC096046. Next base: position 65,990 of record NZ_JBEOSZ010000025.1, on the reverse strand, counting down.
ATGCCCGTCGGGAGCCTGCGGGGCTCCGCGAACGTGGAGCCCGCCGCGACCGTCGCCGGGTCGAAGAGCACCAGGTCGGCCCGGTAGCCCTCGCGGACCAGGCCCCGGTCGGGCAGCCGCAGCCGCGCGGCCGGGCGCGAGGTGAGGTGCGCGACGCACTCCTCCAGCGACAGCACCCCCGACTCCCTGACGTAGTGCCCGAGGTAGTGCGGGAAGGTGCCGTAGGCGCGCGGATGCGGCTTGGCGCCCTGGAGGATGCCGTCCGAGCCGCCGGTGTGCACCCGGTGGCGCATGATCGCCCGGACGTTCTCCTCGTGGCCCACGTGCTGGAGGATCGTCGGGGCCAGCCGGTCCGCCAGCAGCAGGCCGCGTGCGGTCGCCCAGGGCTCCTCGCGCCGCCGGTCGGCCGACTCCCGGACCGTCCGGCCGACGACATCGGCCAGGGCCGGATCGTGCACGCCGGAGATCTCGATGGTGTCCCATTCGATCGGCACGCCGTGGCAGCCGTCGGACCCGGTGACCTCCAGGTGGTGGCGGACGCGTTCCGCGGTCTCCTCGTCCGCCAGCCGCCTGAGGGTCTCCTCCGGGCCGCCCTCGCTCGCCCAGCTCGGCAGCACGGCCGCCAGCGTCGTACAGCCCGGGGTGTACGGGTAGGTGTCGAGGCTGATGTCGGACCCGGCCGCCAGCGCCTCGTCCAGCAGGGTCAGCAGCTCGGGTGCCCGGCCCTTGTTCACGCCGAAGTTCATGGTGGCGTGGGCGAGATGCAGGGAGCAGCCCGCCTCCCGGGTCAGGGCGACCATCTCCGCGTAGGCCTCCAGGGCCCCGGCGCCGTAGGAGCGGTGGTGCGGGCAGTAGTAGCCGCCGTAGGAGGCCACCACCCGGCACAGTTCGGTCAGTTCGGCGTCCCGCGCGTACATGCCGGGCGTGTACGTCAGCCCCGACGACAGGCCTACGGCGCCCTGCTCCAGGCCCTCGGCGACCAGCCGGCGCATCCGGTCCAGTTCTGCGGGGGTGGCCGCGCGGTCCTCCCAGCCGACGGCGAGCGCCCGGACCGTGCCCTGCGGGATCAGGTAGGCCGCGTTCACGGCGATCCCCCGGTCCAGCCGGTCCAGGTACTCACCGACCGTGCGCCAGTCGAAGTCGATGTCGTCGCCCGGTCCGTTCCACCCGGCGATCGCCCGCCGCACCTCGCCGAGCGTGCGGTCGTCGACCGGCGCGTACGACAGGCCGTCCTGGCCGATGACCTCCAGGGTCACGCCCTGCGCGGCCTTGGCGCTGTGGTCGGGGTCGCGCAGCAGCGCCAGGTCGCTGTGCGCGTGCATGTCGACGAAGCCGGGGGAGAGGACCAGGCCTTCGGCGTCCAGCTCCCGGCGCGCCTTCGGCCGCTGACAACCGGCCGCCGCGGCCTCCTTGACGATGGAGACGATCCGGCCGCCGCCGACCACCACATCGGCCCGGTACGCGTCCGCGCCGGAGCCGTCGACGACGTCGGCGTCCCGGATGACGAGCTCTTCCACCGCGCCCGGCCTCCTAGAAGAACGTGCGGACGTAGTCGACGACCGTGCCGTCCGCCTCCGCGACGGGGATCAGCTGCCACTTGTCGAACGAGGTGCACGGGTGGGACAGGCCGAGACCCACCCAGTCGCCGACCTCCAGATCCGCCTCCGGGGTGGTGGCGAGCCAGGCGTGCTGGTCGGACAGGGCCGTCACCGACACGCCGGTGGCCGGGCGCTCGGTGCCGTCCCGGCGGACCACCTGGGCGAAGGGCAGGTCGAGGTCGTGGGCCGCGTCCCGCTTGCCCGCGTTGACGAAGGCCTGCTCGGCCGAGGGCCGCGAGACCACCTGGGTCCACAGGCGGAACGCCGGCTCCAGCGCGCCCTCCTCGGGGACCCGGTTGAACGGGGTCAGCCTGCGATAGTGCCCGTCGTCGTGCGAGACGTAGGCGCCGGAGCGGAGCAGCTTCAGCACGGGGAGCGACAGTGCGGGGATCTCCGCGAAGACCTCGGCGACCGCGTCGAACCAGGCGCTGCCGCCCGCGCTGACCATGATCTCGTCCAGCCCGGTGAACCGCCCCGCCTTGTCGAACTCGGCGGCGAGCGCGACCAGCCGCCGCAGCCACGCCGTCACCCGCCCGGTGTCGGCCTTCGGCACCTCGCCCTCGTAGCCCGCGACACCGACCAGCCGCAGCGTCCGCGTGCCCGCCACCGCGTCCGCGACCGCCGCGCACTCCGCCTCCGTACGCACCCCGGTCCGGGCGCCCTCACCGGCCGCGAGTTCGACGACGACGTCCAGGGGCCGCGTGGCGTCCCGCAGGGCTTCGTCCATCAGCTCGACGCCGCGCACGGAGTCCACGTAGCAGACGCACCGGAAGTCCGGGTCGCCGTCGAGTTCGGCGGCGATCCAGCGCAGGGCCGCCGCGTCGACCACCTCGTTCGCGAGGAACACGCGCCGGGTCCCGAAGGCGCGCGCCACCCGCACCTGGTGCGGCACGGCCAGGGTGATGCCCCACGCCCCGTGCTCGATCTGCCGCTGGAACAGCTGCGGCGCCATGGAGGTCTTGCCGTGCGGCGCGAAGGCCAGGCCGTGCCGGGCCGCATAGGTCTCCATGAGCCTCAGGTTGTGCTCCAGGCGCTCGGCGGACAGCGCGAGCACGGGCGTGGCGAAGCCGCCGGTGAAGAGATTGCGGCGCTGGCCGGCCAGCTCGCCGACCGTCAGGCCGTCGGCGTCCGGCGGGAGGCCCTTGAACCGGTGGTCGACACGCTCTGCGGCGAGCCGGGCGAGGGACTCGGCTGCGGGATCGGCTGGCATGGACTCTCCTGATCTGTGATGTTGCAGTATGTGCAATCTTCATTGCGCATGTCGCTCAACGCTGTCTAACATCTCGGCCACCGCCGGTCAATGAAACCGCCACCCACCGACCTCGCCGAGGAGCTACGAGCATCGTGACCCCCACCGGACCCCGCAACGCCCCCGACGTCGTGGACGTCGTCGCGCTCGGCGAGTCCATGGTCACGTTCCTGCCCTCCCGGCCGGGCCGCCTCGCCGACGTGCCCTCGTTCGAGCGGGGCATCGGCGGGGCGGAGTCCAACGTGGCGTGCGTGCTGGCGGCGGCGGGGCACTCCGCGCGGTGGGTCGGCGCGGTCGGCGCCGACGGCTTCGGCGACCACCTCGTCGAGGAGATCGGCTCCTACGGCGTCGACATCGCGTCCGTACGGCGCGATCCGGCGCGTCCCACCGGCGTCTACTTCCGCACGTCGGGGGACCGGGCCACCGACGCCCACGAAGTGGCCTACTACCGGGCCGGATCGGCCGCCTCGGCGATGTCCGCCGACACCGTCGACCTGGCGGCCGTCCGGGCCGCCCGGGTGCTGCACCTGTCGGGGATCACGGCGGCGCTCTCCGGCGGCTGCCTCGACCTGCTGTGGGAGCTGACCGAGCCGGGCCCGCGCCGGCCGCTCGTCTCCTTCGACGTCAACCACCGGCCGGGGCTCTGGCCCGACCACGACGGGCCCCGGGCGCTGCTGGACCTCGCCCGCCGCGCGGACCTCGTCTTCGTCGGGTCCGACGAGGCCCTCGGCGCGTGGGGACTGCGCGGCGCGTCCGCCGTCCGGGACGCGCTGCCCGAACCCGAGCTCGTGGTCGTCAAGAGGGGCCCGGGCGGCGCCGTCGCCCTCGGCAAGGACCCCGGCGACGCGAAGGGCGCGGACGGCACGGCCACCCTCGCCCACGCGCCCCGCGTGGACGTCGTCGCCGCCGTCGGCGCCGGAGACGCCTTCGCCGCCGGGTTCCTCTCCGCCACCCTGCGCGCGCTGCCCGTCCGGGACCGGCTGCGGCACGGGCATCTGATGGCCGCCGCCGCCCTCACCGTGCCCGGCGACCTCGCGACACCGCCCGCGCGGGAGCACGCCGACCGGCTCGTCGCCCTGGACGACGCGGCATGGGGGAGACTGCGACTCGGCCCGGGCTGGACCGAGCGGACACAGCGGGCCGACGAGGAGGTGCGTACGCCATGAGCCAGACCGTCGACCGCGCGCTCAGCATCCTGCCGTTGCTCGCCGAGGGCCCCGCCGACCTGGGACAGGTCGCCGACCGCCTCGGCGTCCACAAGTCCACGGCCCTGCGCCTGCTGCGCACCCTGCACGAGCACGGGCTCGTCTACCGCCAGTCCGACCAGCGCTACCGCCTGGGCGCCCGGCTCTTCGCCCTCGCCCAGGAGGCGATGGAGAACCTCGACGTCCGCGAGATCGCCCACCCCCACCTGGTCCGCCTCAACGAGGACTGCGGGCACACCGTGCACCTCGCCGTGTACGAGGAGAACGAGGTCCTCTACATCGACAAGGTCGAGAGCCGCTACCCGGTGCGGATGTACTCCCGCATCGGCAAACCCGTGGCCATCACCGTCGCCGCGGTCGCCAAGCTGCTGCTGGCCGACCTGCCCGAGCACGAGCGGCGGACGGTCGCACAGAAGCTCGACTACCCCGCCTACACGTCCCGTTCGACCCCCGACGCCGGTGCGTTCCTGCGTGAGCTGGAGAAGGTGCGCGAACAGGGCTGGGCCACCGACCTCGGCGGCCACGAGGAGTCCGTCAACTGCGTCGCGGCGCCCATCCGCGGCGCCGACGGCCGGGTCGTCGCCGCGATGTCGGTCTCCGCGCCGAACGTCGTCGTCACCGCCGACGAACTCCTCACCCTCCTGCCGCTGGTGCGCCGCACGGCGGACGCCATCAGCGGCGAGTACTCCGGCAGGACACCAGTGAAGGGCACCGTATGACGGACAAGACCGCACTCACCCCGAAGACCCACACCACCCCGCCGGCGAAGTTCTCGCACGGCGTGCGCAAGGGCAACATCCTCCAGGTCGCCGGCCAGGTCGGCTTCCTGCCCGCCGAGGAGGGCAAGGCGCCCACGCCCGCCGGGCCCACCCTGCGCGAGCAGACCCTCCAGACCCTCGCCAACGTCAAGGCGATCCTGGAGGAGGGCGGCGCCTCCTGGGACGACGTGATGATGATCCGCGTCTACCTGACGGATGTGGCCCACTTCGCCGAGATGAACCAGATCTACGACGCGTACTTCGAGGAGCAGGGGCTGACCCGGCCGCCCGCCGCGCGCACGACCGTCTACGTCGGCCTGCCGGCGGGCCTGCTCATCGAGATCGATGCTCTGGCCGTGCTCGGCTGATGGTTCGCTCCCCTCGCCCGCCGCGTGCGTGACCCCCTTCGGGAGGTGTCGCCGATCTGATCGACGGGGCCGGGCTCGTCTCAGGACCCGGACCGTGCGGGAGAGCGTGCTGCCGGTGAGGGGGTTCGCGGTGGCGGCGGTTTTGAGTCTGTTCGTGTAGGCGTCTCATAACGATGCCGCGGTCGACTGTGTGCCGCACAGGTTTGTCGACCATACTGCTCCGCTGTGGAGCAGCGCATAGGTTCGAGCAGCCAGCCCCTGGAAGGCGCCGGATTCGACCCGGCCTTCATCCCCGGGCTCACGTCACCCCCGTCCCGGCCGACGGAGGAGGACGGGCCGGAGAAGGAGCCCGAGGGCGCGGACACCGAGGAGGCCGAGGAGGCCGAGGAGGCCGGCCCCGACCCGGCGGACCCGGCGGAGGCGGCCCCCTCCGAGCAGGAGGAGGAGACCGAGACCGACGGCCCCGTCTTCGAGGCGTCCGACCGCCGCGCCAGGCTGGTCGCCGACCGCAGAGGCGTACGACTGTCCCTGGACGACCAGGAATGCGAGTTCCGCTGGGACGAGATCGGCGCGGTGGAGACGGAGACGGCCCGCTTCGGCAAGCGGTACACCGTCACCGTCCACACCCCTGACCGGCGCTGGTACCCGATCGAGATCGAGGCGCCGGCCAGGAGCCGTTTCGCGGAGTGGGACGCGCAGTTGGACGCGGTGCTGGACGCCTACTTCGAGGAAGACGCCGACTAAGGGGTCCTTTCACTATGCCCGTCCGGGTCGCGCGGCCTGGCACCGCACCTCGCCGCGTTGCCGAAACGCCCAGGTAGCTCCGCTACATGGGCGCTCCGGCGCCTTGCGATGCACGGCACCAGACCACGCGACCTGATCGGACGCTCATAGTGAAAGGACCCCTAAGCGCAGTACTGGCTCTCCTTGCCGATCGACCGGTACATACAGTCGGCGTTCTCCAGCAGTTGCAGCACCGCGTCGCGGTTACGGGAGGTCTCCCGCTCGATCACCTCGTCGGGCGGGTAGAACCCACCCCCACCGGACCGGGGGTACATCTCGAAGGTGTACCCGAAGATCTTGTGTGCTCCCCAGAGGTAGTCGTCGATGGACCCGTCGGTGATGTACAGGTCGCTGGACTGCTCCGCCGTGTACCCGTTGCTCGCGGCCATCTTCTGCCCGACCGCCTTGAACGCCGCGTTGTCGTCCGCGGTCATCCCGGTCGCCGTGTCGGAGTACGTGTAGCCGAACGGCCACAGCACCAGCTCGCTGTAGGTGTGGAAGTCGACCCCCGCCTTGATCTGCTGCGTACCGCCGACGACCCGGCTGCGCACGAAGTCCGCGACGACCTTCACCTCGGGTGCGGACTCGGCGGACGGCCCCCGGTAGGTGTCGGACGACGTGGAGCCCGAGGAGCCGCCGCAGCAGCCCCAGCGGTAGTTCCAGTTGCGGTTCAGGTCCGTACCGACGTACCGCGAGCCGGGGTTGGGCTGCCGGTTCTTGCGCCAGGAGCGGTACGAGCCGGTGGCGATGTCGTACTCGCCGCCGTCCGGGTTGATGTCCGGGACGATCCAGATCTCACGGTTGTTCACCATGCCGGTGACGCGTGAGTCGGAACCGTAGTCGGAGGTCAGCTCGCGCAGCAGGTAGAGCGCCATCTCGACGGTCAGGTGCTCGCGGGCGTGCTGGTGGTGCGTGAACAGCACCTCCGGTTCGGACTCGTCGGAGCCGACGTTGTCGCTGATCTTGATGGCGACGATGTTCCGGCCCTGGTACGACGTGCCGATCACGCGCTGGCTCGCGATGGACGGGTTGGCCGAGACGAGCGCGTTGATCTCGCTCGTCATCTCCGCGTAGTTGTGGTATTTCGAGTCGCCCGACGGGAAGTCGAAGAGCCGGACGCCGTCCTCGCCCGCGGAACGGTCGGGCACCGCGCCGAGCGGGGCGACCTCGTAGCCCAGCCCGCGCAGTTTCCTGATCTGGTCGGCGCGGCCGGAGACCACGACACCGTGACCGTGGACCTCGTCCACGGTCACGCCCGTGCGCTGAAGTGCCGTGCGGTCCTCGGCCGTCGAGTGCAGATGGATCTCGTACTGGCGGACGTCGTCGGCCGTGGCGGCCGCTCGACGGGCGCCGTCGGCGGTGGCGTCGGTCGTCGTCGCGGACAACGGCGCCGCGAGGGCGAGGGCGAGAAGGCCGGCGAGGGCGGCGGTGCGTCTGCCGGTGCGGGCACCGGAGCCTCGTATGCGAAGTCGCATGAAATCTCCTTGTGGGAGGTGGGGTTGTTCCGTGCGACGTGCTGGGTGCGGGTGGCGCACATCGTTCTGCCGATGGCATGGGCAGGTCAAGGCTGAAAGTGGCCGCGCAGTGTACGCGTGCGGCGCCGCGATCGAGGTGACCCGGTGGAAGTGCACCCACAGGGGTGGCCGCGGCGTGCGTAGATGTACGCGGCGGGAGAGGGTGAGGGTCCCCACAAGGGGAGCCGGAGTGTCCGGCTCCCCGGACGACACCCCTCAGAGGACTGGCTGATCATGGGCGGATCAGCGCCACGACGGGACCACCACCTGCCGGCCGAGACGACCAGCTTCGTCGACCGGCGTGGCGAACTGACCCAGGGCCGCGAACTGCTGGCCCGCGCACGACTGGTGACGCTGACCGGGCCGGGCGGCGTCGGCAAGACCCGGCTCGCCGCGCGCATCGCGGCCCGGGTGCGGCGGGCCTTCCCGGACGGCGTGCGCTTCGTGCACCTGTCCGGACTGCACGACCCGGCCCTCGTCCCGCTCACCGCCGCCGACGCGCTCGGGCTCCACGACCACTCCGCCCAGCCGCCCCTGGACGCCCTCGTCGAGCAGGTGAGGGACCGGCGGCTGCTCCTCGTCGTCGACAACTGCGAGCACCTGGCGGGCGCGTGCGCCCGGCTCGCCGCGGCCCTGCTGCACGGCACCGAGGGCGTCCGGATCCTCGCCACCAGCCGGCACCGCCTCGGCCTCACCGAGGAACACCTGCTGGAGGTACGGCCGCTGCCGGTACCCGACCCGGACGGCGACCTGTCCACCGCCGAGGGCTACCCGGCCCTCACCCTCTTCGCCGACCGGGCCGCCGCCGTCGTCCCCGGCTTCCGCGTCACCGCCGCCAACCGCGCCTCCGTCGCCCGGCTGTGCCGCCGCCTGGACGGTCTGCCCCTCGCCATCGAACTGGCCGCCGTCCGCATGCGCGTCCTCGACGTCGACCAGCTCCTCGACCGCCTCGACGACCGCTACCGCTTCCTCACCACCGGCAGCCCCACCGCCCTGCCCCGCCACCAGACCCTGCGGGCGGCGGTCGCCTGGAGCCACGATCTGTGCACCACCCCCGAGCAGACGGTGTGGGCCCGGCTGTCGGTCCTGGCGGGCGGCTTCGACCTGGAAACCGCGGAGGCGGTGTGCGCGGACACCGCCCAGGAGGACCCGGGCCCTCGGCCCGTGGAGGCCCCGGGCGCGGAGGCCCGGCCCCCGGGCGCCCCGGAGCTCACGGGCGTCCCGGGGTCACAGGCCCGGCCCCCCGCGGCGCCCACCCGGGCTCTGGCTTCGGTCCCACGCCTGGGTGCGGACGACGTTCTGGAAGCCGTGGCCGGGCTCGTGGACAAGTCCGTGCTCAGCCGTGAGCCCGGGCCCGGCGGGGTGCGCTACCGGCTGCTCGACACCCTGCGGCAGTACGGGCTGGAGCAGCTGCGGCGGGACGCCGGGGAGGAGGAGACCGCCCGGCGGCGGCAGCGGGACTGGATGCTGCGGCGGGCCGAGGAGTGCGAGCGCGGCTGGTTCGGGCCCGGGCAGCCGGAGACCGTCGCCCGGTTGCGCGCCGACCGGGACAACCTGCGCGCCGCCCTCGACTTCAGCCTGTCCACCCCCGGCGAGGAGCTCGCCGCACTGCGCCTCGCCGGCACGCTCTGGTTCTACTGGCATGCCGGCGGCGCCTCCCGCGAGGGCCTGTACTGGCTCGACCGGGCCCTGGCCGCCGCCCCCGAACCGACCCGGGAACGGGCCCGCGGCCTCTGGGTCGCCGGGCTGCTGGCCGCCGCCACCCGGGACTTCCCCCGGGGCCGCCGCCACGCCACCGAGGCCCTCGCCCTCGCCCGGGCCCTCGGTGACGCGGCCGAGGGCGCCCACGCCGAATACGTCATCGGCGTCATCCGGCTGTTCGGCGGTGATCTGCCCGGAGCGCTGAGGCACTTCGAGACCACCGTCGGCCGTGGCCCCGTGCCCGGCCAGCACCTCAGCCTCGTCGGCCTGGACCAGGTCGAACTCGCCTGCGCGCTGGGCTTCCTGGGGGAGGCCGAGCGGGCGGTGGAGGTCTGCGAGCAGGCCCTGCGGCTGTGCGAGCGGCACGGCGAGCAATGGGTGCGCTCGTACGTGCTGCGGATGCTCGCCCTCGCGCACACCGTGCGCGGCGACTGGCCCCGGGCCGAACGGCACGCCCGCGAGGCCCTGCGGCTCAAACTCGCCGTCCACGACGTCATCGGCATCGCCCTCACCCTCGACCTGCTGGCGTCCGTCGCGGCGGCACGCGACGCCTACGGGCACGCCGCCCTGCTGCTGGGCGGCGCCGACCGCGTCTGGGCCGACATCGACACCGGCCGCTGGGGCGCCCACGTCCTCACCTCCGTACGCCGGGACAGCGAGGAGAGGGCCGTCCGGGCCCTGGGGCGCGAGGCGTTCGAGCGGGCCCACCGGCGCGGCGCGGCGCTCGGTCTCGCCGAGCTGGCCGGCCACGCGCTCCAGGAGCCCGGCCGACCGCACCCCACGGAGCCCGCTGCCCCGCCGCACGACGACACCGCGGTGCGGCTGACCCGCCGCGAGACCGAAGTCGCCCGGCTCGTCGCCGAGGGACTCGCCAACCAGCAGATCGCCGGCCGCCTGGTGATCGCCCGCCGCACCGCCGAAGGCCATGTGGAACGCATCCTCGGCAAGCTCGGCTTCAGCAACCGCAGCCAGATCGCCGCCTGGATGACGGCACAGCGCTGACCCGCCCCCCACGACCCGCCCCCACGACCCGCCCCCCACGACCTGCCCCCCATGACCCGCCCCCCACGACCCGCCCCCCACGACCTGCCCCCCATGACCCGCCCCCCCACGACCCGCACGCTCACCCATCCGAGGGGATCGCATGACCACCGCACAACCCAGCGCCTTCGACCACCGCATGGCCGTCTTCGACTCCGACGACGGCTTCCTCGCCGCCGCCCTGCCCTTCCTCGGCGAAGGACTCGGCGCCTCCGGCGAACCGCCGCCGGTGGCCATCGCCGCCCCGCGCAATCTGGATCTCCTGCGGGACGCCCTCGGCCGCGACGCGAAGGACGTCACCTGCATCCCGCACACCGACTGGTACACGGGTTCCGCCGCCAACGCCGTCGCCCGGGCCGCCGCGTACCTCACCGCGCACGCCGGCCCCGGCGGCCGGATCCACCTCGTCATGGAGCCCGTCTGGAGCGGCCGTGCCGGCCGCTCGGCCCGCGAGACCACCGAGTGGATCCGCTACGAGGCCCTGGCCAACCTCCTCTTCGCGCCCATGGCCACGACCGCCCTGTGCGCGTACGACGCCCGCACCGCCGGGCCCGCCGTCGTCGCCGCGGCCCGCCGCACCCACCCCGACACGGAGGTGTACGAGGACCCGCTGCGTCTCGCGGCCGAACTGGACGCCGTACCCCTGCCGTTGCCCCCGGCCGGTGCGCGGCCCCTGCGGGAGCCGGACGCCGCCGGCGTGCGGCGCTGGGCAGCGGCCCGGGGGCTGCCCGCCGCCGACGCCGAGCTGTTCGCCGCCGCGGTGGCGGAGACGGCGGCGGCCCTCGCACCCCTCGGGGGCGACGCCCTGCTGTGGGGCGAGGCACCCGCCTGCGTCTGCGAACTGCGCTCGGCCCGCCGTCTCGACGACCCGCTCGCCGGGTTCGTCCCGCCCTCCGCCGCGGGCCCGGAACCGGGCCCGGGACTCTGGTACGCGCGTCAGGTCTGCGCCTACGTGGACATCCGCGACGACGCCGACGGAGCGACGGTCCGTCTCCAGTACGCATGACCACCCCACCTGCGCGAACAGGTAGGGGATCGGGTAGTCCTCCCCCTGCGCCGGGCCACCCCTGCGGATCACCCTTGACCCATGCTGCAACTCTCCGGGTGGTCCCTCCCGGACCCCGACGCCCACTACGGCCCGTTCCCGCAACCGCCCCTGGGAGCGGGCCATCTGAGTGTCGAGTACGCACCGCTGCCCTCCGCCGTCCGCGAGGCGCGTGCGGAGGTCCGCAGGCAGCTGGAGGCCTGGGGGCTCGCCGAGCCCGGTGAGGTGGCCGAGGTGGCCGAACTGCTCGTCGGCGAACTGGCGGCCAACGCCCTGGTGCACGCCCGGAGCCGCTTCCGGCTCACGCTCTTCGCCGCGCACGGCGTGCTGCGGTGCGAGGTCGCCGACGGCGAACGCCGCGTGCCGCGGGTGCTGGACGCGGGCACGGGGGAGAGCGGCCGCGGAATGTTCCTGGTGGACGCGCTCGCCCAGCGGTGGGGCTGCCACCGGGACGGGCCGGGCAAGACCGTGTGGTTCGAGCTCGGCACATGCGGATCGGACGGCTGTGGTCGGCGACAGCCGTGACGCTCCGCCGGCCGGGCCCCGGCGGTGCGTCCAGCCGCCCGGGCCCGGCTCCGGCCCGCTCGTCATCGTGGTGGTTTCGCGCAGGTCTCGCACCCCCGGGGTGATTCCGCTCAGGCCCTCTTGTCGGTCCGGCCTCCTTGCGGTTTCTTGACCTTCATGGCGGACACCACGGGCAACACCACGGAAAGCGCGGCCACCCATCCCCCGCAGCCCCGGAAGGCGAGCTGGAAGTACATCGGGCCGGGCATCGTCGTCGCGGCGACCGGCGTCGGTGCCGGCGACCTGGTCGCCACCCTCATCGCGGGCAGCAACTTCGGCTACACCCTCCTGTGGGCCGCGATCATCGGCTGCCTGGTGAAGATCTCCCTGGCGGAGGCGGCGGGCCGCTGGCATCTGTCCACCGGCCGCACCCTGTTCGACGGCTGGGCGAGCCTCGGCCGCTGGACCACGTGGTTCTTCGCGGTCTACGTCGTGGTCTGGGGGTTCGTCTACGGCGCGGCGGCGATGTCGTCGAGCGCGCTGCCGCTGCAGGCGCTGTTCCCGGACGTGATGGACCTCAAGTGGTGGGGCATCGCCTGCGGTCTGGTCGGACTGGTCTTCGTCTGGTTCAACAAGTACGCGGTGTTCGAGAAGGTCATGACGGTCCTGGTGGGCGTCATGTTCGTGGTGACGGTGTACCTGGCGGTCCGTGTCACGCCGAACATCCCCGACGCCTTCGCCGGGCTCCTGCCGGTGCTGCCGGACGAGAAGGACTCGATCCTCAACACGTTGGGTCTGATCGGTGGTGTGGGCGGCACGATCACGCTCGCGGCGTACGGCTACTGGGTCAACGCCAAGGGCTGGACCGACACCGGCTGGATGAAGGTCATGCGGCTGGACAACCGCGTCGCCTACGCCACGACCGGCATCTTCGTCATCGCCATGCTGTTCGTCGGCGCGGAGCTGCTGCACTCGGCGAACGTCGCGATCGCGAGCGGCGACAAGGGCCTGGTGCAGCTGGGTGACATCCTGGAGGACGAGTACGGTCAGGCGACGGCGACGTTCTTCCTCATCGGCTTCTTCGCCGCGTCCTTCACCTCGCTGATCGGCGTCTGGCACGGAGTGAGCCTGATGTTCGCCGACTTCGTGGGCCGCCTGTCGGGCCGGGGCCAGGCCAGGGGCGCGCAGGTCGCCTCGGGCGAACGCGAGCGTTCCCGGCCGTTCCGCGCCTATCTGCTCTGGCTGACCTTCCCGCCGATGATCCTGCTCTTCGAGGGCCAGCCCTTCCGCCTGATCATCATCTACGGCGTCCTCGGCGCGGCCTTCCTCCCCTTCCTCGCCGCGACCTTGATCTGGCTCCTCAACTCCTCGCGTACTCCCCGCGAGTGGCGCAACGGCCCCCTCAGCAACGCGATGCTGGCCGGGGCGGGCCTGCTGTTCCTCGTCCTGTGCGTGAAGCAGATCTGGGACCAGCCGTGGGGGGAGTTCTTCTAGAGCGGCGAGCGGCGGGCGGGGTGAGGGGAGTTCCGGCCCCCCTCACCCCACCGGCCTCATCGGTCCGGCTACGGCAGCCCGTGCACGTGCGGTCCCACCGCGCTGGACCACGCGTTGCCCGCCGTCGCGTCCCAGTTGGTCGACCAGGTCATCGCGCCCCGCAGGTCGGGGTAGGTCCGGGGCGGTGTGAAGGTGCCGCAGTTCGTGGCCCTGGTCAGGCAGTCCAGGGCGTTGTTCACCACGGTCGGGGAGACGTAGCCGCTGCCCGCCCCGCGCGTCGAGGCCGGCAGGCCCAGACCCACCTGGGAGGGGGCGAGGCCGTTCTCCAGCTGGATGCAGGCCAGGGCCGTGAGGAAGTCGACCGAGCCCTGGCTGTAGACCTTGCCGTCGCAGCCGAGCATGGAGCCGCTGTTGTAGTACTGCATGTTGACGACCGTGAGGATGTCCTTCACGTTCAGCGCGGTCCGGAAGTACCCGTTGGACGTCGACTGCATGTCGATGGTCTGGGGAGCCATCGTCAGGACGAGCGACGGGCCCGCCTTCGCCGACAGCGCGCGCAGCGCCTGCGTCATGTACGTCGCGTTGAGGCCGTTCTCCAGGTCGATGTCGACCCCGTCGAAGCCGTACGTCTGCATCACGGAGTACACGCTGTTCGCGAAGTTGGCCGCGGCCGTGGCGTCGTTGACCGACACCGTGCCGCGCTCTCCGCCCACCGAGATGACGACCTTCTTGCCCGCGGCCTGCTTGGCGCGCACGTCCGCCTTGAACTGGTCGACCGTGTAGCCCTTCAGCCCGGCCGAGTCCAGGGTGAAGGACACCGCCCCGGGCGTGCCCGTGGCGTCCGCGAAGGCCACCGCGATGATGTCGTACGCGGCGGGGACGTCCGAGATGCGCTGGACCGTCGCGCCGTTGTCGAAGTTCTGCCAGTAGCCGGTCACCACATGCTTGGGGAGCGAGGGGCCCGGGCCGTTCGGCTGCTTCGTGGTTCCCGTCACCGCCGCCGACTTCGGCGACTCACCGGCCCCGTTCGACGCCGTGACCTGGAAGGAGTACGACGTCGAGGCCGCGAGTCCGGTCACCGTCGCCGAGGTGCCGGAGACGGCGGTCACCTTGGTGCCGTCGCGGTAGACGGTGTAACCCGTCGCTCCGGAGACCGTGTTCCAGGCGAGGGAGACCGACGTGGACGTCGTGCCGGAGACGTTCAGGCCGCTCGGCGCGGACGGGATCGTGGGGCCCGGGTCCGTGCCCCCGCCGCCGTCGGGGCCGAACACCGACACGTCGTCGGCGTAGTACGCCGCCTGCCCATACCAGCCGTGCGTGTACACCGTCACCGATGTCGTGGACGAACCCGTCCTGAAGCTCGTCGACAGCTGCTTCCAGGAGGAGGAGTGCGGCGTCCAGGTGGACACGTCCGTGGTGCCCGTGCCCGTCACACCGAGGTAGGCGTACCCGCCCCGCACCCACGCGCCCAGCGTGTAGGTGGAGTTCGGCTTCACCGCCACCGTCTGGCCGCACCGGGCGTTGTCCTGCCCCGACGGGGTCGCCCGCAGCGCGGCCGACCCGGAGTGCGCCGGGGAGGAGACCGTGGTGCCGCTGCCCGACGAGCAGGTCCAGTCGCTCAGGCCCGACTCGAAGCCGGGGTTCCTGGCGTTGTTGACGTCGGCGGCGTTCGCCTGGCCGACGGTCGTGACAGTGAGGGCCAGGGCAGCCGTGACGGCACCCGACCACAGCCGCAGGGATCGCCTGTGTCTGGACATGACAAGAAAATGGTCCAGACCAGCGATGGTGTCAAGAGGTCCAGACCAACATGTCGACCAGTAGTCCCCCCGCGCACCCCGCCGGCGGCACACCCGCGGACATCCACAACGCGGCACCCGCCGGGTCCGGCATCCTGTCGGCGCCGAACCGGCCGACCTCCATGCCCGGCTTGAAGTCCTTCCCGGCGGCGACCGACGCGGCGTCCGTGAACGAAGGCCCACCGTCGACACCAGGCCCCCCGGGTCCCTCACCCGGGACCGCCGGAGCCCGTCGCAACGACCGGCAAGATGCTCAACCTGCCCCGTTTTGCCGCATCTTGTGCAACGACAGTTGCTCTCCAGCTACACAAACGCTGTTCTCCGGTCACAGAGCCGTGGATACAGTGCTGAGGTAGTCACGCAGTGAAGTCGACACGGTGCGCCGGGGTGACACCCGGCGTTCCGACGGGCATGGGGAAAACGGGGAGCTGCGCGTGCCAACTGCCATTGCCGTGACCAGCGCTGACATGGCGCTGCCGCCACAGGACGAACGGACCCTGCCCGCCGTCGTGCTCCGCGACATCCACCGACGCCCCCTGGAGCAGGCCCTCGCGGAGATGCAGGCCCTGGTCGAGCACCACGGCCATGTGATCGTGGTCTGCCCACAGGCCGCGCCCACCGCGGTGCAGCGACGGCTGCACACCCTGCGCGCCCTCATGGAGAGCGACCGGATCGCCCTGTTCCGGCCGGAACTTCCGCCGCTCGGACTCGCCGTCCTGGCCCGTCAGTTACGGCAGCTCGCCTCCTGCGACATCAGCCCCGGCGTACTCGCCTCGGCCGGCCGGCTGCTCGTCCACTACATCCACGCCGGCGCGCTCCTCAACTCCGTCACCCGGCTCGACCGCGTCCCCGTCGGCCTCAAGTCGCACGCCAAGTCCTGGGTGCCCGGCACGCAGTTCGGCGTCCTCGCACACCCCGAGCCGCACCTGATCAGGATCACCCCCGAAGCCCAGCTCCCCGGCCCCGAGTTCGGCACCTGGATGCTCGTCGCCAAGGGGCAGCTCCAGTCCGACTGGGTCACGGGCACCCTCGCCCCCTCCTGGAAGGTGCAAGGGCTGCGCGAGACCCCGCTGCCGGCCGAGTCGCCCGGCTGGTGGGGCACCGGCAAGCTCATCGAGTTCTGCAGCTACCTGCCCGACCTGTCCGTCCTCTACCAGCTGGTCACGTCCGTGCGCCGGGGCCGGTGCCACTGGTGCGGGATCGACGTCATCGGCGACCGCTGCGTGTTCTGCTCGGCCACGCCCCCCGTCCACGACAGTCCGCCCAGCCGGCAGCTCGAGAACCGGACGGCCGTCGGGTGAGGCCCGGCACCGCTCGTCAGCCCTGTTCCGATCCCGCTCGACCGATATCCCCAACGAGGTTGTACGGTTCATGAACTCCCGTCAGCGCCGCGGCGTGATTCTCCTGCTCCTGTCGGTCGTCTGCGCCCTCGGCGCCTTCGCCGGCGTGCTCTCCGTCATCAGTGACGTGAAGTCGAAAGTCGGCCCCGAGGTCACCGCCTACCGGCTCACCTCCGACGTGCCGCCCTACACCACCCTCAGCACGGGCCAGTTCGAGAAGATCAAGATGCCCGAACGGTGGCTGTCCGACAACGCGGTCACCGATCTGCGGGAGATCCAGGGCAAGATCGCCGTGACCACGCTGCGCGCGGGCTCCCTGCTCCAGTCCGACATGATCGTCCGCCGGCCGGCCCTCCAGCCCGGCCAGCAGGAAGTCGCCATCATGATCGACGCGGCCACCGGCGTGGCCGGCAAGATCACCCCCGGAGCCTCGGTCAACGTCTACGCCACCTTCGAGGGCGCGCGCGAGGGCGACCCCGACCAGTCGAAGATCATCGTCACCAGCGCCAAGGTCCTCGACGTCGGCCGGCTCACCGCGCTGAAGCCCGACGAGGGCAACCGCACCCAGCAGCCCACCGACGCCGTCCCGATCACGTTCGCGCTGTCCGCCCTCGACGCCCAGCGCATCACCTACGCCGAGTCGTTCGCCAAGCGGGTCCGGCTCGCCCTCGTCGCGCCCGGCAGCGACACCACCGTCCCCGAGCGGGACCGGACGTACGAACTCGCGAAAGACAAGTGAGAGGCTGCCATGCCCACGAGGATCCTCCCGGCAGTCGGTGACGCGGACGCGGTCCGGTCCGTCACGACGCTGCTCAGCCAGCTCCCGGACGCCGAGCCCGTCGCCCCGGTGGTCGACTCCACCCAGCTCATCGACACCCTCGCCCGGCTGGCCGCCGAGTCCGTCGACGAGCTGCCGGAGGTCGTGGTCGTGCACGAGCGCATCGGTCCCGTCCCCGCGCTGGAGCTGATCCGCGAAGTGGCCCTGCGCTTCCCGGCCGTCGGCGTCATCCTCGTCACCTCCGACGCGAGCCCCGGCCTCTTCCAGGCCGCCATGGACTACGGCGCTCGCGGCCTGGTCGCCCTGCCGCTCAGCTACGAGGAACTCGCCAGCCGCGTCCAGGCGGTCGCCCAGTGGTCCGTCGGCGTACGACGGCACCTGGGCGCCGGCGGCGACGTCTTCACCGGCGTCGGCGGCACCGTCGTCACGGTCAGCGGCGCCAAGGGCGGAGCCGGGACCACCCTGACCGCGATCCAGCTGGCACTGGCCGCCCAGGCCTCCGGCCGCGGCACCGCCCTGGTCGACATGGACCTCCAGACCGGCGACGTCGCCTCCTACCTGGACGTCCAGTTCCGCCGCTCCGTCGTCGACCTGGCCGCCATCACCGACATCTCACCCCGCGTCCTCGCCGACGCCGTCTTCCGCCACGACAGCGGCCTGGCCCTGCTGCTCGCCCCCGCCGAAGGGGAACGCGGCGAGGACGTCACCGACCGCGCCGCCCGGCAGATCGTCAGCGCCCTGCGCTCGCGCTACGAGGTCGTCGTCATCGACTGCGGCGCCCAGCTCGGCGGCGCCGGGGCGGCGGCCGTGGAGATGGCCGACCGGGCCCTGCTGGTCACCACCCCGGACGTGGTGGCCGTCCGGGGCGCCAAACGGGCCGTGCGGATGTGGGACCGGCTGCAGATCCGCAAGGCCGAGGAGACCACCGTCGTCGTCAACCGGCACAGCCGCGCCACGGAGATCCAGCCGCCCCTGATCCAGAAGATCACCGGCACGGCGGTCGCGGCCACCGTGGTCCCCGCCAATTTCAAGGAACTGCAGAGCGTCGTCGACGCGGGCCGTGTCCACGAACTGGAGAGCAAGAGCTCGGTGAAGCAGGCCCTATGGGGCCTTGCGGGGGAGCTGGGCCTGGTCAAAGCCCCCGACGGTGCCCAGAAGGGGGGCCGGGGGGCGGTGAGCTTCCGGCGGAGGAGGGAGGGATGAACGTGCCCTCGAGAGAGCGGGAGCGGGACCGGGGCCAGGTGACCATCGAGTTCCTCGGCATGACGCCGACGATCATCGTGACGCTCATCGCCCTGTGGCAGGCGGTCCTCGTCGGTTACACCTTCATCCTCGCGGGCAACGCCGCGGACGAGGCGGTACGGCAGGCGACGGCGGCGGAGCCGGGGGCGCGGCCGGGGGCGTGCGAGGAGGCCGGGCTCAGGCACCTGTCGGAGGCGTGGCGATCCGGCGCCACCGTGACCTGCGGCGGCTCCGGCTATGTGACGGCCGACGTCAGGCTGGAAGTGCCGATCCTCTTCCCGGGCACGCTGTCCTTCGGGTTCACGGTCCGCGGCCATGCCGGGGCGGTCGAGGAGGCGAAACCGAGATGACCGGTATCCGCAAGGGCCGCGACCGTGGCCAGGTCGCCATCGAGTACATCGGCTTCCTGCCGATCCTGCTGCTCGTCGCCCTGGCGGCCGTGCAGCTCGGACTGATCGCCTACACGGCCCAGCAGGCCGGCACGGCGGCCCGGACCGGGGCACGCAGCGCGTCGCTGGACGGACCGCACGAGGCGGACTGCCGCGCCGCGGTCAGCAGTTGGCTGGCCGACGGGACGAGCTGCCCGGCGTCGATCGGCGGGGAAGAGGTCACGGTCACGGCCACCGTGCGGATCCCGTCCCTCGTGCCGGGCTGGGAGTTCGACCCCGCCGTCAAGACCGCCACGATGCCGCGCGACCACTGAGCCAGAGCGAGGAGCACCGCACTCATGAGCCTGCGAGCACGTATCAACACCCCCGAGGAGAACGGCAACCGGGGCGAGGACGGCCACATGGTCGCCTCCTACCGGGCCAAGCTCCTGGAGGAGATCGACCTCGCGGAGATGAGTTCGCTGGCCGCCGCCGAGCGCAGGGCCCGGCTGGAGCGGGTGCTCGGGCACATCATCAGCCGCGAAGGCCCGGTCCTGTCGACGGTGGAACGCTCGCAGCTCATCCGCAGGGTGGTCGACGAGGCACTGGGCCTGGGCATCCTGGAGCCCCTCCTCGAAGACGCGTCCATCACCGAGATCATGGTCAACGGCCCGGACGCGATCTTCGTGGAGCGCGGCGGCCGGGTCGAGCAACTGCCCCTGCGCTTCGCCTCCAACGACCAGCTCATGCAGACCATCGAGCGTATCGTCTCCACGGTCAACCGCCGGGTGGACGAGTCGAACCCGATGGTCGACGCCCGCCTGCCCTCCGGCGAGCGCGTCAACGTCATCATCCCGCCGCTGTCCCTGACCGGCGCCACCCTCACCATCCGCCGCTTCCCGCGCTCCTTCACGCTCCAGGAGCTGATCGGCCTCGGCTCGCTCGACGAGCACATGCTGTACCTGCTGGCGGGCCTGGTGCAGGCGAAGTTCAACATCATCGTCTCGGGCGCGACGGGCACCGGCAAGACGACCCTGCTCAACGCCCTCTCCGGCCTCATCCCCGAGGGCGAACGCATCATCACCATCGAGGACTCCGCCGAACTCCAGCTCCAGCAGCCCCACGTGATCCGCCTGGAGTCACGCCCCCCGAACGTCGAGGGCAAGGGCCAGATCACCATCCGGGACCTCGTGCGCAACTCCCTGCGGATGCGCCCCGACCGGATCGTCGTCGGTGAGGTCCGCGGCGGCGAGTCGCTCGACATGCTCCAGGCGATGTCCACCGGCCACGACGGCTCACTCGCCACCGTCCACGCCAACAGCGCCGAGGACGCGCTGATGCGGCTCCAGACCCTGGCGTCCATGTCGGACGTCGAGATCCCCTTCGTGGCGCTGCACGACCAGATCAACAGCGCGGTCGACGTCATCGTGCAGCTGACCCGCTTCGCCGACGGCGCCCGCCGCATCACCGAGGTCGCGCTGATGGACAGCCACGGCAGCGACCCGTACCGCCTGGTCACGGTCGCCCGCTTCGCCGCACAGCCCATGACCTCCGACGGCCGTATCCACGGCGCCTTCGAGTACTTCCCGCTGCCGCGCCGCACCGCCGACCGCCTCTACATGGCGAGCCAGCCCCTCCCACAGGCGTTCGGCATCGCCCGGTCGGCGGACCAGCTAGCCACCCGAGAAGCCAGGTAGGACCGACCGATGGAACTGCAATCGCTCATCACGCTCACCACCGGCGTCACACTGCTGACCTGCGTCCTCGTGGTCGCCGGCCTGCACTCCTACGCCATGGGCAAGGCACAGCGGCAGGCCCTGGTCGACCGCCTGTCCGCCACCGGCCAGATCCCGGTCGGCGGCCGGCGCCGCAACTTCCGCGGGATCGACCGCCGCCTGCGACGCACGAAGCTCGGCAAGAAACTGGAACTCCGCCTGGCGGCGACCGGCCTGGACATCACCCCGGGCGAGTTCTTCGTCTACATGCTCGCCACCGTCGCGGGCCTGTGGCTGATCGGCCAGGCCGCCCTGGCGCCGTTCTTCGGGCCGCTGGCGGGTCTGCTCGGCGTCGGCGTCGCCGTCCAGTTCCTCAACTGGCAACGCCAGAAACGCATCGAGAAGTTCATCAACCAGCTCCCCGAGATGGCCCGGATCCTCGCCAACGCCACCCAGGCGGGCCTCGCCCTGCGCACGGCGATCGGTATGGCGGCGGAGGAGATGGAAGCCCCGGCGGGCGAGGAACTGGGCAAGGTGTCGAACCAGTTGGCGGTCGGCGCCTCGATGGACGACGCGCTGGGGGAACTGGCGGACCGCCTCCCGTCCCGTGAGCTGGTGGTGCTGGTCACCACGTTGGTGCTGTCGAACCGGGCGGGCGGGCAGGTGGTGAGCGCGCTGCGGAACCTGACGGAGACCTTGGAGGAGCGGAAGGAGACGCGGCGGGAGGTGCGGACGCAGTTGTCACAGGTGAACATGACGTCGTACGCCGTCCCGGTCCTGGGCGTCGGCTCGCTGTTCCTGATGAACGGGGTGAAGGACGGCGCCCTGGACCGCATGACCGGCTCCGCCTTCGGCCAGGCGGCGGTCATCATCGCCTTCTCGCTCTACGCCGTCGGCTTCGTCCTCATCCGCCGACTGTCCCGCATCGACGTCTGAGAGCCCGGAGGCAACCATGGGACTGCTCCTCGCCCTGCTGACGGGCCTCAGCGTCTGGGGCGTGTTCGCCGGCCTCCGCATGTACCGCGCGGAGGCCAAACTGCCCGGCGACCTCGCCCTGGCCCTGGAGGTCGGCTCCACCCGCACCGGCGCCGTCGACTCGCTCGTCGACCGCCTCGGCATGCGCTACGCCCCCGCGGTGCTGCGCCTGATGGGCCCCAAGCAGGTGGCCAGGTACCGCCGCAAGATCGACCTCGCCGGCAACCCCGGCGGCCTGACGATCGACCGGTACGCCGCGCGGCGGGTGGTCTACGGCTTCCTCGGGGCCGTGGGCTTCCTGGTCTTCCTCATGCGCGGCCAGCTGTTCGTCGCCCTGCTTCTGCTGGCCTTCGGCGCGTTCTGGACGGAGGTCGGCATCTGGTCGGCGATCCGCATCCGCAAGGACGTCATCGAACGGACCCTGCCGGACTTCCTGGACGTCCTGGCGGTCGTGGTGAGCGCCGGCCTCGGCTTCCGCCAGGCACTGGACCGGGTCGCCTCCCGGTACGAGGGCCCCTGGGCCGACGAACTGCGCATCACCCTGCGCCAGATGGACCTCGGCGTGAGCCGCCGCCAAGCCTTCGCGGAACTGCGCCGCCGCAACGACTCCGAGCAGGTGGCGATGTTCGTGACGGCCCTCCAGCAGGGGGAGGAACTGGGCGCGCCGATCGTCGACACGCTGGTGTCCCTCGCCAAGGACATGCGCCGCACGGACGCCCAGAACGCCCGTCGCAAAGCCGCCCGGGCCGTCCCCAAGGCCACGATGATGATCACGACCTTCATGGTTCCGGCCACGATGCTCCTGCTCGGCGCGGGCCTGATCCTCGGCTCGGGCACGGACTTCGGCTCGGTGACGGGGAAGTAGGGAAGGGGGCGACGGTATGTCGATGACAGGGGAGCGGACGGGGCTGCTGGGCCGTCGACGCCGCCGGGCCGAGCGGACACCGGAGATCACCACACCTCCGGCGGGGACGGTGCTGCCGGCGCATGTCCGCACGGGCGCGCCGGACGTACCGGTGACCTCGGTGACGCCCGCGCTGCCGCCCGGGTGGGAGGCGGCCGGTGCCCTCGCCGGCGGGGAGCCGACCCTGCGGATCAAGGGGGGCGGACGCCGGAGGGCGGGGCCGCCTCGCGCGGAGGCGGTATCCCCTGGGCAACGCCCGGTGCCGGCGGCCGGGGGTGGTGGATTGACCGGGGACGACGGTGGACCGGTCGGGGATGGTGGACCAGCCGGGAACGGTGGACCGGCCAGGAACGGTGGACCGGCCGGGAACGGTGGACCGGCCGGGAACGGTGGAACAGCCAGGAACGGTGGAACAGCCAGGAACGGTGGAACAGCCAGGAACGGTGGACCGGCCGGGAACGGGACACGTGGTTCGGCGGGACGGCCGAAGGACGATCGGGCACCACGAGCCGACTTCGGGCCGCAAGGTCCTGCGGACGGCCGGTGGGCCGGCGCCGCGACCCCGCAGGGGCCGACCGCACCCGACGACGACGACGGCGTGGTCGGTGCGGCCGAGGTCAGGGCGTCCGATGGCGGTGGCGTGGTCGGTGCGGCCGGGGGCTTGGTTGCGGCCGAGGTCAGGGCGTCCGATGGCGGTGGCGTGGTCGGTGCGTCCGGGGGCTTGAGCCGGGCCGAGGTCGGAGCACCCGGCACCGTCGGCATGCCCGCCCACCCCGCGATCGACATCCAGGTCAACGCCCTCCAGGCCATGTGCCGGCAGGTGTTCGGCTTCCGCCTGGCCATGATCGCCCTGGCCACCCCCACCGCCCTGGTCAACGCGAACGACGGCCTCCCCACCCGCCTCGTCGGCGCAGCCGTCGTCGTCACCTTCATGACCTCCTACGTCCTCTTCAGGGACTGGGAGCGCTTCGGCCCGCTCCTGCTCCGCCACCCCTCCCTCCTCGCCGCGGACACCCTCTTCGGGTCGCTCCTCCTCATCGCCGCGGGCCCCGACAGCACCCTCGCCTACGTCAGCGTCTGCACCCCCCTCCTGGCAGGGCTGGTCTACGGCTGGCGGGGCGCCGCTGTCTTCGCCTCCGTCCAGGCGCTCCTGCTGCTCCTCGTCCACGCGGCACAGGAGAACCCGGCCCCCGGCCTCACCGAGTCGGCCCTGCTGCCCGGACTCTGCGTCATCGCCGGAGCCGTCGGTTCCAGCCTCCGCAACCTCATGTTCCGCTTCGGCGCCGCCACCCAGGCCCTCACCACCGTCCAGGCACGACTCGCCGTGACGGAGGCGGTCAGCGCCGAACGCGCCCGCCTGGCCCGGGAGATGCACGACTCCGTCGCCAAGACCCTGCACGGTGTGGCCCTGGCGGCCGACGGCCTGACCGGCTCGGCCGGCGCCGACCGCATGGACCCGGCCCTGGTGAGACAGCAGGCAGCCCTGGTCGCCCGCTCGGCCCGCCGGGCCGCCGCGGAATCCCGGGAACTCCTGGCCGACCTGCGCCGCGAATCGGACCCGTCCCAGGCCACGGACGTCCTCGTCGAACTCGCCGCCCGGACCCGCGACTTCAGCGCCCGAACCGGCCTCCCCGCGGTCTACCGCCCCACCGGCGCCCACGCCGTGCCACCCGTCCCGCCGGCCGTGGCCCGCCAGCTCCTCACCATCGCCTCGGAAGCCATGGAGAACGCCCACCGCCACGCCCACCCGACCCGCGTCGACGTCTGCGCGGGGGTCCACTGCGACCTGCTACGGATCAGCGTCTACGACGACGGCCGCGGCCTCCCGCCAGGCACCACCCTCGAACAACTCCGCCGAGCGGGTCACTTCGGCCTGGTCGGCATGGTCGAACGCGCCGCCTCGGTCGGCGCCCGCATCCGCATAGGCCGCGGCGGCCACCCTCAGGGCACCGAGGTCCGCCTGGAACTCCCCCTGGCCGCCCTGACCACCCCCACCGCATGACGACCGTACGACCCGAGAGGAGGCCCCTGATGCCGGACCACACACCCCACCCCACCGGCGCCCCGCAGCCGCCACCGCACGACCCGTTCGCCGACCTCCCGCAACCGGCCCGGCCGACCCGCCGTCTCCGGGTCGTCGTGGCGGACGACAACCCCGTCGTCCGCGCCGGCCTCACCGCCCTGCTCTCCGGCCGCGCGGACATCGAGGTCGTGGCGGAGGCCGCCGACGGCCGCCAGGCCGTCGAGGCCGCCCACCAGCACCGCCCGGACGTCGTGCTCCTCGATGTCCGCATGCCCGGTGTGGACGGCATCTCGGCCCTGCCGTACCTGGTGCGGATCGCCCCGGTGGTGATGCTCACCTACAGCAGGGAGTCGGAGATCGTCCAGGAGGCCCTGCGACGGGGAGCGGGCGGCTACCTGGTCCACGGCGAGTTCACGGCCGACCAACTGGTCGAGGCCGTACGGGGCATCAAGGAGGGCCGGGCCCACTTCACTCCCACGGCGGCGGGCGCCCTGCTGGCCCAACTCCGCCAGGACAGGGCCCCGGCGCCACCCCTCCCGGAGGGCCTGGGGCAGTCGTCAAGTGCGACTGCATACGGACTTTCCACTTCCACCCAGTCGTATATACCGACTCAACAGCCCGCTTCACCAGTGCATTTCAACACAGCTCCACACTCTTCTCCAGAAAACCTTTCGCAAGTGCAACCGCATGTGGGACAGTCTTCGTCTGGGTGGACGAGTGGCCGTCCGGCCGCTCCCGACAGGTCGCGGTTCCAACTGAGCACCAGGGAGGCGGAGATCATGGACCTCATCGCGTCCGGCATGAACAACCAGCAGATCGCCGCCACCTGCTTCATCAGCGAGAAGACCGTCAAGAACCACATCAACCGCATCTTCGCCAAGCTCCACAGCACCAGCCGCTCCGAGGCCGCCGCGAAGTGGATCGGCACGGCGCCGGACGCACACCGGGGACGGGGGTGATCGTCGGTGACACTGTGCGCGAACAGCTGGTTGGGCCCGAGCCATTGGGCCCGGAATTGGGCCCAGGGGCCCTCTGGCGGACTGGTCGTACCGCCGTACCTTCCCCGTGTCGAAAGCGACACAGCCGAACCCGGAGGGGAACACCATGAGCGACCTGATGCTGAAGACCGCCGTCGCGACCAAGGTCCGCGTGAACGGCTGGAAGAACACGACGGTCGAGGCGATGCAGCGCCGCGCCGGCGACAAGGGGCAGACGGCGGTCGAGTACCTGGGCATCATCGCGGTGGTGGTGGCGATCGTGCTGGCGATCACCGGTACGAACATCGGTCAGACGATCCTCAACAAGATCCAGGAGAAGATCAACGAAATCACCTGATGCATACACGCAGGTATGGCGACGCAGGGCAGGCCTTCCCCATCTACATCACGATGGCGGCAGGCCTGCTCTTCCTTGCGTTGGCGTACTTTGCGGTTGGGCAGGCCGCGGTGAATCGGAATGGTGCTCAGACGGCCGCGGATGCGGCGGCGCTCGCGGCAGCGCAAGAGACCCGGGACAAGCTCGCAGGTGAGTGGCTTGAGAAGGTGCTCGACCCCGCCACGTGGGATGACATCTTCAACGGCCGTGGTGCAGCACTCGACGGGTGCGCACGTGCAAACCAGTTTGCGGCGCATAATGACGCTGAAGTGCGGAGTTGCGGTCAGGGTCCCCGGTCTTTGAGCTACAAAGTTGACGTCCAGTCCAGAGAACCCGTTGGAAAGTCCATCGTCCCTGGCACGGAGAACCAGTACGCGGAAGCCTCCGCCATAGCGGTGATCGAGTCGCGTTGCAGCTTCGAGTTTCCTGCGGGGAACGCCCCAGTAGACGCGCTGCCCACGCTCGACTGCTCCGGCCAGAAGTGGATTTTGAGGCCCGACGACCTCACAGATCTCCCAGCGCCCGAGGACCTCTTCGACGTCCACTTGGCCGACTGACTAGCGAACGACGAGTGATGAAGGAAGCCTACAGATGAGCATTCGGTTCACTGGGAACGCCCGCAGGGGGATTGTCGCGTTGACCGTAGTGGCCGGGCTGGCCCTCGGGGCAGCCGGGTGTGGCGGCAGTGGTGACGGTGAAGACAAGAAGCCGAACCCTTCGGCTTCCGCTTCCAAGGGAGGCGGATCCCAGCCGAGTGCTCAGGAGGGGCAGTCCGAGACGCCCTTGGCCGAACTCAAGGGCACAGAAGGGCTTCTTCTCCAGGTCACTTCCGCCGCCAGGGACGCGGGCGGTTTCATCACTGTGAGCGGGAACCTGAAGAACGACGGGGAAAAATCAGTAGTCATCCCGTCCCAGATGAGCGGCGATGAGACAGAAGTTATCAAACACGGCCCCTCCTTGGGTGGCGCCACCCTCGTAGATTCGAAAGGGAAGAAGCGCTACTACGTGCTCCGCGACACGGATGGACGGCCACTGACGACAACCGGTTTCGGAACGCTTAAGGCCGGCCAGGTCCTTCCGGTATTCATGCAATTCCCTGCACCACCCACCAGCACCACAGACGTGACCGTGCAACTGCCGACGTTCTCCAGCGGCACCATCAAGATCTCCGGGTGAGGCCGGCCATGGAAACCCGCACACGCACCCGAGCGGCGACGGCGACTCCCCGCCTCGCCCTGGTCCTCACCGCCGCCGGCCTCATGGTCGCCGCGAACCTCTACGGAGCCGTCTCGGCCCACGCCGACGAGACCCCCGGCATTCTCCCCGGCACCGAGGCCTCCGCCTCCGCCCCCGTCGAGGTCGACCCCAACGACCCCGATCTGAAGATCCCCGAGGGCGCCACCCTCGCCGAACCCAAGGTCCTCGACATCAAACAGGTCGTCGAAGACCAGAGCGGCGACGAGCGCCGCGAAGACACCAACGCCCGCGTCAAGTTCGCCCTCCAGGCCGAGGTCCTCTTCGGCAAGGACAGCGCGAAACTGAGCGGCGAGGCGAAGACCCGCATCTTCGCGATCGCCACCGAGATCAAGACACAGAACGCGACGAAGATCCGTGTCTTCGGCTTCACGGACAACCTCGGCTCCTCCGCTCACGGCGACGTCCTGTCCAGGAAGCGGGCCGACGCCGTCCAGAACGTCCTCGACCAGGAACTGACCGACTCCAACGTCACGTACGAGGTGCGCGGCTACGGCGAGCAGTACCCGATCGCCGACAACTCCACGGAAACCGGCCGCAAGAAGAACCGCCGGGTCGAGGTCTCCTTCCCGCGCACGGACAGCTGAGCCACCGAAAGTGGGTCCGGCGTTGGGGCCACGGGCCCATGCGTGGGTGATCGACGTTCCTTAGCCTCGGCTCGGTGTCCGTGTTGAACAGCCGTTCATCGAGCCGAGCCGAGGTCGCGCATGTCCACTGCCGGTGACCCGATACCCCCGGGCGGGATGTGGGGTGCACAGAACAGCCCGTCCTGGAGCCGGCGTTCGCCGTTGCCGAGGGAGCTGGGCTGGGCGCAGGTACTGCTGTGGGTGCAGTTCGCGCTGACGGTGCTGTACGTGGTCACCGTGCTGTCGGTGGTGACGTACTACTCCGGGGAGATCTTCGGGATCCTGGTGTACGACTCGCTGCCCAGCGTGGCCGGGGTCTACCTGGCCCGGCGCCTGTGGCGGGGCGGGGTGTGGACGAGTCGTGCACTGATCGCCGTACAGGCGTGGATCGTGTGGCTGTCGTTCGGCACGCTGTTGCACGGTGATCTGCGGGGCGTCACGCAGGCGGCGATGCCGGTGGCGGTCATCGTGCTATTGCGCCGGGCCCGGTCGGGTGAGTGGTTCGAGAGCGCTCCTCAGGACAGGGAGGAGCGCCGGGCGTTCAGCCCGGCGAGGATGATCCGCTGGCGGCGGGACGAGGGCCAGACCGCGGTGGAGTACGCGGGGCTCATCGCGGTGGTCGCCGCGATCATCGTCGCACTGTCGGTGGGCGGCCTGGGCGGGCGTATCGCCGACGGCATCCAGTCCGCGGTCTGCTCGGTGACGGGCACGGCCTGCCCCGCTTCGCAGGGCGATGGAACGGGCACGGATGCGGCCGGGGACAACGACGCCGGGCAGCCGGGTGGTGCGGACGACGGCGGCAACGGCACTGAGGACGGCAACGGCGCGGACGCGGAGGGTGGCGCGAACGCGGACGGCGGTGCGGGGGCAGACGGTGGTTCGGGCGCGGATGGCGAGGCGGTTGCCGAAGGCGACTCGGCCACCCAGGGCGGTGCGGGTGGCCAGGGAGGCACAGACGGCGGCAATGGTACGGACGGCGACACCAGCGACGGTGGTCCGGCGTGGTCGACTCGGATCATCACCTATGAGGGCGCGGGGTCGAACGACACGGTCCCACTCGCTCCGGGGCCGTTCGACGAGAGGTCGCTCTGGGACGAGGTACATGACCAGGAACGCCATGACAGGACGTTCATGGACCATGTTCGAGGCTTCTTCGTGGCCCCGGCCAAGAGCTTCCTGGCCAGCACCATGGACGTCGTCAGCGACCCCGTCGGCTCGGTCAAGGACACCTGGAACGGCCTGAAGGGCTACACCACGAACTGGTGGGGCGACAAGGCCGACGAGCTGGGCGAGGAGTGGGACAAGGGGAACTACGTCTCCTCCGTCTGGGGTTGGGTCAACTCGCCCGAGGACTTCGTGTCCGACCTGGCGACCGACACGTTCGTCGACAAGGAGAACTGGGAGAAGGGCAACTACGGAGCCTCCGCAGGCAACACCGTGGTCAACTTCATCGGCATCTTCAGCCCGAAGACCATCACGAAGTTCACCAAGTTCAAGAACCTGGCCGAGGTGAGCGAATCCCTCGACAAGGCGACCGACGCGGCCGAGAAGACGCGCAAGGCTGCGGAGGCGGGCGATGCCGAGGGTGCTCGGAAGGCGGCGAAGGACGCCGACGAGGCCGCGGACACGGCCGAGAAGCAGGCCCGGGAGTCGGGCTGCACCATCGCGGCGCCGGCTCGCCGGATCCCGTACGGCGGCAACCCACCCGGTACCACCACTGGCCTCCTCACCGGGTCCTCCGGCACAGGCACCACGATCCTCGCCGCCGGGCCGCCCGACTCTCCGTACGTCATCCTCGCCGAGGACGGCTGCGACGAGGAGGCCAAGGAGCGGGCCCAGGATGCCCGGGAGAAGGCGGACGAGGCACAGCAACTGGCCCTGGAGGCCCAGGCGGAGGCGGCGAAGGCCGCCATCAAGCAGGGCAGGCTCAGTATTGACGAGCGCAACATCGACGACTTCGTCAGGAACGCAAAGGACAACCCTGGCAAGAAGGAGATCGGCAAGGAGCAGGCGGCGGCCGCGCTCGACGAGCTCACTGATCTCGCAGGACGCAAGAACGTCGACCGGGCGGGCGCGAGCAAGCTCGGCTCCGAAGTGACCAACGCGCGTACCGCCAGCAGACTCGAGGAAATGCTCGCCGAGGTGCGTGGCGTGCGGCGCGCCTCGGAGGACGCGGCACCCGACAGCACCGTGCACACCGCCGTCGGCTCGGAGCACAACCGGCGTCAGGTCGAGGTCGCGCCCGGAGAAACCGTGGATGTGTCGGACGTGCCGGACGCCGATGTCCTGTACAAGGGGCGGGATGGCAGGGTGCACCTGGTCGAAGTGAAGAACACGGTGAACCCGACGCGGCAGCCGGAATTCGTCGGGAAGATCAACACACTCTCCGAGTGGGAAAAGGCGAATCCGGGCAGAACGACCCGAGTCGAGATCGACAAGCCGGATAAGTGGACTGAGGTTTTTCGGCCCATCAAGGGGCAGAAGGTCTCTCCTGCCCAGCTCATGAACGCAAAGGGAGTTGATGCTCGAATCGGTGAGGCGAACTTCACGGCCAAGCAGCTGGGCGACATGCAGCGGGCGCTGGAGGCGAAGTACAGCCGAGGCGAGGAAATCGACTGGAACCGGTTGAACGACAACCCCAAGGGGGCGTTGGAGTACCTGGGTCTGGAATGAGAGTAGGCCGGGCGCCGACGAGAAGGAGGGTGACGGCTCGCAAGCCGTCACCCCGTGACGCACAACCGATGCCCCAGTCTTCCGTTCAGCCGCCGAACCAGACGACGAGGCGGACGTTGTCCTCACCATGGAGTTCGGACAGCGTGCCCATCACATTCCACACAGGTTGCCATGGTCCGTCGGCCGGCACGAGGTCGCGATAGGCAGGGGCGACGGGTCGGTACACCTCGTCGCCCAGCAGGAGCTCTCCGTCGGCGGGCCACCGGGAGGGAGCGATGTTGCCTTCTCCGAACTTCGCGGCGGCCGAGTCGTACAGCTCGTCCGGGAGTGCGGCCAACCCCCCGGGCACGGGGGATCCTTCAGGGGTACGGGACCAGCGGCGGACCCAGTACCGAGACGGGCCGTCGGTGGAGGGGGCGTTCCAGTCGACAGCTGACAGTTCACGCCACGAGAACCACGAATGACTGTGGCCTTCGAATTCGTCCACATCCCTTCGCACCGTGTCCGAGATATCTACGGGGGCTCCGCGGTCAGGGAAGAGAGCTCTGACAGGCTCCACGCTCCGGACATCGAAGAGTGCTGACCATGACATGTAATCACGGGCCCAGTAAAGGTGCCTGAGTTCGGAAAAGGGCTCCCACATCACGTGTTCAGGGCCATAGCGCCCAGGCCTGGGCCTGCATTCCAGCCATCCATACAGGTCGGTACTCATAATAGCGACTCTATCCAATGCGGCCGCTGAGTGTGCTATTGGCTGGTTATTGACCCGACCCCGACCCCGACCGCTTCGCCGACACGTCGGTGGAGTGCTTGTCGGTGAAGCCTGGCGGGCCGACGGCCTGGGAGAACGCGAAAGCGGGCACAGAGGGGCGCGCTTCGACCCGGACTCGCCGTAAGCGTGGCCTGCCGAGGTCTCAGCCTCCGTCCGCCGACACGACGACCTCCAGCCGGGCCCCTTTCCGAACCCCCCACTCACCCAACGCCCCGGCCCCCGCCTCCACCACGTGCCGGGCGCGCAGCCGAGGCATTCCCAGCCGGCCGGGCCGCATGGTGTGGACGGCGAGGACGCGAAGGTGCCGGTCGAGATAGGCGACGTCGATCGGCATGCGCATCCGGAAGGTGTGCACGCTGTTGGCGGGGGAGAGCAGGATCGCCCCGTCGAGGGAGTCCCGCCCCAACAGGCCCTTCGTACGGGCCCGGTACGAGGTGGCGATCTCCAAGGGCACTGTCACGGACGACTCGTCACCACCCGTGTGCACCACCAGCTCCCCACATCCGTCCCGCCAACGCCGCCCCATCCAAACCCCTCCGGCCGTGCCCTGCCCCATGGCTCTCCGTCCCCAACGTATCCGCAGCGGGCAGCCCGTCACATGGGCCCAGGGGGCCATGCCAAGTCCACGGCGAGCAGCCTACGTTTGCTCGTTCCTGACTGGAACGGCCCTACGCCGCGCCCGTGTTGTCCGCCCCATTGGCGCGTTATGCAACCGTTACGGCCCGAACCGGTCGGCGGATCTCCGATTCCTCCCCATACACCCCGCCTGTTGACAACCATCACGCTGGTGCGGCCGCACCCCGCTGTATAGCTTTGGTTCGCTCAAGAGAAGCTTCGCCTCTGACCGGGAGCCGACCGTGAACCGCCGCCCCACCCTCCTCGCAGCGCTCACGCTGACCGCCGCTGCGGCCCTGACGCTGTCCGCGTGCGGGAGCGATGACAGCTCCAAGAGCAAGGACAACGACAAGATCGCGGGAGCCGACACGGGGGAGAAGGCGACGCCCTCCTCCAACCCGAGCGAGCCGGGTGCGGTGCGTCGACCGAAGATCGAACTGCCGTCGGACGTGACCTACGAGTTCGAATGGAAGAAGACCGGCGACGCCCAGAAGGACGCCGTGCTCAACGATGCCGAGCAGCGCATCAGGGCCGTGGACATGGCGATTGCCAAGCAGGATTCGCTCGACAAGGCCTACCGCTTCTACTCCGAAGGCGCTGCCGCGGCCGAAAGCCAGAAGTACATCAAGGAGTTTGTCGACCACAAAGCACGCACCACTGGTCTGACCCGCTACTACAACGAGAGCCTGACCCTCAAGGAAGACGGCACGGCCGCACTCGTGTACTGCGAGGACCAGAGCAAGGCGTTCAACAAGTTCCTGAAGACCGGGAAGACCGACGTCACGTCGGTGACGAAGGACAGTTACGTCGTCTACGCCGGAACTCTGCGCAAGAACGACAGGGGCGTATGGGTCACCGAGCGACTGATCTCGCAGCGGGGGAGCGCGAAGTGCCAGCCTTGAGCCGTACCGGACGCATACTGCTCACTTCGTGTGTCGTGGCTGCAGCCTTGACCATGGCCGGTCCCGCTTATGCCGAAAAGGGGTTCGGCAGCACGGATGGTGAAACGCAACAAGCCAACGCAGGCAAAGACGGCACCGTCTCCGTCACCGTAGGCGGCGTCGTCTTCGACCGTTCCAAGAACGGCAGCGGCGACTCCGCCGGCGCACTCACCTCAGCCACCTCCTGGGCCCCGCCCCCCTGCTGGTACGCCCCGAAGTACACCCCGGAACAGCTCCAGAAGGCCAAGGAGCCGGTTTGGGAAGCCGGTTCGACGGGCTACGAGTGGGACGCCAAGCAGCGCGACCGGTACGTCAACGGGAAGCCGTACAAGGACTTCAACAAGGACAAGGCCGGCGAGGGCTACTTCTGGGACTCGTTCGTCGACGAGGACTTCCCCCCGGGCTGGGACGCCTGCACGAAGGAGCCCTTCTGGGTGGACCGGGGTGACCCGCCGCCCGCCGACATCCAGAACGCCGTCACGCCCGAGATCCTCGCCGAACTGGCCTACGCCGAGGTCCGTGTCCCCAGCACCAAGGTGACCCTGGCCCCCGCCGCGCAGACCAAGGTCAACCTCCCGACGTGGGCCTGGCTGGACGCCGCCGACTTCAAGCCGGTCTCCGTCACCGCTTCCGTGCCCGTGATCGGCATTTCGGCGACCGCGACCGCGGAACCCGTGTCGCTCCGCATCGAACCGGGCACGAAGGACGCCGTGACCTACCCGGCCTCCGGCGTCTGCGCCATCGACAACGGCCGCATCGGCGAGCCCTACGCCAAGGGCAAGGCGAACCGCACGCCGCCCTGCGGAGTGAGATACCTGCGCTCCTCCGGCGACGGCACGTACCCGCTCCAGGCCACCGTCACGTGGAGAATCCAGTGGACCGGCACCGGCGGCACCGGCGGCGACCTTCCCGACGGAACCTTCGGCGCCACCCAGAACGTGACCGTGCAGGAGATCCAGGCCGTCAACCGCTGAGCTGTGCGTCCAAGCCGATCGGTGGGGCGACCACTCGTGAGGATGGTCGTTCCGCCCGAGGGCCTTGCCCAGATCACCGGGCAGAGTGACGACAGCGACGACGCAGCGCATAAAAGGTGTTGTCCGGCGCATGCAGTCCTGGGTAGGAAGATCCCATGACCCCACTAGGTGCAGTCTTCCGCCCCCAGTTGGCCCCCGAGCGTCTGCGGTCGGTCTGTGAGGTCGCCGAGGAGGCCGGGCTCGAAGAGCTCTGGCTTTGGGAGGACTGTTTCCGAGAGGGAGGCATCTCCACCGCCGCCGCTGCCCTCGCGTGGACCGAGCGGGTGCGGGTCGGGGTCGGGCTGTTGCCCGTGCCCTTGCGGAACGTCGCCATCACGGCCATGGAGATCGCCTCGCTGCACCGGATGTTCCCCGGGCGTGCGATCGTCGGCGTGGGGCACGGCGTGCAGGACTGGATGGGGCAGGTGGGTGCCCGGGTCGAGTCGCCCGTCACCCTGCTGCGGGAGCATCTCGCCGCGCTGCGCGCCCTGTTGGGCGGGGAGCGGCTCTCCGTCGACGGGCGGTACGTCAAGCTGGACGGCGTCGCTCTCGACTGGCCGCCTCAGGGTGCCCAGGGCGGGGTGCTGGCCGGGGCAACCGGCCCGCGGTCGCTGCGGCTCACCGGCGAGGCCGCCGACGGGACCATTCTCACGGCCTCCACCAACGCCGACGGGGTGCGCGAGGCACGCCGGCTCGTGGAGGAGGGGCGGACGGCGGCCGGTCGCACAGCGGGGCCGCACCGGGTTGTCGTCTATCTGCTCACCGCCACCGGGCCCGGCGCCGCCGCCCGGCTGCGCGCGGAGCTGGTCGCCGAGGGGCTCGACTCCGTTCCGGACCTCGGGGTCGCCGGGGACGCCGGCGCTGTGGCCAAGGCCGTCCAGCGTCTGGTCGAGGCCGGCGCCGACACCGTCGTACTGCAGCCGACCGCGGACGAGCCCGACCCGGAGGGGTTCGTACGGTTCGCGGCCGAGAAGGTACGCCCCCTCGTTCCCTGAGGCCCGGTGAGGCCCGGTGAGGCCCGTTGAGGCTCTGTCGCCGTCGAGCGGCTGGGAGCCAGTCGCCCGGTAGGCGTGGGCGAGGTCGCCGTCCCTTCGGAGCGCTCCTTCTCCTCCCTGGGCCGGCGACCGCCCTTCGAGGGAGAGTTCGCAGGGGAAGCCCGCGCCCCACCACCGGGGTGTGAATACCGAGCGGCTCCGCACGGTCCCCTGCCACCATCTCCCCATGGCAGTGCATCAGGGACCACACCCCCCACACCCCGCCACCTTCGAAGAACTCCTCGCCGAGGGCGCCTCCGTCCCGACGGAAGGCTGGGACTTCTCCTGGTTCGAAGGGCGGGCCACGGAAGCACGCCCCTCCTGGGGTTACGCCGTGTCCATGGCCGAGCGGCTGGGCCGGGCGCGTGCGGTGCTGGACGTGCAGACCGGGGGAGGGGAGGTGCTGGACTTCGCCCTCGCGAGGGTCACCGACACCGCCGAGGCCCCAGCCGGCACCGATGCCGCCGCCCGGACCACCGCCCCGAACGCCCCCGAGCCACCCCGGCTCACGATCGCCACCGAAGGCTGGCCCCCCAACGTCGCCAAGGCCACCGATCTGCTCCACCCGCGCGGCGTCGCCGTCGTTGCCGCTGCCGAGGACGATCCGCTGCCCTTCGCCGACGGTGCCTTCGATCTGGTGGTCAGCCGCCATCCCGTGCGCCCCCACTGGCACGAGATCGTCCGCGTCCTCCAGCCCGGCGGGACGTACTTCGCCCAGCACGTGGGCCCGGGAAGCGTCTTCGAACTCGTCGAGTACTTCCTCGGGCCCCAGCCGGACGACGTCCGCAGCGCCCGCCACCCCGACCGTGAGCGTGCCGACGCGGAGGCCGCCGGGCTCGACGTCGTCGGTCTGCGGGCGGAGCGGCTGCGCATGGAGTTCCACGACATCGGAGCGGTCGTGCACTTCCTGCGCAAGGTGGTCTGGATGGTCCCCGGCTTCACCGTCGAGGCGTACGAACCGCGGCTCCGGGAGCTGCACGAGCTCATCCAGGCCGAAGGCCCCTTCGTCGCACACAGCACCCGCCACCTCGTCGACGCACGCAAGCCGGGCGGACGCACGCCGTCCGCCTGATCACGCGTGCGGGCCCACCGTCACCTCTCCCACCACCAGCTCCGCCGCCGCCTCCAGCACCTCACCCACCCGCTCCGCCTGCTCGCCCAGCTCCCGCTTCTGCCGTGCCGTCAGCCGGACGAGCGGCTCGACCGTGACGGTCGTACGACGGCCCCGGCGCCGCTGGTGCCACACCCCGGCCACCACGCCGTCGACCAGCAGCACCGGGTAGTTGCCCGCCTGGCCGCCACTGAGGGCCCGCTGGTACGCCGTCCCGGGGAACAGCCGCTCTCGGGGCTGCCCGGCGACGACGTACGCGTCGAAGTAGGGCAGCAGGCGCACACCCCGCGGCGGACCGTCCGGGAAGTCCGTGTCACCCGCCGCCACCCACGCCGGTGTGCCTTCGAAGTCGACCTCCTCGATATGGCCCGCGGCGGCCAGTTCGCCGTCCTCATGACCGATCTGGATCCGGCCGTGAGCGCGGATGCCCCGCACCTCAGGACGGGCGCAGGTCACTCGTCTCCCTCTCCGCACTTGCGCATCTTCCGACGAGGGTTTTCACATCGTTATCGCTTGCGGCTCGCCTCTCAGCCGCCGCTCACGTAAATTCGGACCAGGGATTCGCGTGAGCAAAGCTGCGCGGGAGGTGCCGCGCAGTGGAGGGGGCTGCGCGGTGTCCGGCCCCTCGGTCCCCGGTCCCCGTCGAGCCGGTGCGGCGGCGCTGTCCGGACGGCGACCCGGTGGCAAAGGCTGATCCGGACGGCGACCCGGTGGCAAAGGCTGATCCGGACGGCGACCCGGTGGCAAAGGCCGATCCGGCCGGCGACCCGGTGGCAAAGGCCGATCCGGACGGCGACCCGGTGGCGAGGGGGCGTCCGGGCGGCGCCCCGACGGCAAACGCGTGATCCGGACGGCGACCCGGCCGCAACGGGGCGATCCGGGCGACGGCTCCGGGTCAAGCGGCCGTTGTGCGGCCGGTTCACCCATCGGGGGGATGCCGGGACAAGTCACCCGAGTGGCCCTCAAGGGGCGGTGATCCCTCCGGTTTCTGTCCCGGAGTATCCGATTTCACCTGTACAGAGGCCATGTTTCGGCCGAAAGCCCGCCCTGAATGAAGGCTTCCGTGGGCACCGCCGCGTCGCCGGGCGGCTCCGGAGAGTAGTTGTGGCACGCCGATGCGCGCAGCATCACTTACAAAGGGTTATGGTGGAAACCCCCCCTCGGGCCGGTCCGTCTCCCCCCCACGGACCGGCCCGTTTTTCTTTGCCCGCCGCGCGGCTCGAACCATCGGCCGGAACCGTTCCTTCCGCCCTTGTTGGCGGCCCGTGCCCGCAGCGGGGGTAGGCTTCGCCTCCGGGGACCGCCATACGGGCAGGGACCGCCCGCGGGCCACGACCGGGCCGCACGCCGCGGCCTGTCCGATCCGTACGGAGGGGCTGACAATCACGTGAACCTGCGCGACAAGCTGCGTAGCCTGCTGGTCAGGCTGTACGCACGCCGGGTGGAAGGCCACCTGGACCACGCTCAGGTGCCCAAGCACATCGGCGTCATCATGGACGGCAACCGGCGCTGGGCGAAGGCCGCCGGTTCCAGCACCGTCCACGGCCACCGGGCCGGTGCCGAGAAGATCGAGGAGTTCCTCGGCTGGTGCAGTGAGACCGACGTCGAGGTCGTCACCCTCTGGCTCCTGTCCACGGACAACTTCGACCGGCCGCAGGAGGAACTCGGCCCGCTGCTCGGCATCATCGAGGACGTCGTCCGCACCCTGGCCGCCGACGGCCGCTGGCGCGTGCACCACGTCGGCACGCCCGACCTGCTGCCCGCCGGGATGCAGACGGTCCTCAAGGAGGCCGAGGAGACCACCACCCACGTCGACGGGATAGTGGTCAACGTGGCCATCGGCTACGGCGGCCGCCAGGAGATCGCCGACGCCGTGCGGTCGATGCTGCTCGACGCCCAGGACAAGGGCACCTCGATGGAGGAGCTCGCCGAGGCCGTCGACACCGACATGATCGGGCGTCACCTCTACACGAGCGACCAGCCCGACCCCGACCTGGTGATCCGCACCAGCGGCGAGCAGCGGCTGTCCGGATTCATGCTCTGGCAGACCGCGCACTCCGAGTACTACTTCTGTGACGTGTTCTGGCCGGCGTTCCGCAAGGTCGACTTCCTGCGCGCCATGCGGGACTACGCCGCCCGCCATCGCCGGTTCGGCGGCTGACGCACCCGCCACCGGACCCCGCGGACACGGGACGTCCCATGTCAGAACACCTCCCGGTACCCCGCCGAAGGCGCGCGTAACACGGAGTTCACCGGTTCGCCGTCATATGCCGTGGCATGGCGACGCTCGTTCGAGGGCATAACTCAGTCAGGTCGACGCCCGAACCACGGGTGTCGGATCTCAGCGGACGGCACGGGGCCGTCCGCCCGGGAGGCCCTTTGCACCAGCCCGATCGTGCGGTCACAGCACGGACGAAGAGGCGGAGGGCCGGTTTTCGGCCCGCGCAGGGCGGCCGACGACCGGTCCAGCTCCATACCGTCGCTCCCCGACCTCATCCGAGGGGGTACGTCCTTCCGTGGTGACCAGCACAAAGCGCCACAAGCCAGACCGGCGCACTTATGTTCTCGACACCAGCGTCCTG
The DNA here is from genome assembly GCF_040303285.1 of Streptomyces sp. NPDC096046. Classification (NCBI taxonomy): domain Bacteria; kingdom Bacillati; phylum Actinomycetota; class Actinomycetes; order Kitasatosporales; family Streptomycetaceae; genus Streptomyces; species Streptomyces sp. NPDC096046. Next base: position 27,594 of record NZ_JBEOSZ010000025.1, on the reverse strand, counting down.
CTGGCCGACCCGAACGCCCTGAACCGCTTCGACGAGCACGAGGTCGTGCTCCCCATCGTCGTGGTCACGGAGCTGGAGGCCAAGCGGCACCATCCCGAGCTCGGCTACTTCGCCCGGCAGGCCCTGCGCCTGCTCGACGAGTTCCGGGTCCGGCACGGTCGCCTCGACGCCCCCATCCCGATCGGGGATCTGGGCGGGACCGTCCGTGTCGAGCTCAACCACTCGGACCCCAGTGTGCTGCCCAGCGGCTACCGCCTGGGGGACAACGACTCCCGCATCCTCGCGGTCGCCCGCAACCTGCAGGCCGAGGGGTTCGACGTCACGGTCGTGTCCAAGGACCTCCCGCTCAGGATCAAGGCGTCCTCCGTCGGGCTCCTCGCCGAGGAGTACCGCGCGGAACTCGCCATCACGGACTCCTCCGGCTGGACCGGCATGTCCGAACTGACCCTGCCCGGCGAGCAGGTGGACATCCTCTTCGAGGAGGGCCACGTCTACGTCCCCGAGGCCGCCGAGCTGCCGGTGCACACCGGCCTGACGATCCAGTCGGAACGCGGCAAGGCGCTCGGGCGGGTCACGCCGGAGGGCACCATCCGTGTCGTACGCGGGGATCGTGAGGTGTTCGGCATCAAGGGCCGCAGCGCCGAGCAGCGGATCGCGCTCGACCTGCTGCTCGACCCGGACGTCGGGATCGTGTCGATGGGCGGCCGGGCCGGCACCGGCAAGTCGGCGCTGGCGCTGTGCGCGGGTCTGGAGGCGGTGCTGGAGCGCCGTCAGCACCAGAAGGTGATGGTCTTCCGTCCGCTGTACGCGGTGGGTGGGCAGGAACTGGGCTATCTGCCGGGCTCCGAGGCCGAGAAGATGAGCCCCTGGGCCCAGGCGGTCTTCGACACCCTCTCGGCGGTCACGTCCCGCGAGGTCATCGAGGAGGTCACCGCGCGCGGGATGCTGGAGGTCCTGCCGCTCACCCACATCCGCGGCCGCTCGCTGCACGACGCGTTCGTGATCGTGGACGAGGCGCAGTCGCTGGAACGGAATGTGCTTCTCACCGTTCTGTCCCGGATCGGGGCCAATTCGCGGGTGGTCCTCACCCATGACGTGGCCCAGCGGGACAACCTCAGGGTCGGCCGGTACGACGGTGTCGTCGCCGTCGTCGAGAAGCTGAAGGGGCATCCGCTCTTCGCGCACATGACCCTGACACGGTCCGAGAGGTCCCAGATCGCCGCCCTTGTGACCGAAATGCTCGAAGACGGGCAGGTCTGACCGTCCTCGGTAAGTAGTGCCGGTTATGCGATAGTTGGCGCCGTCCGGAAAAGGCGAAGAGCCTAGCCGGGCGGCGCCTTCGCGTGTGGGCGTTCCGGTGAATCTCCCGCGCCAAACGGGATGTGAGCTTTCACACGCAACGCAGAATTGCCTTGCCCCGTCGGGTTGCGGCAGAGTCTCAGTCCTGTCAGGCCCCGCATACGACACACCTGTACCCCCAGCGGTACGGCACCACCGAAGCAACAGCACCAACTGCATAGCGTTGTCGTATGCCGCCCGAGCAACACGCGGCGCTCCCCTCGCGGGAGTTGCCCACCGGGCCCGCGCCTCCCGTGACCCCGCAGTTGGGGAGGCCAGTGCCAGGGGCACGATTGCGTCCGCGAGGGTCACCGAAGCGGGCGATGCTGGAAGGAAAACCGTGTGAGCCGGATCTCGGTCCGGGGATTCGCAGTGGCTTCGGCCACGGCGGTCACCGCTGTCGGAAGCGTCGTCGGAGTTGCCTCGGGCAGCACCGCGCAGAACAACGACGCCGAAGCGACGGCCAGCGGCGCCACCCTGCTCGCGGACATCCCCGCGGGCCAGCAGGCCCAGGTGCAGACCGCGTCCCTGACGCAGCAGGCCGACGCGCAGGCCATCCAGGCGGACGCGAGCGCCAAGAAGGACGCCGAGGAGGCCGCCCGCAAGGCCGCCGCCGAGACGGCCATCGCCAAGAAGGAAGCCGCCGAGAAGGCCGAGAAGGCCGCCAAGGCCGCCGAGGCGGCAGCCAAGGAGCGCGCGGAGGCCAAGGCCGCCGCCAGCCGCTCCAAGGACATCTCCGACTTCCCCGTCGCGAGCTCCTACAGCATCGCCCAGATCCAGGCGATGGCGCGGCAGATGGTGCCGTCGGGTCAGTTCCAGTGCTTCAGCAACATCGTGGACCACGAGTCCGACTGGAACTACAAGGCGGTCAACCCCTCTTCAGGGGCCTACGGCATGTTCCAGGCGCTGCCCGCTTCCAAGATGTCGTCCGCGGGCGCGGACTGGCGGACCAACCCGGCCACCCAGATCAAGTGGGGCCTGAGCTACATGAACGACCGCTACGGCAGCCCCTGTGAGGCCTGGTCGTTCTGGCAGGCCAACCACTGGTACTGAGCCGACCGGCCCCACGGCCGATCCCGCTGCCTCACGAGAGCCCCGCACCGTCGTCCGGTGCGGGGCTTTCGCCCTGTACGGTCGGACGGGACCGACTCCGGGGGAGTGGTGCGCTGAGACGGGGGAAAAGGACGGATCATGTCGCGAGTGCCAGGGTGGCTCGGCCGGCTCGGTGCCGGGCTGACCGAGATCAGCGAGCGTTACAACGAACGCCGCGCCGAGGCCGAGCGGGAGCGGGACGACTCCGAATCCCCGGCCCTCCCCGACGAGTACGTGCCGCCGCCCCCGGACCACGCGCCCGACGTCGCCCCCCGGCCCGATCCGGCGCTGGCCGTGCCGTGGGGGGTGCGGGTCGCCGCCGAGGCCGGCTGGCGCTTCCTCATCCTCGCGGGCACCGTCTGGGTGCTGATGCGGATCATCAGTGCCGTCCAGCTCGTGGTGCTCTCGTTCGTGATCGCGCTGCTCATCACGGCGATCCTGCAGCCGACGGTGGCGCGTCTGCGGCGCCACGGCGTGCCGCGCGGGCCGGCGACGGCGCTGACGGCCATCCTCGGCTTCGTCGTCATCGGCCTCATCGGCTGGTTCGTGACCTGGCAGGTCATGGAGAACATCGACGACCTCTCGGGCCAGATCCAGGACGGCATCGACGAGTTGCGGAACTGGCTGCTGAACAGCCCCTTCCACGTCACGGACAAACAGATCAACGACATCGCCGAGAACCTGCGTGAAGCGGTCGGGGCGAACACGGACCAGATCACCTCGGCGGGTCTGGAAGGCGTGACGGTCGTCGTCGAGGCGCTCGCCGGGATCCTGCTGGCGGTCTTCTCGACGCTGTTCCTGCTCTACGACGGCAAGCGGATCTGGGAGTGGACGCTGAAGCTGGTGCCGGCGGCGGCGCGGCCGGGGGTGGCCGGGGCCGGTCCGGCGGCGTGGCGGACACTGACGGCGTATGTGCGGGGCACGGTCATCGTCGCGCTGATCGACGCGATCTTCATCGGGCTCGGCATCTACTTCCTCGACGTGCCGATGGCGGTGCCGCTGGCCGTGTTCATCTTCCTGTTCGCCTTCATCCCGCTGGTCGGTGCGGTGGTCTCCGGTGCGCTCGCCGTGGTCGTCGCGCTGGTCACCCAGGGGGTGTTCGCGGCCGTCATGACGCTGGTGGTGGTGCTCGCGGTGCAGCAGATCGAGGGGCACATCCTGCAGCCGTTCATCCTGGGGCGGGCCGTGCGGGTGCATCCGCTGGCGGTCGTGCTCTCGGTCGCGGCGGGCGGCATGGTGGCCGGGATCGGCGGTGCGGTCGTCGCCGTGCCGCTGGTGGCGGTGACCAACACGGTCGCCGGATATCTGCGTTCCTCCTCGCAGAAGGCGGCGCTCCGGCATTCGGTGCGGCCCCGCGGGGCCACGGCGGTGAGTGCCGAGCCCGCCCCCGGGACGCCGCCGGAGTAGCCGGCACCCCGGCACGCCGGCAGGGCCCCGTCCACCGGTGTCAGGTGGGCGGGGCCCTGCGGTACGAGGCGTGCGGCCGGGGGTTACCCGGCCAGGACCGCCTCGGCGTCCAGCGTGACGCCGACCGCCTGGATCACGGAAGCGATCTTGAACGCCTCCTGGATGACCTCGCGGTCGAGACCGGCCTTGCGCAGCACCTGCTCGTGGGAGTCCAGGCACATGCCGCAGCCGTTGATGGCCGAGACGGCGAAGGACCACAGCTCGAAGTCGACCTTGTCGACGCCCGGGTTGCCGATGACGTTCATCCGCAGGCCGGCGCGCAGGTTGCCGTACTCGTGGTCCGTCAGGAGGTGGCGGGTGCGGTAGAAGACGTTGTTCATCGCCATCACCGCGGCGGCGGCCTTGGCCGCCGTGTAGGCCTCCGCCGACAGGTTCGCCTTCGCCTCCGGCTCCAGCTCGCGCAGCACGATCGGAGAGCGCGAGGCGATCGCCGTCGACAGCACCGTGCCCCACAGCTGCTGGGCCGGCAGGTCGGAGTTGCCGATGACCGAGCCCAGGTTGAGCTTCAGATCCTTGGCGTAGTCCGGTATGGCGGACTTCAGGGCATCCAGCGACATGTCAGATCACTCCCCGGAGAGCAGCGCGACCGGGTCGAGGGTCTCGTCGCCCTTCGACCAGTTGCAGGGGCACAGCTCGTCCGTCTGGAGCGCGTCCAGGACCCGGAGGACCTCCTTCGGGTTACGGCCGACCGAGCCCGCGGTCACCATCGAGAACTGGATCTCGTTGTTCTGGTCCACGATGAACACGGCGCGCTTGGCGAAGCCGTCCTCGCCCTCGATGCCGAGGTCGCGCATCAGCTCGTGCTTGGAGTCGGCCATCATCGGGAACGGCAGGTCACGCAGGTCGTCGTGGTCCTTGCGCCAGGCGTGGTGGACGAACTCGGAGTCGCCGGAGAAGCCGAGGACCTGGGCGTCGCGGTCGGCGAACTCGTCGTTCAGCTTGCCGAAGGCGGCGATCTCGGTCGGGCACACGAAGGTGAAGTCCTTGGGCCACGCGAAGATGACCTTCCACTGACCCTCGTAGGTCTTGTGGTTGATCTGCTGGAACTCCTCGCCCTTCTCCAGCGAGACGCAGGCGGTCAGGTCGAACTCGGGGAACTTGTCACCGACGGTGAGCACACACACTCCTTGCAGCGAAGAAACACCCGGATCGCGGGCGTTTCCCATGGGTTGGACGGTGTTGATGTTGGCACAGGCTCGATTGATTACGGAAATAGCTACACTCGGTCGGGTTGATCGGAGGTGGTTATCAGTGACGGTCGGTAATCAGCGTAGACAGCCCAGCCTCGCCCAGCTCCGGGCCTTCGCGGCGGTGGCCGAGCACCTTCATTTCCGGGACGCGGCCGCGGCGATCGGCATGAGCCAGCCCGCCCTCTCGGGTGCCGTGTCGGCCCTGGAGGAGACACTCGGAGTGACGCTCCTCGAGCGTACGACGCGCAAGGTGCTGCTCTCACCCGAAGGTGAGCGGATCGCCGTACGGGCCAAGGCGGTCCTGGGGGAGGTGGGCGCCCTCATGGAGGAGGCCGAGGCGGTCCGCGCGCCCTTCACCGGGGTGCTGCGGCTCGGGGTGATCCCGACGGTCGCGCCCTACCTGCTGCCGACGGTCCTGCGGCTCGTCCACGAGCGGTATCCGCACCTCGATCTCCAGGTGCACGAGGAGCAGACCGCCAGCCTCCTCGACGGCCTCACCGGCGGCCGACTCGATCTGCTGCTGCTCGCCGTGCCGCTGGGCGTGCCGGGCGTGGCCGAACTGCCGCTGTTCGACGAGGACTTCGTGCTTGTCACGCCACTCGACCACTGGCTCGGCGGCCGGGAGGGCATCCCGCGTCAGGTTCTGCGGGAGCTGAACCTGCTGCTGCTGGACGAGGGGCACTGCCTGCGCGACCAGGCCCTCGACATCTGCCGGGAGGCCGGCCGCGACGATGTGCCGGTCACCACGACCGCCGCCGGGCTGTCCACTCTGGTGCAGCTCGTCGCGGGCGGGCTCGGCGTCACGCTGCTGCCGCGCACCTCCCTGAAGGTCGAGACCTCCCGCAGCAACCAGCTCCTCACCGGGTACTTCGCCGACCCGGCCCCCACCCGGCGGATCGCCCTGGCGATGCGGGTGGGGGCCGCGCGCGGCGCGGAGTACGAGGAGCTGGCGGCCGCCCTGCGCCAGGCGCTGCGACCGCTGCCCGTCCGGGTCGTCGACCGGGACGCCTGACGCCCCGTGGGAGGACCTACTCCGTCCGCAGCCCGTCCGGCCGCATCAGTTTCAGCAGCGGCGGCAGGCTCAGCAGCGTCACCGCCAGGACGACGCCCGCGCCGATGCCGGTCACCGACAGCACACTCGGCCAGTCCACCCGGACCGACGTGTTGGTCATCCGCAGCAGGACCGCGCCCAGGGCGATGCCCACCGCCGCGGCGAGCAGCAGGCCCAGCCCGATCGGGATCGCCGTCTGCCACAGCACCGACAGGCTGAGGGTGCGGCGCCGGGTGCCGAAGGCCACCAGGGCCGACAGCAGCTTGCGGCGTTCGCGCAACTGCTCCAGCTGCGAGACCAGCAGACTCGCCCCGATCAGGGCCAGCACACACGCGGCTCCGACGGACAGACCGGTGCGGATGGCGGCGTAGCGGTCGTTGCTCTCGATGCTGTGCCAGGTCATCGGCTGGGACGTCGGGTCGAGCCGCGCCGCCGTGTTGCGCACGTGGTCGTAGGCGTCCGGCACCGAGGGGTCCACGCTCAGGAAGAGCCGCGTGGAGATGAACCCCTTGAGCTTCTCGGGCAGCGCGCCGGGGGTGATCAGGATGCCGCCGCGCTCGTACCCGGTGGGGTCCTCGCGGGACTGGGCCTGCCTGATGTCCTGTGGCACGGTCCAGGAGACCGCGCGGTCGCCCGGGCGGCCGGAGTCCTCCGACTCGGTCCACAGGGCCGTGCCGGGCTTGGCCAGGCGCTCGCTCTCGCTGTCGTACTCCGAGCCCCTGGCCGCGAAGACGTCACCGTCACGGCAGCCGGGGAGCGTGGCCACTTCGCGCAGCGAAGCGCAGTCGGCAACGGTGATCTGGATGAGGGACTCGTCCTCGCCGCGCCGGTCGCCGAGATGGAAATCCGACAGGACGGTGACCTTGCGTACGCCCTCGGTGTCGCGGTACTGCGCGGCGACCGGGGTGGCGTCACTGCCGTCCGGCACGTCCACGCTCATCTGGGCCCGGGAGACGTCGTACTGCGACGCCCTGGTGTAGGTGCCCTCCACCCCGGCGAACAGCATCTGCAGCGCGATCGCCCCGGCCACCGCCACCGCGATGCCGTTGACCATCCGGGCCGCCGCGCCGCTGCTCAACTGAAGTCTGCGCACGGCGAGTTGCCAGGCGACCCCGCCCGAGCCGAGCCGGGCCACGACCGTCTCCACCACCCAGGGCAGCAGGGCCGTGACGCCGACCAGGAGGAGCATCACTCCGCCGACGACGAGGTACTGATTGAACTCCCCGCCGTCCTTGCCCTGCCCGATCATCGGGAGGAGCAGCGCGAGTCCGCCGAGCGGCAGCAGCAGCCGCCACCACAGCCGGCGCCGCGCGGGCCTGGCCGTGCGGACCACGCCGAGCGGCTCGATGACCACCCCGCGCAGGGCGAGGATCGTCACCACGACCGCGGCCGCCGGCACCGCGACCGCGACCAGGACGGCCAGCACGGGCGAGGGGTTCAGATAGCTCGGGAACACACTGACGTGGAACACCTCGACGGAGGCCGCCAGTTGCCGCCCCAGCAGGAAGAAGCCGACTCCGAGGACGAGCCCCAGCACCGAACCGGCGAGCGCCTCGCCGGCGGCGATCCGCCGGGTCATCCGGCTGTCGGAGCCGACCAGCCGCAGCGCCGCGAGCCTGCGGTCGCGCCGCTCGCCGCCGAACCGTACGGCCGCGGCGATGAACACGGCGACCGGCATCAGCAGCACCACGAAGACGACCAGGACCAGCAGGAGCAGCACCGGGTCCCACGGGTCGGACGACCCCAGGTCCGGGTTGCCGAAGCTGTCGATCCGGGCCCCGCTGGCGGGGCCCTCCAGCCGTTCCGCGAGCCCCTTGCCGCCCGCGTAGTAGGCGAGTTCCTGCGAGCCGACCAGCCCCTGCTCGCCGATGGTGCCCGTGATCCGGTAGTCCAGCCGCTCCCGCAGCAGCTTGCCGTCGCCGGAGCCGAGCAGCTCCTTCAGCGCGGGGGAGACGACCATCTCGCCGTCCGCCGGGAACGCCGACACCCCCGGGGGCAGCGGAGCCTTCGGGCCTTCGGCCTCCAGCATGCGCCCGCGCACGTCCCGGTCCCGGAAAACGGTGTCCGAGTCCACGACGATCAGGGTGTCGTCGGCCTTCGGTGTCTCCTGCTGGCTGAAGGTGTGGTCGCTGCGTGCCTCCTCGCGCCGGTCCCGTTCCGCCAGCGCGCCCGGGACGGCGGTGGTGAGCAGCAGCAGCGCCACCCCCAGCCCCACGCCGACGGCCGTCAGCAGCGCCCGGGTCCACCCCTCGCGCCCGCCGGCGAAGGCGAACCGGGCCCCCATGGCCAGGTCCCGGACCCACTGCCCGAGGCTCATACGACGCGCTCCATGTCCCGCGACCTGCCGTCCCGTACGACGATCTCGCGGTCGGAGTACGCGGCCACCCGCGCCTCGTGCGTGACGAGCACCACGGCGGCGTTGGCCGACCGGGCGGCGTCGGTGAGCAGCTCCATCACGCGCTCGCCGTTGAACGAGTCGAGCGCGCCGGTCGGCTCGTCGGCGAACAGCACCCGCGGGTTGGTCACCAGCGAGCGGGCGACGGCGACCCGCTGCCCCTGACCGCCGGACACCTCGCCGGGCCGCTTCTTGCGGAGGTCGTCGACCTCCAGCCGTTCCATCCAGGCCAGCGCGGTCCGCTCGGCCTCCTTGCGGGGCGAGCCGTTCAGCCGCAGCGGCAGCGCGACGTTCTCCACGCAGGTGAGTTCCGGTACGAGCTGCCCGAACTGGAACACGAACCCGAACTCGGAGCGCCGCAGCGCACTGCGCTCGGCGTCGCTCATCGCGGTCACCTCGCGCCCGTTGTACGTGATCGAGCCCGAGTCGGGCATGACGATCCCGGCGAGGCAGTGCAGCAGGGTCGACTTGCCCGACCCGGACGGGCCCATCACGGCGACGACCTCGCCCGGGTGGATGGAGAACCCGGCGCCGTCGAGGGCGGTCGTCGGCCCGTACGTCTTGCGCAGTTCCTGGGCGGTGAGGAGCGAACCAGCGGGAATCGTCATCGGGTCACCGCCTCACGGAGCTTGTCCAGACGCGCCGCGGTCAGCTCCAGCCAGCGCAGGTCCGCCTCCAGGTGGAACAGCGCGTGATCGCAGATGAGCTGGTCGGCCAGATCGCCCTTGCGCTTGCGGTCGGTGAGGATGCGCATGCTGCGCAGGTGCTCCGAGCGCTGGGTGTCGAGGATGTCGCCGGCGTCGCGGTGGGTGAGCAGCGCGAGGACGATCTTGGTGTAGAGGGTCGACTGGAGATACGGCTCCGGCTTCTCCGGCGTGGCGAGCCAGCGCGCGACGTCGGTGATGCCGGCCTCGGTGATGGCGTAGCGCTTGCGCTCGGGCCCGCCGCCCGCCTCGATGCCGTCGACCTCGACGAGCCCGTTCTTCAGCAGGCGGGACATCGTCGAGTAGACCTGGCCGTAGTGGAGCGGCCGGTCGTGACCGAACTTCTCGTCGAAGGCCCGCTTCAGGTCGTAACCGTGCCGCGGGCCGGACTCCAGGAGTCCCAGAAGAGTGTGACCGATGGACATGCCGATGACTCTACCTACTGTGTATACGCCGGGTGTATACGCCGAGTGTGTAGATCATGGCGGGCGGTACCGCCGTGCAGGTCGGGCCGGGTTGTCACGGTTCCGCAACAGCCCGGAGCCGGTCCGTTCAGGCCGGTGGGGGGCCGGGGGGCGAGCCTCCCGGAGACCCGGGCGGCCGTCCCCGCCGGGGCAGCGGCCCGGTCTCCCGCGGCAGCCGGCCCGCCTCCGCCAGCGCCCTGCGCAGCAGGAACTCGATCTGCGCGTTGGCCGACCGCAGCTCGTCCCCGGCCCACCGCGCGAGCGCCTCGTACACCGCCGGGTCCAGCCGCAGCAGCACCTGCTTGCGCTGCTGCTGCGGCCGGCGCTGAGGGTCCGGACCCTCGGGAGGGGCCGTCACTGGTAGAGGGACCCGGTGTTGAGGACCGGCTGCGCGGCCCGGTCACCGCACAGCACGACCATGAGGTTGGAGACCATCGCCGCCTTCCGCTCGGAGTCCAGCTCCACGATGTCCCGCTCGGTGATGCGGGCGATCGCGGCCTCCACCATGCCCACCGCGCCGTCCACGATCTGCCGCCGCGCCGCGACCACCGCCCCGGCCTGCTGCCGCTGGAGCATCGCCGAGGCGATCTCCGGGGCGTAGGCGAGGTGCGTGAAGCGGGACTCGATGATCTGCACGCCGGCCGCCTCCACGCGCGCGTGCAGTTCGGCGGCGAGCTTCTCGGTGATCTCCTCGGCGTTGCCGCGCAGCGAGAGGCCGTCCTCCTCGTGGGCGTCGTAGGGGTACTCGATGGCGATGTGCCGCACGGCCGCCTCGGTCTGGGTGGAGACGAACTCGATGTAGTCGTCGACCTCGAAGGTGGCCTGGGCGGTGTCCTCGACGCGCCACACCACGACCGCGGCGAGCTCGATGGGGTTGCCGTAGGCGTCGTTGACCTTCAGGACGGCCGTCTCGTGGTTGCGCACGCGGGTCGAGATCCTGGTGCGCGAGGTGAGGGGGTTCACCCAGCGCAGGCCGTCCTGCCGGATCGTGCCCCGGTAGCGGCCGAAGAGCTGGACGACCCGGGCCTCGCCCGGCGCCACCATGTTCAGCCCGCACATGGCGAGGAACGCCGCGAGCGCGACCAGGAGGCCGCCGATGATCAGTCCGGCCTTCGCGCCGCTGCCGTCCACCGAGGTGGCGGTCGCTATCAGCCCGGCGCCGGCCAGCAGGCCCAGCAGTCCGAGCAGCAGGGCGAGTCCGCCGCCGATGCTGTGCGCGGTGAACTCCCGCACCCGTGGTGCCGGCATCTGGGGCACGTCGGCCGTGACCTGCGTGTCGTGCGTGGACATGGGTGGTCCCCCGTTCTTCGGTCGAAGCCACTCCTGCATAGCTTCTGTCTAACTAAGTGATATCACTTTTCCCCGTGGTGGCAACCCTGCGCGTGTCTCGTACGTCGGTTCCGTTGGGATGGGTGCTGATTGTCACGTCCGCAAAGGGCCGGATCGGCAGCCCTATCTCTTATCTCCCGGTGTTAGCTTTCTGAGCTGACCTGAGCGGCGAACCTGTGTGACATGTGAGCACACATGAACGAAGCGGAGCGGATCGGACCCATGGGACGAGCGGAAGAAAGACGCGCCCGACAGCGCGGTGGGCGCCGGGCGGCACCCAAGCGCCGCCGTTCGTCGGCCGCGGCCGGGAAGAGCGGCATACGCAGGCTCTTCACCTGGAAGAAGATGGTCGGCACCTTCCTCGGTCTGTGCCTGCTCGGCATGGGTGCCTTCATCGTGCTGTACATGGTGATCGGGATCCCGAAGGGGAACGCCGACGCCAAGCGGCAGAGCAACATCTACAAGTACAGCGACGGCTCGCTGCTGGCCCGCACGGGTGACCGCAACCGCGAGATCGTGGACCTGGCCGAGGTCCCCAAGCCCGTTCAGAAGACCTTCGTCGCCGCCGAGAACAAGACCTTCTACCAGGACGCCGGCGTGGACCTGAAGGGCACGGCCCGCGGTGTGCTCAACACCGTCACGGGCAAGGGCGCGCAGGGCGGTTCCACGATCACTCAGCAGTACGTCAAGAACTACTACCTGTCGCAGGAACAGACCGTCTCGCGCAAGCTGAAGGAACTGGTCATCTCCCTGAAGCTGGACCGGGAGAAGTCCAAGGACTACATCCTCGCCGGCTACATCAACACCAGCTACTACGGCCGTGGCGCCTACGGCATCCAAGCCGCAGCCCAGGCCTACTACCGTGTGGACGCCAAGAACCTCACCGTCGAGCAGGGCGCCTACCTCGCCGCGCTCCTCCAGGCGCCGAACCAGTACGACTGGGCGATAGCCTCCGACACCGGTAAGAAGCTGGTGAAAGCTCGTTGGAACTACGTCCTGGGCAACATGGTCCAGCAAGGCTGGCTCGGCAAGTCCGAGCGGGAGGCCATGAGGTTCCCGACCCCCGAGAAGCCGAAGGCCGACCCGAGTCTGGGGGGCCAGACCGGCTACCTGGTGAAGGCCGCCAACACGGCTCTGGAGAAGCAGCTCATCAGCCAGGGCACCGCCGAGGACGCGAAGCAGGCGGAGGCGATGATCGAACAGGGCGGCTGGACCCTGACGCTCAACATCGACAAGAAGAAGCAGGCGGCGCTCGAGAAGTCCGTCGAGCGGCAGCTGAACAGCAAGCTCGACCCGGACAAGCGTGAGGTCGACGCGGACGTCCAGGCCGGCGCCGCGTCCGTGAACCCGAAGACCGGTGCGGTCGTCGCCATGTACGGCGGCCGGGACTACCTCAAGCACTATGTGAACAACGCGACCCGTACGGACTACCAGCCCGCCTCCACCTTCAAGCCGGTGATCCTGGCCGCTGCCCTGGAAGGGCGGGCCGAGACCCAGGACGGCACCCCGATCAGGGCGAACACGATCTACGACGGCACGAGCAAGCGCCCGGTCGTCGACAACGGCAGCAAGGTCGGCTTCGCCCCCGAGAACGAGGACGACCGGGACTACGGCCCGATCTCCGTCCAGACGGCGATGAACAAGTCCGTCAACTCCGTCTTCGCGCAGATGGGCGTCGACGTCGGCATGTCCGAGGTGGTGAAGGTCGCCGGCGAGCTCGGCATGGACACCGAGAACATGGAGGCCGTGCCCGCCCAGACCCTGGGCAGCATGGGCGCGAGCCCTCTGGAGATGGCCGGGGTCTACGCGACCCTCGACAACCACGGCAAGAAGGTGACCCCGGCCCTCCTGAAGTCGGCGGAGCACCTGAACCGGACCGTCACCATGCCCGACCCGGTCGGTGACCAGGTCATCAGCCGCGAGGCCGCCGACTCCGTCACCTCGGTGCTGACCGGCGTGGTCGACGACGGAACCGCCCAGGCGTCCGTGCGCGACAACCCCCGGCGCGACGGTCAGCAGGTCGCGGGCAAGACCGGCACGTCCGACGACAACCTGTCGGCCTGGTTCACCGGCTACACGCCCGACCTGGTCACGTCCGTCGGCCTGTTCGGGGAGGACAACAAACCCCCGTACAAGCACGTCCCGATGTACAAGGCGGGCGGCGAACCCCGCGTCAACGGCGGTGGCTTCCCCGCACAGATCTGGGCGGCGTACACCTTCGGTGTGATGGGTGAGGTCAGCAAGTTCGACCTGGACACCGAGCAGGGCGCGGCCGTCCAGCCGACCTGGACGCCGACGCCTTCGCAGACGCCGACCAAGGAGCCGACGCAGGAGCCGACGACCGAGGAGCCGTCGTCGTCCCCGCCGCCCACGTCCGAGAAGCCGTCGTCGTCCCCGCCGCCGAGTCCGTCGACGACACCGCCCACCGTCACCCCGCCCACGGCCCCGCAGACGACACCCCCGGGCGACGGCGGTGACCCGTTCGACCCGATCAAGCCGGGCGACGACGCGTAGCAGACGCCGATGGGCGCCCGGTGCACACCGGGCGCCCATCGGCTTGGTGCGTACGGCCCGCTTCCCGCGGCTCCGTCAGCCGTGGTTGAGCTCGAACCAGACCACCTTGCCGGTACTGAGCCGGGTCGCGCCCCAGCGCCGGGCCAGCCGGTTCACCAGGTACAGTCCGCGCCCGCCCTCGTCGGTGGCCCGCGCCTGGCGCAGCCGCGGCAGCTGCGGCACGTCGTCACCGACCTCGCACCGCAGCACGTCCGTGCGCAGCAGCCGCAGGGTCACCGGCCGGGACGCGTAGCGCACGGCGTTCGTCACGACCTCGCTGACGAGCAGCTCGACGGAGTCGCTGAGCTCCTCCAGGCCCCAGCGCTGCAACGCGCGGCGGGCCAGGCGGCGGGCCCGGCCGGGGGCGGCGTCCTCCGGCTCCAGGAACCAGTACGCCACGTCGCTGGGCGCGATCCCGTCGAAGCGGGCGGCGAGCAGCGCGATGTCGTCGTCCCGGTCGCCGGGGCCGAGCATGTCGAGCACCTCGTCGCACAGCGCTTCCAGGGGCGGCGGATGGTCCGGCCCGGTGAGCTGCGCGACCGCGGCGAGCTTCTCCCGCAGCTGCTCGATGCCGGTCCACACATCGCGCAGCCGGGACTCGACCAGCCCGTCGGTGTACAGGAGCAGGGTGGCACCGGCGGGCGCGTCCAGCTCCACGGCCTCGAAGTCCACGCCGCCGACCCCGATCGGGGCACCGGCGGGCACGCGCAGGACCTCGGCGCGGCCGCCCAGGTGCAGCAGGACGGGCGGCGGATGGCCGGCGTTGGCGATGGTGATGCGGTGCGATACCGGGTCGTAGACCGCGTACAGGCAGGTGGCCATGCGGTCCACGCCGAGACGCTGGGCCTGTTCGTCCAGGTGGTGCAGGACCTCCTGCGGCGGCAGGTCCAGGCCGGCGAGGGTCTGGGCCGTGGTGCGCAGCTGGCCCATGATGGCGGCCGACGTCATCGAGTGCCCCATGACGTCACCGACGACCAGCGCGACCCGGCTGCCCGGCAGCGGGATCGCGTCGTACCAGTCGCCGCCAACCCGGGCCGTCTCCGCGGCCGGCAGGTAGCGGGAGGCCAGTCGCACACCCGTCGGGCGGGGCAGCGTCTCGGGCAGCATGGTGCGCTGCAACTCGTCCGCGATGTAGGCCTCGCGGCCGTACAGCACGGCCTTGTCGATGCCGAGGGCGCTGTGCGTGGCGAGCTGGGCGGCCACCAGCAGGTCGTCCGGCTCGAACGCGATGCGCTCGGGACGGCGCAGGAACAGGGCGGCGCCGATCACCCGACGGCGGCCGCGCAGCGGGGCGAGGATCGCCCGCTGTCCGTCCGGAACGGCGAACTCGCCGCCTTCGCCGAGCAGCTCCGGCAGGGCGGCGCGGGCCGCGGGGGCGTCGGTGAACACCGGGCGCACCCCCCGCAGGACCTCCGCGAGCGCGCTGCCGGGCCGCACCTCGCACAGCTCGGCACCGACGGTGTCCAGTTCGTTCGGCTCGGGCTGCGCGGCCGGCAGGAAGCCGTTCTCCGTGTCGCGCTCCACCGGAATCCGGTCGGTGCGGCGCAGCCGCAGCAGCAGCGGGCCGGTGGGCCGCTCGTCGCCGACGGGCAGCGGGTCGCGCAGATAGACCAGGATCGCGTCGGAGAAGGTCGGCACGGTGGCCCGGCACAGCCCCATCACGATCTCGTCGAGGTCGATGCCGCGGGCGATCCGCCGGGTGGCGGCCCCCACGAACCGGAGCCGGTCACCGTCCCGCCGCATGGGCGTGGGCCGGCCGGGCGGCAGGCTCTGGCCGCTGCGGCGCTCCTGCCCGTCGGCGTTCACCCCGGGCCGGTCCTGCTCGTCGGCCGGCTGGACCGGGATGCCCTCGGGGGCGGGGCGCGGCCGAGGGGTCTCGCGCTCGGCGGTCTGCTCGGCACCCGGCTGGGAGTGCTCGGATGCGGGGTCGCTCACGGTGTCCTTGCCCTTGCCGAACGGCGTGGAGGTGCCCGGCTCCGACGTGCCCGGCGTGCCGTGTGCCGTCGTGACCGGAACGGTGACGTCGCCGCCGGGGCGGCCCTGCACCGGTAAGGTGCCCGCGCCCGGCGCACGCGCCGGTGTCGGGGTATGCGCGAACGCCCCGCGGGGATCCGCGGGGTCGACGCCCCCCTGGGGGCGTTCGAACGAGGTCGGCTGCTCCGTCACGCGTGTCGAATCCATCCGTCCGGGGCTGCGCGCCGCGCGCGCAGTGGGTCCCGCCGAAACTCCGATACCCGGAATACGTGCCCCAGGAACGGAATTCCCGCGTGGTCAGAGGTTGTTCCTGTGCCACCGGCAGGCCGTCTGCGGCCTGTGGCGCAGGCCCTGCCGGTGTTGCCCTCGTACCCCTCGCTCACGTCCTGCCGCCCCTCGGTGACGATCGGTCAAGCCCAGCGCGCGCTTCGGTAGTTGCCGCCGCGCGCCCTTGCGGAGGACGATCCTACGTTTCTTGCCCGGGGGCGCAGCAAGGGTCTCATGAGGACACATGCGCGGGCGTACGATCCCAGTCCTCCGGCAGTGACGGTACCGTCCAGGACGGATCCGGGCGCCAGTGCTGCCAGCCTTCCGAGAACGGCGGCCCCCAGGCGCGGATCGACAGCACCGCGTCCCGCCCCGCGGCCCGTACCCTCTCGGCCTGCCGGTCGTCCATCAACCCGTCCCGGCGGGCCTGGGCGAACTCGTCCTCGTCCCGCCAGTGCCAACTGCGGTCCGGATGCACCGAGATGTCCAGGAAGTGATCGACGGAATCCACCCCGCCCGCCCAACGGGCCAGCGGCTCCTCCAGGTTCACGTACCAGTTCTTGAACTGCCAGCCGGGCTCCCAGAACAGCCACACTGACCAGGGCTCGCCGGGCCGGGCCAGCTTCAGCACGCCCGTGCCGAACCACCGGTCGTGCTGCACGGTCCGCGGCTTGGTGTAGCGCGACTCCAGCGGCTCCAGGTGCACGGGCGTGCCGTCGGCGAGCACGGGCTTCACGCACTCGGTGCCGGGGGCCAGCCACACGGCGAGCAGGTCGGCGTCGTCCCGGACGACGGTGACGGGACGCGCGATGTGCACCTGCGTACCGCCGTTCTCCCGGTATCGCCACAGGATCCGGCTCCCGGGCGCCCAGAAGCCCGCCGCACCACCCGTTTCCACGCGTCTCATCGCTTCACCCTCTGCCATGAACAGATATTAGGTGCCATAGGCATACGACGCTGCGGCGCGTGTCACGGTTCACGCGCCGGGCACACGCCCGTGTCCCCTTGTCACGGGTGCGTCATCCGCAGGACGTCCAGCGCCTCGTCGAGCTGCTCCGCGGTCAGGTCCCCGCGCTCCACGTACCCGCCCTCCAGCACGACCTGACGGATCGTCCTGCGTTCGGCCAGCGCCTTCTTGGCGACCTTCGCGGCCTCCTCGTAGCCGATGTACTTGTTGAGCGGCGTGACGACGGAAGGGGAGGACTCGGCGTACTCCCGCGCCCGCTCGCGGTCGGCGGTGATGCCGTCCACGGTCCGGTCGGCGAGCAGCCGCGTCGCGTTGGCGAGCAGCCGGATCGACTCCAGCACGTTCTTCGCGATGACGGGCAGCATCACGTTGAGCTCGAAATTCCCGGCGGCGCCCGCGGTGGCGACGGTGGCGTCGTTGCCCACGACCTGGGCGGCGACCATGAGCACGGCCTCCGGGACGACCGGGTTCACCTTGCCCGGCATGATCGAGGAGCCGGGCTGGAGGTCGGGCAGGGCGATCTCGGCGAGGCCGGTGCGTGGCCCGGAGGACATCCACCGCAGATCGTTGGCGATCTTCGTCAGGCCCACCGCGATGGTCCGCAGCTGTCCGCTGGTCTCGACGATGCCGTCCCGGGCGCCCTGCGCCTCGAAGTGGTTCCGGGCCTCGGTGAGGGGCAGCCCGGTGGTGCGGGCGACCTCCTCGATGACGGCGGCGGAGAAGCCGGGCGGAGTGTTGATGCCGGTGCCCACGGCCGTGCCGCCGAGAGGCAGCTCGGCGAGGCGGGGCAGGGAGGCCTGAAGCCGCTCGACGCCGTACCGCACCTGGGCGGCGTAGCCGCCGAACTCCTGACCCAGCGTCACGGGGGTGGCGTCCATCAGATGGGTCCGCCCCGACTTCACGACGTCGGCGAACTCCTCGGCCTTGCGCTCCAGGGAGGCGGCGAGGTGCTCCAGGGCCGGCACGAGGTCGCGCGTCACGGCGGCGGTGGCGGCGATGTGGATGGAGGACGGGAAGACGTCGTTGGACGACTGGGAGGCGTTGACGTGGTCGTTCGGATGCACGGGCCGCCCGAGCCGCTCACCGGCGAGCGTGGCGATGACCTCGTTGGTGTTCATGTTGGACGAGGTCCCGGACCCGGTCTGGAACACGTCGACCGGGAAGTGCTCGTCCCACTCGCCCTCGGCGACCTCCCCGGCCGCGTCCTGAATCGCCCCGGCGATGTCCTGGTCCAGGACCCCCAGCTCGGCGTTGACCTTGGCCGCCGCGCCCTTGATGCGGGCCAGCGCCTCGATGTGCGCCCGCTCGATGCGCTGCCCGGAGACCGGGAAGTTCTCCACGGCGCGCTGGGTCTGGGCACGCCACTTGGCGTGGGCGGGCACCCGCACCTCGCCCATGGAGTCGTGCTCGGTGCGGTACTCGGTCCTGTCCTGCTCGTCGGTCATCGACGATCACCTCCACGTGTCACAGCGTCAGCGCCGCGACCACTGTTCCCCGTGGAGGCGAATCGTCACCGCCCTTCTCGGGCGAGTCCGGGACCGGGTACCGGAATGGAGGTGAACGTCGGCCGGCGCAAGGTCTCGGAGGAAGTCGTCCGGTTTGTTCGTCCGACAGCCCCTGGGACGGGACGGACAGGGGCGGCGGGGACAGATCCGGCTCCCGCCGCCCCGAGTCACTGCGCCAGGCCGGGGCCCCGCACCGGGATGCTGGTGAACGTGGGCGACGGCGCGGGATCCTGGAAGAAGTCGTTGCCCTTGTCGTCGACGACGATGAACGCCGGGAAGTCCTCGACCTCGATCTTCCAGACGGCCTCCATGCCGAGCTCCTCGTACTCGACGACCTCGACCTTCTTGATGCAGTCCTGGGCGAGGCGGGCGGCCGGGCCGCCGATGGAGCCGAGGTAGAAGCCGCCGTGGGCGTGGCACGCGTCGGTGACCTGCTTGCTGCGGTTGCCCTTGGCCAGCATCACCTTGGAACCGCCCGCCGCCTGGAACTGCTCCACGTAGGAGTCCATGCGGCCGGCCGTGGTCGGGCCGAAGGAGCCCGACGCGTAGCCCTCGGGCGTCTTGGCCGGACCGGCGTAGTACACCGGGTGGTCCTTCAGGTACTGCGGCATCCCCTCGCCCGCGTCCAGCCGCTCCTTGATCTTGGCGTGCGCGATGTCGCGGGCCACGACCAGCGGACCGGTCAGGGACAGGCGGGTCTTCACCGGGTACTTGGTGAGCTCGGCGAGGATCGTGTCCATCGGCTGGTTCAGGTCGATCCTGACGACGTCGCTCTCGTCGAGGTGCTCGTCGGTCGTCTCCGGCAGGAACCGCGCCGGGTCCGTCTCCAGCTGCTCCAGGAAGACGCCCTCGGCGGTGATCTTCGCGACGGCCTGGCGGTCGGCCGAGCAGGACACCGCGATCGCCACCGGGCAGGACGCGCCGTGCCGGGGCAGGCGCACCACGCGCACGTCGTGGCAGAAGTACTTGCCGCCGAACTGCGCCCCGATGCCGATCTTCTGCGTCAGCTCGAAGACCTTCTCCTCCAACTCCTTGTCCCGGAAGCCGTGCCCGAGCTCGGAGCCCTCGGCGGGGATCTCGTCCAGGTAGTGCGCGGAGGCGTACTTGGCGGTCTTCAGCGCGTACTCGGCGGACGTGCCGCCGACCACGATCGCCAGGTGGTAGGGCGGGCAGGCCGCGGTGCCCAGCGAACGGATCTTCTCCTCCAGGA
This sequence comes from Streptomyces sp. NPDC096046, assembly GCF_040303285.1. NCBI lineage: Bacteria > Bacillati > Actinomycetota > Actinomycetes > Kitasatosporales > Streptomycetaceae > Streptomyces > Streptomyces sp. NPDC096046. The sequence goes on along the minus strand of NZ_JBEOSZ010000025.1, from coordinate 8,088 downwards.
ACTTCATCATGGAGGACTCGTTCAGGACGGCCTTCGTCTCCTGGTAGAGGAACGACTTGTTGGCCGAGCCGCCGCCCTTCGCCATGAAGAGGAACTTGTAGGCGCCGCCGTCGGTCGCGTACAGCTCGATCTGCGCCGGGAGGTTGGAGCCGGTGTTCTTCTCCTCCCACATGGTGAGCGGGGCCATCTGCGAGTAGCGCAGGTTCAGGTTCTGGTACGCGTCGTAGACGCCCCGGCTCAAGGCCTCCTCGTCGCGCCCCTGAGTCAGCACGTTCTGCCCGCGCTTGCCCATCACGATCGCGGTGCCCGTGTCCTGGCACATCGGCAGCACGCCCGCTGCCGCGATGTTGGCGTTCTTCAGCAGGTCCAGCGCCACGAACTTGTCGTTGCCCGACGCCTCGGGGTCGTCGATGATCCGGCGCAGCTGCGCGAGGTGGGCCGGGCGCAGGTAGTGCTGGATGTCGTGGACGGCCTCCTCGGCGAGCTTGCGCAGCGCCTCCGGCTCCACCTGGAGGAAGGTCCGCCCGTCCGGCCCCTCGACCGTGGAGACACCCTCGGAGGTCACCAGCCGGTAGGGGGTGGTGTCCTCTCCCTGGGGGAGCAGATCGGTGTACGCGAACTCAGGCATCTCAGCCCATTCCTCACTCGACGGACGGCGGCCCGCCTCCGTTGGCGAGCGCCCACCAGCGTAGAACCTGCCGCCCACGGCGAGCTTGTGAGGTAAGGCTCAGTTCGTCACACCCGGCCACCCTCCCGGGGGGTGTCGCGATCTATCGTGTTTCGGTACGCTGCTGCCGTGGACCTTCAGAAGCAGGACCTTCACCCGCAGGCAGCGCCCGCCGACTCCGCGCTCCGCGCCTCCGACGCCGAGCGCGACCGCATCGCCGACATCCTGCACGACGCCCTGGCCGAGGGGCGGCTCACCGCGGACGAGCACGCCGAGCGCGTCGAGGGGGTGCTGCGCGCCAAGACGGTCGGCGAGCTGGAGGTCTTCATCCGGGACCTGCCCGCGGCCCACCGCCCGGGCCCCGGCCCGTCCCACGCCCCGGCGCCCCGTCGCCCCACGGCCGGCGCCATCCCGATCGATCCCGACGACAACGTGGTCGCGGTCTTCAGCAGCGCCGTCCGCAAGGGCCGCTGGCGCGCGGGCCGCCGGATCCACGCGTACGCGATCTTCGGCAGCGTCGAGATAGACCTCAGCGAGGCCCTCTTCGACCACCAGCAGGTGGTCGTCAAGGCGTTCGCGGTCTTCGGCAGCGTCGAGATCCGCGTCCCGGAGAACGTGTCGCTGCGCGGCATGGGCGGCGGCGTCCTCGGCAGCTTCGAGGTGGCCACCCTCGACTCGGGCGAACCGGAGGCCCCCATCGTCTACGTCGACGGCTGGGCCGTCCTGGGCAGCGTCGAGGCGCGGGCCCGGCGCGGCAAGGTCGTCGCGGACATCCTGGACCGGGTGCAGCGCCAGGTCGACAGAAGTTTGCGCAAACACCTCGGCCATTGACAGTCGCGAAGCCTCCGGAACGGGCGGTTCGGAACTCAGTGCATAGGCGCGCGCACAGCGGGTAGGCCTTGCTGCATCGTCTCTCGCTCGCGAAGCCGTCGTCAGGAGTAGACCGTGCCGCAACCGCCGCATTCGTCCCTGCAGGTCGCTGCCGTTCCGGCCCCGCGGGTGCCAGCGCGAGACAGGGACCAAGACGCCCCGTGGCACACCGAGGCGGTGTGCCGGCGCGACGAGGCCGGCCTGTTCTTCGCCCCCTCCAAGGAGCCCACCGCCGCGAGGCTCTCCCGGGAGGAAGCGGCGAAGCGGGTCTGTGCCCGCTGCCCGGTGATGGTCGAATGCCGCGAACACGCCCTGCTCCAGCCCGAGCCCTACGGCGTCTGGGGCGGGCTCACCGCCGCGGAGCGCCGGGTGGTCCTCGCCCGGCGTCGCCGCCGCGACATGGAACTGAAGAAGGCGGTCCGTCCGGAGAACCGGATAGCGGCCGCGGGCTGACGGCCGCGCACAGGGCCTGCGAAAGGTCACACCGAAAGGGGCGCCCCCTGGAAACCGCCCACCGGGGACGCCCCTTTCGCCGTGCGGGTCCGCTCCGCCTCGGGGCTACTTCCCCTTGTCGAAGTCGATCGCGCTGTAGGCACGCAGCTTGCTCAGCCGGTGCTCGGAGTCGATCCGGCGCACCGTGCCCGACCGCGACCGCATCACGATCGAGTCGGTCGTGGCGGTCTCCGCCCGGTAGCGAACCCCCCGCAGCAGCTCCCCGTCGGTGATCCCGGTGGCCACGAAGAACACGTTCTCCCCGGTGACGAGGTCCTCGGTCGTGAGCACCCGGTCGAGGTCGTGCCCCGCCTCGATCGCCCGCTGCCGCTCCTCGTCGTCCTTGGGCCACAACTTGCCCTGGATCGTGCCGCCCAGGCACTTCACCGCGCAGGCCGAGATGATGCCCTCCGGCGTACCGCCGATGCCGAGCAGCAGATCGACGCCCGTGCCCTCGCGCAGCGCCAGGATCGAGCCGGCCACATCGCCGTCGGAGATCAGCCTGATGCGCGCCCCGGTCTCCCGGATCTCCTTGATGATGCCCTCGTGCCGCGGCCGGTCGAGGATCACCACCGTCACGTCCTCCGGCGCGGACCGCTTCGCCTTGGCGACCCGGCGGATGTTCACCGACACCGGCGCGTTGATGTCGACGAAGTCGGCCGCCTCCGGTCCGGTGACCAGCTTGTCCATGTAGAACACGGCGGACGGGTCGAACATGGACCCGCGCTCGGCGGCGGCCAGCACCGCGATCGCGTTCGTCATGCCCTTCGCGGTCAGCGTGGTGCCGTCGATCGGGTCGACGGCGATGTCGCACTCGGGACCGGTGCCGTCGCCCACGCGCTCCCCGTTGAACAGCATCGGGGCCTCGTCCTTCTCGCCCTCGCCGATGACGACGACGCCGTTCATCGAGACGGTGGAGACGAGGGTGCGCATGGCGCGCACCGCGGCACCGTCGGCACCGTTCTTGTCCCCCCGCCCGACCCAACGGCCCGCGGCCATCGCCGCGGCCTCGGTGACCCGGACGAGTTCCAGGGCGAGGTTGCGGTCGGGGGCCTCGGAGGGCACATCGAGTTCGGACGGCAAGTGATGATGCTCGGTCATCGGAGCGCACCTTTCTGTACGACGACGGCCGGATGAGGGTGTTCTTCGCCCGACTCTATCGCCGAGCCCGCTGAATGAGCAGGGGACCCCACGGATGAGCGCGGCAGGGACCTGCGACGATGGGAGGGTGGCAGGCGAGAACGGCAAGCAGAAGACGGCGCGGGACATGATCCTCTCCATGGGAGTCATCGCCCTGGTGGCGGGCTTCATATACCTCTTCATCCCGCACGACGACAGCGCCCCCGACGTCAAGGCCGTCGACTACCGGGTCGAGCTGCTCACGGCGCGCCGCGCCGCCTCGTACCCGGTGGCCGCGCCCCAGGGACTGCCCGACGCGTGGAAGGCCACCTCCGTGCGTTTCCGGGGGGACGAGTTCGACGCCTGGCACCTCGGCTTCCACGATCCCGAGGGGGAGTACGTGGCGATCGAACAGTCCACCCAGCGGCGCCCGGTCTTCCTCGACGAGGCGACGCAGGGCGCGCGGGCGACCGGGAAGACCGAGCAGATCGACGGCGAGACGTGGACCCGCTACGAGGGCGACCGGTACGACGCGCTGGTCCTCGAGGGCACCGAGGGCTCGACCACGGTCGTGACGGGCACCGCGTCGTTCGCGCAGCTGACGAAGATGGCGGAGGCGCTGGAGACGAAGTGAGCGCGCATGAGGAAGACCCCTGGCGGGTGCCGGGGGTCTTCGTCGTGTGCGTCGCTCAGACGGCCGTGATGGTGCAACGTTCAACTAGTGTGAGAGTGCCGTACGTCCCCCCGACCCGAACGATCCCGGCTACTCCGCGTCCTCGCCCTCCACGGCCTCCTCCGCCAGCGCCGCGTCCAGCCGCGCCCGGGCGCCGTCGAGCCAGCGCCGGCACACCTTGGCCAGCTCCTCGCCGCGCTCCCAGAGCGCGAGGGACTCCTCCAGCGTCGTACCGCCCGCCTCCAGACGCCGGACGACCTCGATCAGCTCGTCCCGCGCCTGCTCGTACCCGAGCGCCTCGCTCATGCCCGGTGTCTCATCAACCTCGCTGGTCATCCACCCACCCTATGTGTCCACTCGTACGGAGAACTCGCCCTCGGAGACCCGCGCCCGCAGGGCCTCGCCGGCCGTCACCTCGCCGGGGTCGCGGACGGCGTGCCCGTCCGTCCGCTGCAGCACGGCGTACCCGCGCTTCAGGGTCGCGGCGGGGGAGAGGGCCACCACGCGCGCGTGCGTGTGCGTCAACTCCGAATCGGCCCGGTCGAGCTGGTGCCGCAGACAGCGCCGGCCCCGGTCGAGCAGGTCCGCCACCTGGTCGGCGCGCTCGTCGATCATCCGGTGCGGATCCTCTATCGACGGCCGCGCGAGCGCGTGCGCCAGCCCTCGCTCCTCACGCTCCACCAGCGCCGCCACACACCGCCGCGCCCGGTCCCGCAGCAGCCGCACCCGCTCGTACTCCTCGCCGACATCCGGCACGACCTTCTTCGCGGCGTCGGTCGGGGTGGAGGCGCGCAGGTCGGCGACATGATCCAGCAGCGGGTTGTCCGGCTCGTGCCCGATGGCGGACACCACGGGCGTACGGCACTGCGCGACCGTGCGGATCAGCTGCTCGTCGGAGAACGGCAGCAGGTCCTCCACGCTGCCGCCGCCCCGGGCGACGATGATCACGTCCACGTCGTCGATCGCGTCGAGCTCCTTCACGGCCTGCACGACCTGCGGCACGGCGTGCACGCCCTGCACGGCGATATTGCGCACCTCGAAGCGCACGGCGGGCCAGCGGTGCCGGGCGTTCTCCAGGACGTCCCGCTCGGCGGCCGAGGCCCGGCCGCAGACCAGCCCCACCAGCTGCGGCAGGAACGGCAGCCGCTTCTTGCGCTCCGGCGCGAACAGCCCCTCCCGCGTCAGGGCCTTCTTCAACTGCTCCAGACGCGCGAGCAGTTCGCCGACGCCGACGGGCCGTATCTCGGCGGCCCGCAAGGACAACTGCCCCCGGGGGGCGTACCACTCGGGCTTCGCGAGGACGACGACCCGGGCGCCCTCGCTCACCACGTCCGCGACGGCGTCGAAGACCTGCCGGTAGCAGGTGACGCTCACGGAGATGTCGTACGACGGGTCCCGCAGCGTCAGGAACACCACACCGGCACCCGGCCGCCGCGACAACTGCGTGATCTGCCCCTCGACCCACACCGCCCCGAGCCGGTCGATCCAGCCCCCGATGAGCCGCGACACCTCACCGACGGGCAACGGGGCTTCCGGAGTCGTGTTCACAGCCATGCCCGCGAGCGTAGTGGCCACCGCCGACAACCGGCCCGCCCGGTGGCGACCGCGCCGCGCGACGTGGTGCCCTTCCCGGGGACTCCCCGGGCCGGGCGATCTACGGCCCGCCGCACGCGGCCTTACGATGGGACGCATGTCTGCTTCGCCTGGCCGCCGTGTCCTGCTCGCCGCCCCCCGTGGCTACTGCGCGGGTGTGGACCGCGCCGTGATCGCCGTCGAGAAAGCCCTGGAGCAGTACGGCGCTCCGGTGTACGTCCGCCACGAGATCGTCCACAACAAGTACGTCGTGCAGACCCTGGAGAAGAAGGGCGCGATCTTCGTCGAGCGGACGGAGGAGGTCCCGCCGGGCAACATCGTGATGTTCTCGGCGCACGGCGTCGCCCCCGTCGTGCACCAGGAGGCCGAGCGCGGCAAGCTCGCCACCATCGACGCCACCTGCCCCCTGGTCACCAAGGTGCACAAGGAAGCCGTCCGCTTCGCGAGCGAGGACTACGACATCCTCCTGATCGGCCACGAGGGCCACGAAGAGGTCATCGGCACCTCCGGCGAGGCCCCCGACCACATCCAGCTCGTGGACGGCCCCGGCGATGTGGCGAAGGTCGAGGTCCGCGACCCGTCCAAGGTCGTCTGGCTCTCCCAGACCACGCTGTCCGTCGACGAGACCATGGAGACCGTCGACGCCCTGAAGGACAAGTTCCCGCAGCTCATCTCCCCGCCCAGCGACGACATCTGCTACGCCACGCAGAACCGACAGCTGGCCGTGAAGCAGATGGGCGCCGAGTCGGACCTGGTCATCGTGGTCGGCTCGCGCAACTCCTCCAACTCCAAGCGGCTCGTCGAGGTCGCCAAGATCGCGGGCGCCCGCGAGGCGTACCTCGTGGACTTCGCCGAGGAGATCGACGAGGCGTGGCTGGAGGGCGTGACCACGGTCGGCGTCACCTCGGGCGCCTCCGTCCCGGAGGTCCTGGTCGAGCAGGTTCTGGAGTACCTCTCCCAGCGCGGCTTCGAGGACGTCGAGATCGTCAAGGCCGCCGAGGAGTCCATCACCTTCTCCCTGCCGAAGGAGCTGCGCCGCGACCTGCGCGAGGAAGCGACGGCCCTGGTCGCCGAGCGCGGCGGCGCCGGGTCCGGTGAACATTCCGGGGAATGATCGGGTACAGGCCGGGCAGCACCGCCCGTCCGGCCTGTGACCGTCAGTCGTTCGTCGTAACGTGGGGCCATGCAGATCTTCGGAGTGGACATCGGCGGATCCGGCATCAAGGGCGCGCCGGTGGACCTGGACAAGGGCGACCTGGCGCAGGAGCGCCACAAGGTCCTCACCCCCCACCCGGCCACGCCCGAGGCGGTGGCCGGCGGCGTCAAGCAGGTCGTCGACCACTTCGGCTGGACGGGCCCGGTCGGGGTCACGTTCCCGGGCGTGGTCACCGACGGAGCCACGATCCGCACGGCGGCGAACGTCGACGACAGCTGGATCGACACCGACGCGCGTGCGCTGCTCGGCGAGCGGCTGGGCGGACTGCCGGTGACGGTGGTCAACGACGCGGACGCGGCGGGCGTCGCCGAGATGAACTTCGGCGCGGGCCGTGGCCGCCGGGGCACGGTGATCCTGCTGACCTTCGGCACCGGCATCGGCAGCGCGGTCTTCGTGGACGGCGTCCTCGTCCCCAACACCGAGCTGGGCCACCTGGAGCTCGACGGGCACGACGCGGAGAAGCGGGCCTCCAGCAAGGCCCGCGAGGACCACGACATGACGTGGGAGCACTGGGCGGTGCACCGCGTGCGCACCTACCTCGCCCATGTCGAGATGCTGTTCTCGCCCGAGCTGTTCATCATCGGCGGCGGAGTCAGCCGCAAGTCCCACAAGTTCCTGCCCTCCATCGAGGGCATCAAGGCCGAGATCGTCCCCGCGCAGCTGCAGAACAACGCGGGGATCGTGGGCGCGGCGATGCGGGCGGCCGGACACTAGGGCGGCCGGAGGCCAGGACGGTCGGGCACGAGGGCGGTCGGACGCCCGGACGGCCGGGCATCAGGACGGCCGGACGCAGGGCTCGGCCGTACACCCGGCGGTCGGATCGAGAGGTGTCACATCGGTGGCGACGCGGGCTGAGGGCTGTCACACCCGTGGCCGGGCCGAGGGCTGTCACATCGGTGCCTGGGTCGAGGGCTGTCACATCGATGCCGGGGTCGAGGGCTGTCACATCGGTGGCCGGGCCCCTGCCGTCCGCCGCCGCTGCACCAGCCGGATCCGCCGGACGATCGCGAGCAGACCGGCGACGAGCGTCCCTCCGTACAGCCAGCCGGCCTGTGTGGCGAGAGCCGTCACCAGGCCCATCAGCTTGCCGCCCGCCCCGCCCTCGCCGTCGGCCACCGGCAGCAGCCCCACGGCGAACGCGATCGGCACGACGACGGGCGCGGTCATCAGATCCCCCGGGCGAACCCAGAGGGCGGTCAGCACGCACACCGGCAGGAACAGCACGCCGTACGCCGTCAGGGACGCCCCGAACAGCGCCGCGCAGAGCGCGCCGAGCAGGAACATCACCGCCGCGCAGAACAGCCCGCTGCCCAGGCCGGTCAGCCGGGGGTTGGGCAGCCGGGCGGTGCCGGACGCCGCTGGGGGCGCCGGGCGCGCGGGGCGCGCGGCGCTCTCGTCCACGATGCGTTCGACCCTCACAGCCTGGCGCTCGCTGATCACGGGGCCGAGGGCCACGCC
>NZ_JBEOSZ010000024.1:0-121000 GCF_040303285.1 Streptomyces sp. NPDC096046 | reverse complement strand
GCCCTCGTACTGGGTGTACTTGGGCTTGCGCCCGGTGCGGCGAGAGTGCGTGCCGGGCGTTGCGACGGGGCGAACGTTGCCTGCTGCGGCACTAGCATCGGCACCATGTCCGGTCCTTCCCCGTTTGCCACCTGGTGGGCGATGTATGCGCTGGCGACCGGTGTCCTGTCGGTCGGTCTCGACTCGGCGGACCACGAGGTCCTCTCCCGCATCGCCCTCGCCCTGGCCTGCGCGGCCTGGCTGGTGGCGGCCACGGGCCTCGCCCAGCGGGCCCACGGCGCGTGGCGGGCGGAGGTGGCGGCGGCGCTGACCGCCGTGGCGACGACCGCCGTGCTCGGCACCGGCTTCTCCGCGGCCGGTCCGCAGCCGCTCGCCGAGGCGCTGCTGGCACTCGCCATGCTGCTCTGGGCGGCGCTGCTCGGCGTGCGGGTCACAGAGCGGCGCGGCACGGTCTTCCTGCGCTGCGTGGCCACCCAGGGCCTCGCCGTGCTGGGCGCCACGCTCGCCGCCGCGGCTGCGGTGGCCTGGCTCGCCCACGCGGCCCTGGTCCTGTTCTGGCTGGGACTCGCGCTCTACGGCCGCGCCCTGTTCCGCTTCCAGCCCCGGCAGGTGGAGGAGGGGCGCGGCGACCACTGGCTCGCGGCCGGGGCCCTCGCCCTGTCCGCACTGGCCGGGGCGAAGCTCCTCAGCGCCGACAGCGCACGCCTGTACCTGTGGAACGAGGAGAACACCGACGCCCTGCGCACGACGAGCGTCATGCTGCTCGTGCTCGCCCTCGTCGCGTGCGTCGCCCTGTTCCTCGCCGAGCTGTTCTGGCCCCGGCCCCAGTACGACGTGCGGCGCTGGTCGACGGTGTTCGCCGCGGTCGTGACGGCGGCGGCCACCCTGGCCGTCGCCGCCGCCCTGGACGTCCCCTGGCTCGGCGTCGCGGGAGAGGCGCTGCTGTGGGTCGCGGTGGCCGCCTGGCTCGGGTGCACCGTCTGGGCGCTCGCCTCGGCCCGTGCCCGGCGCTCCCGGGTCAGGTCCAGAGCACGGCGATGAAGATGTTCGCCGTGGTCAGCAGACCGACCAGGCCGAAGAGGCCCTTGTCCACCCTCTCGTCGTCCCGCTTCACGTACACCAGGCCCAGGATCACGATCAGCAGGGCCAGCTTCACGCCGATCTTGAGGTTGTTCACGGACTGGTCGTCGGCCTGGTTGAGGCCCACCAGGATCACACCGGTGACCAGCATCGTCAGCGCGCCGTGCAGCATGGCGGGGGTGTAGCGCGCGGTGCCCTCGCCCATCGCCTTCATCTGGGTCAGGAAGCCGCCCAGGAGCGAGGCGATGCCGATGATGTGGAGGCCGACGAAGAGGTGGATGAGTACGTCCATGAGGCCGGAGCCTAATCAGGGGCTCGCAGGCCGCCGGCACCGGTCCGCCGACGCATATATGCGCCCCATAGCACCCGATCACGGTCACTCGCCCACGATTCGACACATCGGTCATCACGCTGAGTGAAGCAGACGGGGCCGGGGCGGGACCACGGTCGCATACGGTCACCGTCGGTCCTCTCGAGACACTTCCGCACACCTGCCACCGGCCCGCCACGGCGACGCCTAACGTCCCCTCCAGGTGCCCGGCTCCCCACCGCCGCCCGGGCCAGGGGCGGCAGTCGGACACCACCGCCGAGAAGTCCGGCGGCGTTCCGCTCCCCCTGTGCGGGCCGTCGCCGGACGCGCAGGCCGCCCGTCCGCTCCCCCGGCGGCCGCACGCACCCACCGGCGGTCGAGGAAAGGACGTGGCCTCCAGGTGGCAGCACACCGCAAGCCCCGACAGCGCGCACTGGGTGGCGGCAAGGCCCGAACGGCCGCCACGATCGCCCTCGCGGGCGCGGCGACGGCGACGGGCTTCGACGGGACCGGACACGCCGACCCACAGCTCACCCCCGGCCAGGTCAAGGCCGAGGTGGACAAGCTGTACCAGCAGGCGGAGGTGGCCACCGAGAAGTACAACGGCGCGAAGGAGCAGGCCGAAGCGGCCCGGCAGCGGCTGAAGGACCTCCAGGACCAGGCGGCACGCAAGGAGGAACGGCTCAACTCGTCCCGTGAGGCCCTCGGGTCGGTCGCCGCCGCGCAGTACCGCGCCGGGGGTCTCGACCCCGCGGTGCGGCTCGCCCTGTCCGACGACCCCGACCGGTACCTGGAGAACGCCGAACTCGTCGAACGGGCCGGCAACCGGCAGCACGCCGCCGTCGCGGGCGTGCGCAAGCAGCTCCGGGAGATCGAGCAGCTGCGCGGGGCCGCCCGCATCGAGCTGACCTCCCTGAGGTCGCGGCAGACGGAGCTGGAGCGGCACAAGAAGACGATCACCGGCCAGCTGGGCTCCGCCCGGCAGCTGCTGTCCCGGCTCACCCCGCAGGAACGTTCCCGGCTCGGCGTTTCGCCGGAGCGGGCCTCACGCTCGACGGGCGCGCGGGACACCCTGGCGGCCCCCGGCTCCACCTCGACCCAGGCGCCCGGCTCCCGCGCCTCCGCCGCCGTCTCCTACGCCTACCAGAAGCTCGGCAGCCCCTATGTGTGGGGCGCCACCGGCCCGAACGCCTTCGACTGCTCGGGCCTGGTCCAGGCCGCGTACCGCGCCGCGGGCGTCTCCCTGCCCCGCACGACGTACTCCCAGATCGCCGCCGGCCGCCGCGTCTCCCGCTCCGAACTCCTCCCGGGCGACCTGGTCTTCTTCTACGCCGGCATCAGCCATGTGGGCATCTACGTGGGCAACGGGCGGATGATCCACGCGCCCAACCCCTCGGCGCCGGTACGCGTCGCCCCGCTCGACGAGATGCCGTACGCGGGGGCGACGCGGGTGGTGTGAGCGCCGGCGTCAGACCAGCCGGCGGGCCGTGGCCCAGCGCGTCAGCTCGTGCCGGTTCGACAGCTGGAGCTTGCGCAGCACCGCCGAGACATGGGACTCGACCGTCTTCACCGAGATGTACAGCTGCTTGGCGATCTCCTTGTACGCGTACCCCCGGGCGATCAGCCGCAGCACCTCGCGCTCGCGCTGGGTGAGGCGGTCCATGTCCTCGTCGACCGGCGGGGCGTCCGTGGAGGCGAAGGCGTCCAGGACGAACCCGGCCAGCCTCGGGGAGAAGACGGCGTCGCCCTCCTGGACGCGGAAGACCGAGTCGACGAGGTCGGTGCCGGTGATCGTCTTGGTGACGTATCCGCGGGCCCCGCCGCGGATCACGCCGATCACGTCCTCCGCCGCGTCCGACACGGACAGCGCGAGGAAGCGGACCGGCTGCTCGGTGTCGCCCATCAACGGGGCGCAGCGCCGCAGCACCTCGACGCCGCCCCCACCGGGCAGGTGCACGTCGAGGAGGACCACCTCGGGCCGGGTCGCGGTGATGACCGTGACGGCCTGGTCGACGTCCGCGGCCTCTCCGACGACCTCGACACCGGTCTGCTCGGTCTGGCCGATCTCGGCCTGGACCCCCGTGCGGAACATGCGGTGGTCGTCCACCAGGACCACGCGCACGTGACGCCCGGGGCCGCCGCCCGGCTCCGTGGGCCCGGCCGCCTCCGCCGATCCCGCCGTACCGTTCGTCTCGGTCGGGTCGCTCATGACGTCTTCTCCGCCCTCTCCATCTCCAGCTCGACCTCCGTGCCGCCGTCCGGCACCGCGCGCAGCCGCGCCGTACCGCCGTGGCGCTCCATGCGGCCGATGATCGATTCTCTGACACCCATCCGGTCGGCGGGTATCGAGTCGAGGTCGAAGCCGGGGCCGCGATCCCGGACGGACACGAAGACCGTCCTCCCCTCGACCTCGGCGAAGACCTGTACGGCGCCGCCCTCGCCACCGTACTTGGCGGCGTTCACCATTGCTTCCCTCGCGGCCTGCATCTGTGCGCCGGTTCTCTCGTCGAGCGGGCAGTCGCCCACGACCACGACCTCGATGGGCACACCGTGCTTGTCCTCCACCTCGGCCGCGTCGCGCCGCACGGCGTCGGCGAGGGTGGTGGGTTCGTCGGCCTCGTCCTTGCCGGTGCCCTCGGGCTTGTAGAGCCAGGTGCGCAGGTCGCGCTCCTGGGCACGCGCCAGGCGGCGCACCTCGTTCGCGTTCTCCGCGTTGCGCTGGATCAGGGTGAGCGTGTGCAGCACCGAGTCGTGCACATGGGCGGCGACCTCCGCGCGCTCCTGGGCACGGATGCGCATCAGGCGCTCCTCGGAGAGGTCCTGCGTCATGCGGACGAGATACGGGCCCGCGAGCAGCGTGATCCCGACGAGGACCGCCAGGGCCGCTTGCAGGACCGAGCCGAGGTGGGCGGCGGAGCCCTGGAGGACGAAGATGCCGGAGACGCCGGCCGTCACCAGCAGCACACCGCCCACCGAGCGCAGCAGCGTCACCGTGCGCCGACGGCGGCCGACCTCGGCCCAGCGGGCCCGGCGGGCGTTGTCCGCCTGCCGCCAGACCAGGGCGACGCCCGCGCCGACGAGCACCATCGGCCACAGATACGCCCTGGCTCCGCCGCTGAGGTTCACGTTGCCCACGAAGACCATGGCCACCACGACCATGAGGAGCAGGGCCACGATCTGGCCCTTGTCGGGTCTGCGCGCGACCAGTCTGCGGCGGCCGTCGGACGAGGTCTCGGCGGCCGGGGGCGACGGCGGCTTGTGCGCCTCGACACCGCCGACCCCGAGCGGCACGAAGAACCAGAACGCGGCGTACAGCAGAGCGCCGAGGCCGTCGGCCATGAACAGGCCGACGAAGACGAGCCGGACCCAGATCACGGGCAGCCCGAGGTGCCCGGCGAGCCCTCGCGCCACGCCCCCCAGCCAGCGTCCGTCACTGCTGCGGTAGAGCTTGCGCGGCGGCCGCGGTTCGGCGAGTGGCGCTGCTGCGGCTTCCGACATGCCATTGATGGTCACATGTGCGGGAGGCCGGAGCATCAGGGTCGGCCCCTAGGGCTCCCCTGATCTCCCCCGGGCCGCCCCCGGAACGGTTCCCGAGCCACCTCTCAGGGCCGATATCAGGGTCCGGCCAGGGTCGTTCCGGCTCCCGCCCGGGCGTCGCGCCCGTCACCATGGACCCATGACCGATCACGAGCACGCCGCCACGGGCCCGGGACCCGGCTCCGTCCCGGGTCCCGCCGCGGGCGCCGGGCCGCAGGATGCCGCGCCCGCCGCGGGGTCCGCGCCCGGGAGCGCGGACGCGGGAGAGCGGGGAGGAGCACTCGGCGCGGCCTCCCCGGCCGAGGACGCCGCCTCGGCCGGGGACGCCGTCCCGGCCGGTCCGCCGCACGCCTTCCGCCGCGACCGCCGGCACAAGACCCTGGCCGGCGTCTGCGCCGGGCTCGGACGGCAGTGCGACATGGACCCGGTGATCTTCCGCATCACCCTCGCCGTGCTCTCCGCCACCGGCGGCATCGGCCTGATCTTCTACGGCTTCGCCTGGCTCTTCGTCCCGTACGACGACGAGGAGAACGAGGTCCGCAAACTGCTCACCGGCCGCGTCGACGGCCAGGCCCTGGCAGCCGTGCTGTTCGCGCTGGTGGGCTGCGGGGTGTTCCTGACCATGCTGAACAACGGCGGGGTGCTGACCTTCGCCGTCATCCTCTCCCTCCTCCTCGCGGGCGCCGGCTACTGGTCGCGCCAGCGCGGCGTCCCCAGCCCCGACCCCATCGCCGCCCAGGCCGTCGCCGACGCCCCACCGGAGCCCCAGGCGCCGCCGGTGCTCCTCACCTCCCCCTCCTGGTGGCGTGACCCGATCGTCAAGGACGGCACCCACTTCGGCGGCACGGGATATCTGTGGGGGCCCCGGAACACGCACGACCTGGACGTCGCGGCGGCCGTCGACGTCAGCCTCGGCACCCGGCCCGGCGCGCACGAGGACATACCCGCCCCGCGTCCTGGGCCGCCCCGTGCGCAGGGCCCTCGCTGGATCGGCGGCTGGGTCTTCCTGCTGGCCCTGCTCGCGGGGGCCCTGGGCACCAGCCGCACCTGGGACGGGCACCCGCTCGGCACCAGCCTCCAGACGGGGCTGGCCTGCGCGCTCGCCGTCCTGGGCCTGGGCATAGCCGTCAGCGCCTTCCTGGGCCGGACCGGTGCCGGCTCGATCTTCCTGGCGATCGTCACGACCGGACTGCTCGCCGGCGCGGCGGCCCTGCCCAAGGACATCGCCACCCACTGGTCGCGCACCACCTGGCAGCCCGCCACGGCGGCGGACGTACGGCCGCGCTACGAACTGGGCACGGGCGTCGGCACCCTGGATCTGCGCAGGCTGGACGTGACCGGGAAACAGACGGTGACGACGCGGGCGGAGGTCGGGATGGGCCGGATCAGGGTGCTCGTGCCCGAGGACGTGACCGTGCGGCTGAACGTCGAGGTGAGCCTCGGCGACCTCCAGCTGCCGGGCGACGACCCGAAGGACGTGGACGTGCAGCCGGGTCGCCACAAGGAGATCACCCTCTCCCCCGCCGAGGGCATCGAGAAGTCCGGCACCATCGACCTGGATCTCCAGGTCGGTATGGGACAGGCGGAGGTGACCCGTGCGACGTCATGAATTCCGGCCCGGAAAGCTGGTCGCCGGCGCCGTCCTGATCCTGGTGGGCGTGCTCTACGCGGGCGACGCGGGCGGCGCCTGGGAGACCCCGTGGTTCGTGGCGATCCCCCTCGTCGCGGGCGGGCTGTGCCTGGCGGGCGCGGTGGCGCTCCTGACCGGCCGCGTACGGCGCCGCCGGGCAAGCCGGTCGGACGCCGACCCGGCGTGACGGCGGGCGGGCCTGTTACCGGTAGCCGCCGCCGCGCTGCCGTCGTCGCGACCGCAGCGCGGCGTCGACGGACAGCAGGGGCGCACCCGCCAGGATGAGCGGGGTCCAGGCCATGAGGTAGGCGAGATCGTTGCCGTAGTAGTAAGGGTCGGAGGCCCAGCTCACGGTCAGCCACAGGCTGAGGGAGATCAGGGCGCCGCCGAGCGCGGCCAGCCGGGCGAACAGTCCGAGCAGGGTGCCGATGCCGACGGCCAGTTCCCCGAAGGCGATGGCGTAGCCGAAACCGACCGGGCTCTTGAGGGAGAGGTCGACCAGGGCGGGAACGGCGGAGGAGTCCCGTACGGCACGCATCATGTCGCCGATCGACCCGGCGCCGGAGTCCCTCATGAACGCGCTGTCGGTGAGTTTGTCCAGCCCGGCGTAGATGAAGGTGACGCCGAGGAAGAGGCGCAGGGGCAGCAGGGCGTAGCGGGTCGCGTTGTCCCGCCAGCCTCCCCCCTCACCGAAGTGCGGTGTGTGCGTGTCCGTCCGCATACCGTGAGTCATCACTGATGGCCGCCTCTCGCCCGCCGGTGCCGAGCCCCTCGACAGACCATACGTACGACGAACGGACCGCGCTCAATCCCGGGCGAACGGCTTTTTTCCGTCACGCCGGTGCTGGGGAGTGCTCAGAGGAGCCCGCACTCACTCGGTGACGTCGACCGCGTACCGGTTCGTCTCCACCCCGGCCGCCGTGACCACCTGCACGTCCACCCTCCCGGGTTCCACGTCGGCCGGCACCGGCACCGTCAGCCGGGTGTCCGTGGGGTTGCTGAACCCGCCGGGCACCGGCACCAGCGGCACGTGGACATGGACGGCGCCCACGCGTACGACCATCCGGGCCAGCCGGTCGGCCGCCTGTGCGCCCGGCGGTACGAAGCCGGCTCCCCGGATCTCGATGTCGTCCCCGGTGCGGATCGGCCCGTCCAGATCACCCGCCTCCCGGGCCCGGACCACGGAGAGGATGACCGGCCGGCCGCCCTCCGCGTACTTTCCGGCCAGATAGGTCGCCGCCGACACCAGCATCACCAGCGCCAGGCCCCACGGCAGGTCCGGCAGCTGCTCCGGCCGCCTGGCCAGCCGTACCGCGGCGAAGACCAGGGCGACACCGCTGATCACCACGTACTGGATGTCGGCGAAGGTGCCCCGCCCGGCGTCGTCGGTCAGCAGGTCGGCGGCCCGGGGCCGGTCGGCGCGTACCTTCTGCAGCCGCTGCCCCAGCACCCGCAGTGCCACCACCCGCCGCACGAGCATGGCGATCCCGCACACCACGGCGAGCACGGTCACGACCCCGGCACCCCGGGCGAGGCCCAGCCCGGAGATCAGCGCGTCCCGCTCCCGGTGGCCGGAGGCGGCGGCCAGCCGCCCCGCGAGGACGAGCACCGCGTAGGCCACGAAGAGCACCCAGGCCGCGGCGACCGTACGGGACGTGGACAGCCGGTTGTCCTCACCGATCAGCGGTGCCAGCACCCCGCCCTTGGCCCGGTGGAACCACGAAGCGGCGGTCAGCGACAGGGCTGTCACCAGCGCCGCGGCCAGTCCGGCCGTACGCGCCGCCGTCCAGCCCGCCCTGACCGCCGTGAGGGCCTGCCCGAGGAGCAGCAGCACCACGGCCGCCCCCACCACGCCCGACGTGCGCCGCCACAGGCCCGTCAGCCAGGCCTGCCCCTCGGCCCGCCCCCGTTCGGCGACGTGCTCGGCGGACTGCGCCAGTTCCTCCGAGACCCACTGGCGGGACGCCGACGCGGAGTGGGCCACCGCGGCCGGCAGCCCCTGCCCCGCAGCGAACTCGTCCCGTCGGCGCAGGAACGCGGCGACGGCCCGCCGGTGCCCCTCGCGCGCGCCGTGCGGGCAGTCCTCACAGGCGCACCCGCCCCCGTGGTCGCCCCCGGGGCCACCCGGGTGCCCGCCGGTCAGGCCACCGGCGTAGCCACCCGAGCACCCCTCGGCATAGGCACCCGCGTAACCGCCCGACTCCGCGCCGCCCTGTCCCGCCTCCCGCACCGCCACGCCCGACGCCCGCCCTTCCCGCGACCCAACCACCGCCGGCCTTCCGGACCCCGGAAACGCCGCTGTGCAACTCCCCTGCGCCGACAGCGAATTGTGCCCTACACCGCCCGGTTCCCGTCCGATCGGTCTGGTCAACACGGGTGAAGTTCGGCGTGCCGTGTTGACCCGGCCGGGAGAATTCCCCTAGGGCCGAGATCATCCAGCGTGACGGGACCCGGGCCTTCGACGGCGACACGCTCCGGATCACGCCCGTCCCGCACCGCTCCGTGCCGCTCCACTGGCTGTGCCAGTGCCGCGGCAGGCAACGTTTGCCCGTCAAGGAGCGGCGTCCGGTGCGTGCTCTCGGCGTGCCGGGTGCAAGCCCTCGTACTGGGTGTACTTGGGCTTGCGCCCGGTGCGGCGAGAGTGCGTGCCGGGCGTCGCGACGGGGCGAACGTTGCCTGCTGCGGCACTAGCCCAGCAGGCCCGGTTCGCTGCGGCTGACGTCCTCCCACATCGGCTGGTAGTTGATCCACGCCACCAGGTCGCCGCCCAGCTGCTCCCGTGTCGCCACCGCCATCCGGTGCTCGATCCGGACCGGGCGCCCGGCCGCCTGGGCCGTCAGCTGTACCTGGCAGGAGCGCTCCATGGACACGAACCACCAGGCCGCCGCGTCCACCGAGTCGCCGACGGTCAGCAGTCCGTGGTTGCGCAGCACGAGCGCCTTGCGGGAGCCGAGCACGGCCGCGATGCGCCGCCCCTCCTCGGCGTCGACGGAGACGCCGGTGTACGTGTCGTAGAGGGCGTGGTCCTCGTAGAAGGCGCAGCTCTCCTGGGTGATCGGCTCCAGCAGGTCCCCCAGGGCCGCGAGCGCCCGGCCGTGCACGGAGTGGCAGTGGGCGACGGCGACCACGTCGGGCCGGGCGGCGTGGACCTGGGCGTGCACGGTGAAGGCCGCCTGGTTGACGTGGTACCGGCCGTCGACGACCTGGCCGTCCTGGTTGGCGAGCACGAGGTCGCTCACGGTGACGTGCCGGAAGGGCATCCCGAAGGGGTTGACCCAGAAGCAGTCGGAGTACTCCGGGTCGCGGGCGGTGATGTGCCCGGAGACGCCGTCCTCGTAGCCGAGCCGGCCGAAGATCCTCAGGGCGCCCGCGAGGCGTTCCTTGCGGTGCCGGCGCTCGTCCTCGACCGACTCGTGCATCGGCGGCATCGCGAACCGCAAGCGGTCGGTGGGGACCGGGAGAGGCGGCGTGGGCCCGTGCATGTTTCCTCCGGCACTGGGGTGCTCTAGGGGCGGAAGCTACCGCCGGTGAGGTTGGGTGAACAGAGGTCTTCCGTGAAGATGACGCGCGCAACCCTTGCGGGGGCTCACGGGTCCGGTGTCCGTCGCCGTGCCGGCACCATCAGCGCCGCCATGCCACCCTGCGAGAGGCGGGAACGGAGCCGTGTGACACCGGCCGGCGCCGGAGCGATATCTGACAGAGGATGTCGGATTTGGGCGCCACAATCGCCGTATGACAGCGAACTGGGCGGCATTCACCACCGCCGAACCGGATCTGGCCCGCACGGTCGAGAAGCGTTTCGGCGCCTTCACCCACCACATCCTCGCCACTCTCCGTAAGGACGGCTCGCCCCGCACCAGCGGTCTGGAGGTGCGCTTCCTCGGCGGCGAACTGTGGCTCGGCATGATGCCGGGCTCACTCAAGGCCCTCGACCTGCGCCGCGACCCGCGCTTCGCACTCCAGGCGAACCCCGGGGAGGGCACGGGCATGGGCGGCGGCGACGTCCGGATCAGCGGCCGGGCGATCGAGGTCCACGACGGGGAGACGAAGGCCGGATACGTCGAAGAGGTGGAACCGCCGGAGCCGTTCCACCTCTTCCGCACCGAGCTGACGGAGGTCGTACGGACCTACGTCGAGGACGACACGTACCTCGTCGTCCAAGTCTGGACGCCCGGCGCGCCCCTGCGCACGATCAAGCGTGCGTAGGGCTCGGGGGTCACTCCCACTCGATCGTGCCCGGCGGCTTCGAGGTGACGTCGAGGACGACCCGGTTGACGTCCTTGACCTCGTTGGTGATCCGCGTGGAGATCCGGGCGAGGACCTCGTAGGGCAGGCGTGACCAGTCGGCCGTCATGGCGTCCTCGGAGGAGACGGGGCGCAGCACGACGGGGTGGCCATAGGTGCGGCCGTCGCCCTGGACGCCGACGCTGCGGACGTCGGCGAGCAGGACCACCGGGCACTGCCAGATGTCGCGGTCGAGGCCGGCCGCCGTCAGCTCCTCACGGGCGATGGCGTCGGCCTCGCGCAGCAGGTCCAGACGCTCCTTGGTGACCTCGCCGACGATGCGGATGCCGAGGCCCGGACCGGGGAACGGCTGGCGCTGGACGATCTCCTCCGGCAGGCCGAGCTCCTGGCCGACCATGCGGACCTCGTCCTTGAAGAGCTTGCGCAGCGGCTCGATCAGCTGGAACTCGAGGTCCTCGGGCAGGCCGCCCACGTTGTGGTGGGACTTGATGTTGGCGGTGCCGGTGCCGCCGCCGGACTCGACGACGTCCGGATAGAGCGTGCCCTGCACCAGGAACTCCACAGCCGGGCCCTCGTCGGCGATGATCTCGGCCTGGGCCTGCTCGAAGACCCGGATGAACTCGCGGCCGATGATCTTCCGCTTCTCCTCGGGGTCGGAGACCCCGGCCAGCGCCTTGAGGAACCGCTCTTCGGCGTCCACGACCTTCAGCTGCACACCGGTCGCGGCGACGAAGTCCTTCTCGACCTGCTCGGTCTCGCCCTTGCGCATCAGGCCGTGGTCGACGTACACGCAGGTCAGCTGGGAGCCGATTGCCTTCTGGACGAGGGCCGCGGCAACGGCGGAGTCCACTCCGCCGGACAGCCCGCAGATGGCGCGCTTGTCACCGACCTGCTCGCGGATGGCGGCGACCTGCTCCTCGATCACGTTGCCGGTCGTCCAGTTCGGCGTGAGCCCCGCGCCCCGGTACAGGAAGTGCTCCAGCACCTGCTGCCCGTGCGTGGAGTGCATCACCTCGGGGTGGTACTGGACGCCGTAGAGCTTCTTCTCGTCGTTCTCGAAGGCGGCGACCGGCACGACGTCCGTGGAGGCCGTGACGGAGAAGCCCTCGGGGGCGGCGGAGCAGGCGTCGCCGTGCGACATCCAGACGGGCTGCTCGGCGGGGGTGCCCTCGAAGAGGGTGGAGGACACCGAGACGTGCAGGTCGGTGCGGCCGTACTCGCGGGCGCCGGTGTTGTCGACGGTGCCGCCGAGGGTCCGCGCCATCAGCTGGAAGCCGTAGCACATGCCGAAGACGGGGACGCCGGCCTCGAAGATCTCGCGGTCCAGGCTGGGCGCGCCCTCCGCGTAGACCGACGAGGGGCCGCCGGAGAGGATGATCGCCGCGGGGTTCTTGGCGAGCATCTCCTGGACCGGCATGGTGCTCGGCACGATCTCGCTGTAGACCCGCGCCTCGCGGACACGACGGGCGATGAGCTGGGCGTACTGCGCGCCGAAGTCGACGACCAGGACGGTGTCGGCGGCGTTGGCAGCGGGAGTCGCTGATGACACGGGGTGCCTTCCGGCGGTGGGGCGGGGGTCTTGTGCACCCGATTCTACCGGGGGGCCGTGCGGCTGTTTCCGTGTGCCGGGCACCGGCCCCGTCTCAGGATGCGAACCCGCTTGGACGCTCCTGGAAGCCGGTGCATACTTGCCCCATGTTCAAGCACCAGACGTTCGTCTTTACCTATGGCATCCGGCCCGCCGGACGCCATGGTCGTGCTGCTTGAGCTACTGACAAGCGACTTCCCAGGCGCCCCGGGCCGACAAGGCCCGGGGCGCCTGTCGTCGTCCGGGCCCTGTCGCCCCGGGGCAGCCCCTGACCACCAGGAGCCCCCTATGACCGCCATCGACGTGACCGGCGCCCGTACCCCCGAGGCCGCCGGTGTGATCACCGGAGCGCGCGAGCGGATCGACGCGCTCGACGACCGGATCATCGGCCTGATCCAGGAACGGGTGGCGGTCTCCGCCGTCATCCAGGAGGCGCGGATCGCCTCCGGCGGCCGACGCGTGAACCTCTCCCGCGAGATGGACGTGCTCGGCCACTACAGGGCGGCCCTGGGCAAGCCGGGCACCGCGCTCGCGATGACCCTGCTGGAGCTGTGCCGCGGCAAGATCTGAAGCCGCCCCACGACCGGGACCGGTGTTCCCGGGACAGACGTGCGCGCCTCTCTCACCCGTACGGCGCGTGACCGCCCGGGCACGACCTCGTTGGTCTCGGTGTCCGTGCCAGCCAGGGGCGGGCCCGAAAGAACCACGCGTGGCTCACTGGGGCGATGAGACGCACGGATCGTGCCGTGCGTCGTGGGACCTCGCTCCAGGGGTGTGACCGGACGGCAGGGGACAGCAGCCCGGTCACCCAGAGAACGGTGGGCCCCGGGGACGCCCGGGGCCCACCGGCGGACCTTGCATAAATGCACAAGTCTGGGTCAAACGGTTGCGGGCGACGCGTTCATCCAGCACGATGCGTATACAGCCCAAGTACCCCCGAGGGCACCCGCATTGCCGCACTTCCAGAGGCACAGACCAGCGGCGCTACCCCCCGGCGCCGCTTCCCGGCACCGGCGCTGCCCTGACGTCGGTGCTGACGAGAAGAAGGGCCCTGCGGCTCCACCCCGCAGGGCCCTTCGCTCCATGCCGGCCGACCGTCCGGCGAAGCGTCAGGTGCGGGTCACCGTCCCGCAGTCCTCACGGTCGCCGTCGTCGATGCCCCTGCTCCGGTCGTACGGATCCACGGCCGGGCCGCTCGGAGTCGAGCCCGCAGTGGCGCTCGACGAGAACTCCGGGTGCAGGTAACCGTCGTAGACGAAGCACGAGGAGTTGCCTATCTCCTGGTCGTACTCCACGACGAGCAGCCGGCCCGGGGTGACCTGGTACCGGGCGGGGCCGGCGAGTTCCGCCTCAAGGACGCGGCGCACGATGGTGCGGGTGACCTCGGTGGAACCGTCCGCGCGCGACACCGGGTAGACGAAGGTGTAGTCGGCACGCACGGCGACGCCCCCGTGCTCGCCCTTCTTGAACGTCATACGGCCGCGCGTCTTGATCACGTCGCCGACCAGCCGTATCTCGTCGGGGTCGAACCGGCTGAACAGGGACACCGGGTCGTGCTTCCTGCTCGGCGAGCGCAGGGCGGTCTCGAGGTGGTCGATGACGTCCGGCTGCTTGGGGTCCAGCACGGAGAACGCGGCATCGGGGCGCGCGCCACGCACCGCCTTCGGGTCGAGGTTGGCGCCCACCAGCAGCTTCTTCGTCAGCTTCAGCGCCTGTTCCACACGGTCCTTCGAGACCGAGCCGACGGCCTTGGCCTCGGGCAGCACGATGCCCGCCTCGCCGTCGGCCCAGCGCAGGGCCGGGGAACCGGCGAACGGCTCGTCCAGGGTGGGGGTTTCGGGGTCCGGCGACTCGGGCGCGGCGGTGGGCGGCGCCGTCTCGTCGGGCAGGGGCGAGGCCTCGGCCGCCTGCGACTCCCCGGTGCCGAAGGGGTCGCCGGGCAGCAGCGACGGCTTCAGGGCCACCAGCACCACGGCGGCGGTGACCACCACGCCGAGGACGGCCCACAACCTGCGGCGTCGGGCGGCACGCCCGTTCATCTCCTGCCAGGCGGGGCCGGTGCGCCACCCCGGCGGCAACTCACCCCGGGCGTCCTGCTCGCGCAGCCGCTCGGTCACCATGCGCGCTCGCGCGGACGGCTCCTTGGGGGCGGAGGAACGGATGTCGCGTTCGCTGTCGTCAAGGAACTTCTCCCACATGCCGTCGGATATGGACGACGAGGAAGTTTCGAACTCTTCACCGGGACCGGGTCTGGGGCCTTCTGGCGATCTGTCGGCCATGGTTCTTCGCGCTTTCTCGTGATCTCCTGCCGGGCGGCCGAGCGTACGTCAGCCCTCGGACAAGGCTGCGGGAGCCTTCGTCGCTACATGGCGCCGTACTCGGTCCAGGTGATGTCCAGGCCGGTCTCGCCCTTCGGCAATGGCGCTCGCATGACATATCGCCCCTGATCGGGATCTTCGGATGTGTGACGCGGGACACATAAAAACCTTGTTAGGACCAGTACAACCATTCACAGCCGTCACTGATCAAACACGTCGAACCAAGGGCCACACCCGCGCCCCACACGCGGAGGCCTCCCCCAACGTTCGTGCCGCATCACGCGGTACGCCGGACTTTCCGAGGTCTTCATGAAGCTTCGCCGCGCCATGGCAGCAGCGGCCGCTACGGCGGTCATAGCCCCGGTGGCTCTGCTCGCGGCACCGGCCGCGTACGCGACCGACGACACCACGCCCACGCCGAGCGCGTCGGTGAGCGAGTCCGCTCCCGAGACGTCGCCCTCTCCGTCGGTGACCGAGTCCACCCCCGCCGAGACGACGCCGACTCCGAGCGCCTCCGTGAGCGAGTCCGCTCCCGAGACGTCCAGCTCGCCGAGCGCGTCCGCGAGCGAGTCCTCCCCGGCGCCCACCGCGTCCGAGCCCGAGGAGTCCGAGACCCCGGACCCCGAGCCGTCCGTGTGTGAGGACACCAAGGTCGACGTCAGCATCTCCGGTCTGCCCGGCAAGATCGCGGCGGGCAGCGGCTGGCACAAGTTCTCGCTGAACGTGATGAACAACTCCGACTCCACGCTGAACGACCTCGACTTCTTCGCCGGGGCCTCCCCCGACAAGAACGGCGAGGAGCTGTTCACCAGCAAGCAGGTCCAGCTCCAGGCCTGGGACCCCGAGGACAAGATCTGGGTCGACCTCAACGCGGGCGGCTACGCGGTCGGTTACGTCGGCTACACCGACGAGCTGCAGCCCGAGTACGAGGTGAACATCCCGCTGCGCCTCAACGTCAGCAAGTCCGCCCCGGTCGGCGCCGGCTTCTCGCTCGGCGCGACGATCTACGGCGACAACGACGCCGAGTGCACCGGCTTCGGCGACGTGTCGTACAAGTTCCAGATCGTCTCCGCAGGTACGGACACCGGCGGCACCAAGCCGCAGGAGGGCGGCAAGGCGCCCGTCACCGACGAGAAGCCGAGCAGCACCACGCCGGAGGTCACCGGCAGCCTCGCCGAGACCGGCTCCAGCTCCGCCCTGCCGATGATCAGCCTGGTCGGCGGTGCCGCGGTCGTCGCCGGTGCCGGCGCGATCTTCGTGGTGCGTCGCCGCAAGGCCGGCGTGCAGGCGTAAGCCATAGCGGCCGACGGGCCGTTGCACCAAGCAGAAGAGGGACCTGCGCTCGGAGGGGGGCGCAGGTCCCTCTTCTGTCTTGCCGGGTCGCTCAGTTCTTCGGCGGTACCGCCGGCATGCCGAGGAACGGCAGCTTCAGCGCGCCGAACGCCTCCGCCGGGACCGCCGGGGACTTGGGCTCGACGGGCTGGAGACGCTCGTAGGCCGCGCCCTGCTGCGGACGTGGGTCGGGCTCGCCCTTGTTGGGCCAGTACGACATCGCCCGCTCGGCCTGGGCGGTGATGGTGAGGGACGGGTTGACGCCCAGGTTGGCGGAGACCGCGGCGCCGTCGACGACCGAGATGCCGGGGTGGCCGTAGAGGCGGTGGTACGGGTCGATCACGCCCGACTCGCGCGAGTCGCCGATCGGGCAGCCGCCCAGGAAGTGGGCGGTGAGCGGAGTGCCCATCAGTTCGCCGACGTTGGAGCCCGCGAAGCCGTTGATCTCGGCGGCGAGTGCCGAGGCACCGTCGGTGGCGGCCTTGATCTGCTTGGGGTTGGGGGCGCCGTGGCCCTGGCGGGCGGTGAGCAGGCCGCGGCCGATGCCCGACGGCTTCACGTACGTCGTCAGGGAGTTGTCCAGCGACTGCATCACCAGGCCGATGATGGTCCGCTCCGACCAGCGGCGGTTGGACAGGGAGCGCAGCACGAGCACGGGATGGCGGGCCGCGTGGGCGAGGAAGCCCAGGACCCGCGAGGTGCCCGAGTTCGTCCCGGCGTAGGGGACCTGGAGGATGGACAGGCTGCCCATCGAGTTGGAGCCCTTGCCGTAGCGGACCGGCTCGATGTGGGTGCTGGCGTCGGGGTGGATCGAGGACGTGATGGCCACGCCCCTGGTGAAGTCGGCCTTCGGTGTGCCGTGCGCCTTGCGGTAGCGCCGGTCGTCGGTCTGGGCGCCGACCAGGGCCTCGGAGTTGGTGCGGGTCAGCTCGCCCAGTTTGTCCGAGAGGTGGGGCAGCCGGCCGCCCGCCTTCATCCGGTGCAGCAGGGTCTGCGTGCCGTAGGTGCCGGCGGCGAGGACGACCCGGCGGGCCGTGAAGGTGCGGCCCTTCTTCTTGCCGCGGTCGTCGGTGGGCAGGGTGGCGACGGCGTAGCCGCCGCGCGAGTCGTCGGTGAGCGACACGACCGTCGTCATGGGGTGGACGACCGCCCCGGCCTTCTCGGCGAGGTGCAGGTAGTTCTCGTTCAGGGTGTTCTTCGCGCCGTGGCGGCAGCCGGTCATGCACTCGCCGCACTCCGCGCAGGCCCTGCGGGACGGGCCCGCGCCGCCGAAGTACGGGTCGGGCACCTCCTGGCCCGGCTTGGCCTTCACCGTGCCGTCGGCGTCCTCGCCGTCACCGAAGAAGACGCCGACCGGAGCCATGTGGAAGGAGTCGCCGCAGCCCATCCGCTCCGCCGCCGCCTTCAGATGGACGTCCGAGGGCGTCATGGTCGGGTTGAGCCGTACACCCAGCATGCGGCGGGCCTGGTCGTAGTACGGCTTCAGCTCCTCCTGCCAGTCGGTGATGTCACGCCACTGGGGGTCCTCGAAGAACGGCTTCGGCGGGACGTAGAGGGTGTTGGCGTAATTGAGGGAACCGCCGCCGACGCCGGCGCCCGCCAGGACCATGACGTTGCCGAGGAGGTGGATGCGCTGGATGCCGTACATGCCGAGCTTCGGCGCCCAGAGGTAGTTCTTGAGGTCCCAGGAGTTCTTGGGGAGGGTCTCGCGGGTGAAGCGCCGGCCGGCCTCCAGAACGCCTACGCGGTAGCCCTTCTCGGTGAGGCGCAGGGCGGTCACCGAGCCGCCGAATCCAGAACCCACGACGATGACGTCGTAGTCGTAAGCGTCCTGAGGCACGTGCCGTCTCCCCTTCGAGTGTGCGGTGCGGGTGGTCTAGCGGAACCTGAACGCCTTCATCAAGCGGAGGCTGCGGCTCATGAACTGGGCGTACTTCTCGTCGTCCATGCCCAGCGAGGGGGCCATGGGGAGCACACGCTGGTGGGCGACGGTCTGGGCCTCGGTGTACTTGAGGATGCCCTCGGAGCCGTGGCGGCGGCCGAGGCCCGAGTCCTTCATGCCGCCCATGGGCGACTGGACGCTGCCGTAGGCGGGGGCGTATCC
This sequence comes from Streptomyces sp. NPDC096046, assembly GCF_040303285.1. NCBI lineage: Bacteria > Bacillati > Actinomycetota > Actinomycetes > Kitasatosporales > Streptomycetaceae > Streptomyces > Streptomyces sp. NPDC096046. The sequence continues at coordinate 102,856 of NZ_JBEOSZ010000024.1, read as the reverse complement.
CTCGTTGATGTTGACCGTGCCGGTGCGCAGGCGGGCGGCGACCTCCTGCCCGCGGCGGCCGTTCCTCGTCCAGACCGAGGAGTTCAGGCCGTACGCCGTCGCGTTGGCGCGCTCGATCACCTCGTCCTCGTCGGTGAAGCGGTAGACCGAGACGACCGGGCCGAAGGTCTCCTCCCCGCAGACGGACATGTCCGTGGCGACGCCGTCGAGGATCGTGGGCTCGAAGAAGTACGGGCCGATGTCGGGGCGGGCCACCCCGCCCGCGACGACCTTCGCGCCCTTGGCGACGGCCTCCTCGACATGCCGCGTGACGGTTTCGAGCTGGCGCTCCCCGACCAGGGAACCCATGTCGGCGCCGTACGCCAGGGACGTGCCGAGGCGGATCGCCTTCGTGCGGGCGGCGAAGCGCTCCAGGAAGGCGTCCGCGATCGACTCGTGGACGAAGAGCCGCTCGATGGAGATGCAGAGCTGGCCGGCGGAGGAGAAGCAGGCGCGGACCGCTCCGGCCGCGGCCTTCTCGATGTCGGCGTCCTCCAGCACCAGCATGGCGTTCTTGCCGCCGAGTTCGAGGGAGACGCCGACCAGCCGGGCGGCGGCGCCCTGGGCGACCTCGCGGCCGGTGCGGGTGGAGCCGGTGAAGGAGACGTAGTCGGCGTGCCGGACGACCTCGGGGCCGACGACCGGGCCGTCGCCGAGCACGACCTGGAAGACGTCGGCGGGCAGTCCGGCCTCGATGAGCAGGTCGCGGGCCCACAGGGCGGTCAGGCAGGTCTCGGTGTCCGGCTTCATGACGACGGCGTTGCCCGCGACGAAGGCCGGGAGCGCGTCACCGACGGACAGCTCCAGGGGGTAGTTCCAGGGGGCGATCTGGCCCACGACGCCGCGCGGGTGGCGCAGTTCGGTGACCTTGGTGAGGGTCGGCATGGCGCCGGCGTGCCGCTTGGGCCGGAGGTAGGCCGGGGCCTTGCGGCCGTAGTGCCGGGCGGCGACGGCGACGGCCTGGACCTCCTCGTGGGCGTGCAGGCGGGCCTTGCCGGTCTCCAACTGGATGAGGTCGAGCACCTCGGCCTGCCGCTCCAGCATCAGGTCGTGGAAGCGGAGCAGGACGGCGGCACGCTGCCGTACGGGGGTCTGCGCCCACACGGCCTGGGCCGCGCGGGCCTGTTCGAAGGCCCTCGCCACGTCCTCGGGCGTCGACTCGGGGAGGTCGGCCAGCTTCTCACCGGTGAACGGCGTGTGGTTGGCGGTCCGGCCGGAGCCGGCGACGCCCTTGGTGAGCTGGGCGACCAGTTCGGGCGTGACCACGTCCGCGGCGGTGCGGGCGCCCTCCGGGGCGGGGGCGAGGGGGTTCGTGCCGGTCTGTGCCGTGCCGGTCTCTGCCGTCTTCTCGGGGGCCTGCGCGTCCGTCATGAGCCGCAGGGTATGCCGCGGCGCAGACTTTGGGTACCCGTCGGTAACACGGCTTCACCGAGTGCACACACGACGCCAGTGGCTGCTGGCAACGAACGCGCTGATCAGGACGTTGTGGGTGACCGGCGGGTGTGACTCAGCCTTTTACGATCCCGAGCCGCTCCCGGGCGCCCTCGAACACCGAGGTGCCCTCTTCCTCCTCCGGCGTTCCCCTGGGCATGTCGACCCGCAGTTCGTACATGCGGTCGTCCCCGGTGCGGACCACCATGCGCAGGACCCGTCTGGGGATCTCGCCCCGGTGGTACGTGGTGTCGGCGAGGGCGGCTTCCCAGCCCTGGACGCGGGTGCGGCTGTACCGCGCCTCCCCGCCGGTCTCGTGCGCCTCTCTGGCCCGCTCCATCGGGGAGGCCGGGGCCTCGTCCCAGAAGAGGAGGCGAACCTGGATCGCGCCGGTCCGTTCGTTGCCGTAGAGCACTGTGCGGGGCCGGCCGGAAGCGCCGCCGGTCCGGTCGAGCGGGCGGTAGTGGCGGGGCAGGTGGAGGACGGCCGCCATGTCCGGCTCGGGGTGCGGGGTCCAGGCGTCCGTGGCGTCGGCGGCCTGTTCGGCGCTCTCCGCGCTGCTGGTCTCGGCGAGCTGGGTGACGGCCCCTATGCCACCGGCGAGCAGCGCGCTGAGGAGGGCGAGGGGGCCGGGGCGGAGGAGGGTTCGGCGTTTGGGAGGTGCGGTGTCTTCCTGCGCGAGGGGAGCGGGCGCGGCGGGAGCAGGGCTTGGCGGCGTGGCGGGAGCGCGACCCGGCGGGGTCGCGGGAAGGGAGCCGGGGCCCGGCGGCGGGGTTGCGGGCTGAGAGCTGGGGCCCGACAGGGCTGCGGGCTGAGAGCCGGGGTGTGCGGTGAGTGGGGGAGCGGGGGGTGCGACGGGCAGAGGGTCGGGTCGCGCGGCGGGCACGGGGGCCCCGGACTGCGCGGCGGGCACGCCGGGCTGTGCCGATGGCGCGAAGGCGCCGGACTCCGCGACAGGCACGCCGGGCTGTGCCGATGGCGCGAAGGCGCCGGACTCCGCGACAGGCACGCCGGGCTGTGCCGATGGCGCGAAGGCGCCGGACTCCGCGACAGGCACGCCGGGCTGTGCCGATGGCGCGAAGGCGCCGGACTGCGCGACGGGTGCAGGGCCGAGTGGTGCCGCGGTCTGCTCGTCGGGCATGCCTATGTGCTCGACCGCTGGTGATGCCGTCTCCGTCGGAGTGGCCCCCGCCACCGCCTCCAGCTCCTTCGCGACCTCCTCGGCGTCCGGACGTCGGTCGGGGTCCGGCACCAGCAGCCGTGCGATCAGCGGCCCCAGCGGTCCCGCCTGCTCCGGTTCGAACGGCTCGGCGCCGAGAATCGCGGCGAGCGTGGCCTCCGGCGTGGCCCGCAGGAACGGGGAGGAGCCCTCGACGGCCGCGTACAGCAGAACGCCCAGGGACCACAGGTCGGAGGCGGGCCCGGCGATGCGGCCGGACATCCGCTCGGGCGCGACGAACTCCAGCGAGCCCGCGGACTCCCCACACGCAGTGAGCGTGCCCTCGCCCTGCCCTTGGGCGATGCCGAAGTCGGTGACGACGACGCGTCGGTCCGGGCCGAGCAGCACGTTGGCGGGCTTCACATCCCGGTGCACGATGCCGACGGAGTGCGCGGCGCGCAGGGCACCGAGGACGGCCAGGCCGATACGGGCGGCTTCGGTGGCGTCGACCGGGCCGCGCCGGAGCGTCTCGTGCAGGGACTCGCCGGGCACCAACTCCATGACGATCCAGGGGAGTCCGTCCAGTGCCTCGGCCGCGTCGAGCTCGTCGGGACCCTTGGGGCCCGGACGTTCGTCGCGCCGCTCCGCCTCGACGACCACGTCGTGGATGGTGACGGCGGCGGGATGGTCGACGCGGGCGGCGGCGCGGGCCTCGCGGTGGAGCCGGTGCGCGGCCCGCCGGTGGCTCTCGTCCTGCGGACCGCCCGGCAGCCGGGGCTGCTTGACGGCGACTTCGCGCTGCGCGAGCTCGTCATAGGCCCGCCAGACGGAGCCCGTCCCACCGGAGCCGATGCGCTCGACCAGCCGGTACCGCCCACCGATGGTCCGGCCCCGGGCGTCGTCCGTCCCGCCCCCGTCATTGCTCATGCCCCATCAGTACCCCGTGGGACGCTTTCTTGTCGACGCGGGTCGTTTTCCGGGGGCGGGCAGCGGGGTCAGGTCTTGTCGATGATGTACTCGGGCGAGCCGACGAAGCCGTGGGCGCCGCCGTACGGGTTGCCGGGATGCGGTACGGCCGCTGGCCGGCCAGGCGGTTGCAGAACGAAACTCGTCGGCTCGCCGGCCCCATTCCGGGCACCGTGTCGGGCTCCCCCGTTGCTGCTCATGAGTCCATCCGTGTCGCGCCAAGCGCTTGCGCAGCAAGAACGGCTTCCGGTCACACACCCGTGACGCGCACCGAGCCGTATCTCCTACCTGTGTGCCCGTCCGGGCGCGGACGAACGGGTCGACGTCGGGCGGGTGCCGGCCGTGGAGGGAGAGGGCGCGCGGGTCACGGTGACGGTGGCGGTGGGGGTACCGGAGGAGGGAGGCCGGGCCGTGGGCGTCCGTGGCGCCGAACTCGCCGGTGTACCGCCCCCGTCGCCGTCCCGGTCCGCGAGCAGCACCGCGGCGGACAGGCCCGCACCCGCCGTCGCGGCGACCAGCAGCGCTGCAATGAGGGCACCCCGCGTCGAGAGCCGGGGCGGTCCCGTACGGGCCACTGGCGGCATACGTCCCACCTCCAGGAAGGCCCGCAGCATCCGCTCCGCCTCGGCCGCGTCCAGCCGCCTGCCCGGATCGCGTTCGAGCAGGCCGCGTACGACGGGCAGGATCGGCGCGGCCTGCTCGGGCGGCCGTATCTCGTCGGACACGACGGCGTGCAGGATGCCGCCCAAGGAGTCGCGCCGGAACGGCGACTCGCCGCTGAGGGCCGCGCACAGCAGCGCGCCGAGCGACCACAGGTCGGACTCGGGGCCGGTCCTGGCCACGTCCCCGGCCATCCGCTCGGGCGCGGTGTACTCGGGCGAGCCGACGAAGGAACCGGTCTCGGTGAGTGTGGTCGCGCCGGAGACCTGGGCGACACCGAAGTCGGTGAGGACGACCCGGCCGTCCTCGGCGATCAGCACGTTCGACGGCTTCACGTCCCGGTGCAGCACACCGGCCGCGTGCGCGGTGCTCAGCGCGCCGAGCAGGGCGATGCCGATGCGGGCGGCCTCGGCGGCGTCGACCGGGCCGCCGGTGGCGATGCGGTCGGCGAGCGAGCCGCCCTCGACCAGTTCCATGACCATGTAGGGGCGTTCGTCCTCCTCGACGACGTCGTGGACGACGATGACGTGCGGATGGCTCAGCTGGGCGACCGCGCGGGCCTCGCGCAGGGTGCCGTCGCGCCGCCGCCGGGCCTGGGCCGCGGAGAGGGTCTCGTCGACGGGGAGTTCCTTGACGGCGACCTTCCGGCCGAGCAACTGGTCGGTGGCCCGCCAGACGACACCCATGCCGCCACGCCCGAGCCTCTCCTCCAGCCGGTAACGGCCCGCGACGACACGGCCGCCTGCCTCGGTCCCCATACGCCCCATGATGCCGCAGGGAACGCACGCCTTCCGTGGCGGCGACCGGCCAAGTATGCCGCCGTCCCAAGAGAGTCGATGGCACACTCCAGCGCGCTCAGGCCTTGGCGCGGACCATGCTGGATCGGATCGACGAGGTCATCGCGATGGAACGGCGTCTCACGCTCGTGTCGGGGAACGCATTCGGCCGTTCGAGCGTCAGGTCCGCCGATGGGCCCTGGTGTCCGAGCCAACCGATCCGGTCGGCCGACCGCTGTGGCTCTCACCCGCGTTGTGGCCGCACTCACGACCTGACCGCTGCCCGCACCCACCGGATCACGGGCATCTGAGAGCGCCAGGGGCGTCCCCGTCCTGGCCGAACTCCGCCTGCCAGGGCGGCGCCCCCTGGATGACCACCGGCATCGAACGCAAGCCTGCAGGACTTGCCAACGCGGCGAGTGGCGGAGCCGCGTGCTCGGTGACCGGCGCCTCGGGGAGCATGACGTTCACCAACTGGACGTCCGACCATGTGGACATCAGCGGTTGGGTCAAGGACACCGCTGCCGATGGTCACCATGTGGCCATCAGATTCAGATCCATTGACCACTACACCGGATGGGTGACGGACTGGCCCTGGCGTACCGAATACGACGAAAACGGATCGACTACCTCCTTCACCACATACGCAAACCCCTCCGGCGATGATCTCGACTCCATCGGCGCGCAGGTGGCGGTCAGGGAAGGAACCACGATCGTCCGTTCTTGCACGGACTGGGCCTGAGCCCCGGCGCGACAACGTTTTCGGCCCACCGCCATTTCCGGTTGGGCCGATACGCGACCGCCTTCCGTGAGGTCGTCGTCCACGTAGGTCACGACGTGCTCGATCAACCCTCCTGGAAGCCCCGCAGGATCCAGTCGAACTGCTTCCTGGTGGGGGCCCAGTCGTCGGTCGGTGAGGCCGCGTAGATGGAGTACTCGGTGCCGTCACCGTCCATGTACCCGACGTCGATCGCACGGTAGGGCCCCGGGAAGTAGTGCGGCGCGTCCTTGGCCAGCGCGTTCCACGTGTACTCCCAGCGGGCGCCCGGCTGATCGCGGAAAAGCTCCTTCTTGAGGCGCAGACCCTTGTAGTCCTGCAGCCGTGAGACCCGCTGTTCCAGGTTGCTCATGTGCTCGTAAGAGGTGCTGAAGTCCGGTGCGGTGTCGACGGCGACCCGCACGAGGTGCTTGCCCTTGTCGGGCGAGTAGTCGACCTGCCGGAGGCCGTCCTGGTCGATGGAGACGGACCGCTTCCACCCCTTGGGCAGGGGGATGCTGAAGCCCACCGGGTCGTGGCGCCGCACCCAACCGGCTGGAACCACCCCCTGACCGCCCTCGTCACTCGGCGTGGCACTGGCGCTCGGAGTCGACGCAGAGGCGGAGTTGCCGGGGCCGGCCGTGCCGAACTGCTGCAGCGCGACCGCGGCTCCCGCACCGATGACTGCGGCAAGGGCGACAACGAGGGCTGCCGTTCGCAGACGGTGCCCCCCTTTCGGGGGCGCGGCGGACCGGCCGACCCGGGTGACGGCGGTCTGGTGCGGCCTGGTGACACCGGTCCGCGGCTGCTCGTGGGGCCCCTGATGTCCATACGACCCGTACTGCGTCGGCACATACGCCTGTGCGCCGCTCGGCCGCCGCCCCTCCGCGGCCTCGGCGAGCATCTGCTCGGCCTCGGAGGCGTCCGGCCGGGTGCCCGGATCCTTGCGCAGCAGGGCGGTGATGACGGGCGCGAGCGGACCGGCGTGCCGGAGCGCGGCGGCCTCTTCCTCGACCACGGCCTGCATGGTGGTCAGCGGTGTCGTGCGGCGGAACGGCGATCGGCCCTCCACCGCCGTGTAGAGCGTCGCGCCGAGCGCCCAGAGGTCGGAGGAGGGGCCGGGGTCGTGGCCGCGTATGCGCTCGGGCGCCAGGTAGTCGACCGAGCCGACGACCTCTCCGGTCCGGGTGATGGTCGTGTCGCCCTCGATCTGGGCGATGCCGAAGTCGGTGAGCAGCACCCGCCGGTCGCGGGCGAGGAGCACGTTGCCCGGCTTGATGTCACGGTGCAGGACGCCGGCGGTGTGCGCGGCGCGCAGGGCCCGCAGCACCCAGAGGCCGATGCGCGCCGCCTCGCGCGGCTCGACGCGGCCCTCTTCTTTGACCGCGTCGGCCAGGGAGCGGCCCTCGACCAGCTCCATGACGATCCAGGGGCGGCCGTCGTGCTCCAGCACGTCGTGCACCGTGACGACCGCGGAGTGGTTGATCCGTGCCGCGGCACGCGCCTCGGCCCGGGTGCGGGCCAGCAGGATCGACTGCTCGCTCTCGGAGACGTAGAGGGCGGCCGTCAACTCCTTGATGGCGACCGACCGGTGCAACACCTCGTCATATGCACGCCAGACCCGGCCCATGCCGCCACTGCCGATGGATTCGGCCAGCCGGTAGCGGCCCGCGACGAGCAGGCCCTGCATCTGATTCACGTTGCCCCGCAAATGGTCTTGACAGGGTCAGCGTAAGGACCCGCCCTCACCCAGGGAACAAGCGGGGTATCACGGTGACCGCACTGTGACGGTTGTGCCTGCCGGGGCGGGAGGCAACCAGCTGTGGCACTACGGCGCACAGGCGGCGCGCCGGTCGCTCAGCGCGTGGCCTTGTATGTCGCCGCCGCCTGCTCGTACAGCCGCGTCACCTCGTCCCGCTCGGACTCCGGGCCGCGCACCTGGATCACGTGGTAGCGGCCGTCGACCAGCATCGCGAGGTTGCGCACGTACAGGTCACCCCCGCCGCCGGTCCAGGTGAACTGTCCCTCGGCCATGGTCCGCCCGCCCACCTCGATCCTCTTCAGGCCGGTGGAGGTGGCCCAGCTGGAGTCTCGGTACGGCTGCAATTCGCGCTCCGACTCCCGCTGGTAGGCCATCGGGTCGCTGCCGTACTCCGAGGCGCTGTCCCGGCCCGGCACGACGATCAGCTCGAAGTCGCCCTTGGAGTAGACGACCTGACCGCTGCCGTTGCGCGGTGCGCGGTCCCAGCCCTCGGCGACGGCGACCTGGAACCCGGCCGAGTCCTTGCGCAGCGTGAAGCCGTCGGCGACGTCGGGGCCGGTGGTCTGCGTCTCGGTGGTGCCGGCCGACGACGACGGGCTCTTCTCCGGCTCGGGCGAGGTCTGCTCGGGCCGGGGCTCGCCGCTGGCGTCGGGCTCGGGCGCCTGGCTCACCTCACCGATGGCACCGGTGCGGTCCGTGCCGTTCGCGCCCTCGGCCCCCGACTTGGGCATGAAGAGCACGGCGTAGGCGATCGCCGCGGCCATCGCGAGCAGCACCAGCAGGAGCAGGGTGCGGCCCAGCCGACGCGGCGAACCGGGCTGCTTCTTCGCGCGCTTGTGCCGTCCGTGGTGCGCGGGCAGCCCGGCCTTCCGCCTGCGCACGAGTTCGCCCCGGCGCCGTACGACGGGCAGCCGGCCGGGCTCCACGGGCGGCGCCGGGACGACGTGCAGCCCGGCCTCCGGCTCGGGCGCCGAACGCACCAGCGAGCGCAGCCAGCCGCGCACCTCCTCGAAGTCGAGGCGTTCGGTGGGGTCCTGGCGCAGCAGGGATTCCACCACCGGCCGCAGCGGACCGCACTCCTCGGCGTAGGCGGGCGGCTCCGCGCACACCATCTGCACCAGCTCGGCCGTCGACTCCTCGGGGTAGGGCGCGTGTCCCTGCACGGACCTGAAGAGCAGCGCGCCGAGCGCCCACAGGTCGGTCGCGGGGCCGATGGGTGCGGCCAACTGCCAGTTCTCGTGCACGGGTCCGGCCTGTTCCGGCGCCCAGCGCTCGGTGACGGGCCCGACCACGGCCATCCGCGCCTGCCGCGCCCGCTCGGCGGCCAGCGCCGTCGCCGGACCGCGCCGGGGGGCGGGAGTGTCGGCGACCAGGTCGTCCCATCGCGTGGACTCGCCGTGGGTTCCGGTGTCCGGGGCCGGCGGGAGTGCCGTCTGCTCCCGGCCCTGCGGCGCGGGCTCGCCACCGGTCACTCCACGGGGTGTCGCACCGTGCCAGCCGGTCGTCCGCGGGCCGCCGCCCACGCCGTAGGGGTCGGCGATCCGCCCGGGCGGCTGGGCCCCCGGGGCCGTGCCCTGCCCGGGGATGTACGGCGACTGCGCCGAGCCGTCGCCGTAGGGCGCGGCCCCGCCGTCGGGGGCCGGCCGGGCGCCGGGCAGTGCCGCCCGCCCGCCCTGCTGCGCCTCCTGCACCCGTGCCGCCGCCCGGGCACCGGCGCGGTAGGCCGCGATCGCCCCGGCACGCGCCGCCCGCGGGTCCCCGCTCTCCCGCACCGCCCTGCGCGCCGGCACCACCGATCCGCCACCGGGGCCCTCACCCCCGGCCGAGGGCAGTCCCCTGGACTCCCGGGCCTCTATGGCGGCGCGCCGCGCGGCCTCGGGATCATCCGCGCCATCGATGCCTCCGGCCGGCCCGGCGCCTCCCGGCCCTCCGACGCCAGGGACCGGCCCGGCGCCTCCCGGTCCCCCGACGTCGGGGACCGGTCCGGCGCCGCCGTCGGCCTGCCCCGGCCGCTGCCCCAACTCCTCGAAGGCCGGTTCCGGCACCGGGTCGTATCCGCACAGCGCCTCCTCGGCGGCGCCCACCGCGAGGCCGGTCAGCATCACCCGGCCGTCGTCGCAGACGAGCACCGTCCGCGCGGTGATGTTCCGGTGCACCCAGCCGTGCGCGTGCAGCACCCGAAGGGCCATCAGCACGTCGGAGGCGACCTCCGCCGCCCGGTACGGCGTCAGCGGCTTCTCGGCGAGCAGCGCCGCCAGCGGACGCGCCGCCACGAGCTCACTGACGATCCAGAGCGAACCGCCCTCGGCGAACACGTCGAAGACCTGGTCGAGTCGGGGATGGTCGGGGATGGCCGCCGCGGCCTGCGCCGCCTCGACCGCGCGCCGCACCACCGGATCCGTGGGCCGCCGCACGCCCGCACGTGCGCCCGCACGTCCCCCGGGCCGCCGTGCACCACCGTCACGTGCCGTGAAACCGTCGGGCAGCCCCTCCGCGTCGAGCACCTCCGCCTCGACCACTTCCGGCAACGGCACCTGCCGGACCAGGACTTCCTGTCCGCTGTAGGTGTCGAAGGCCCGGGTCTCGGTGAGTTCGTACTCGTCGGACGGGGGCAGCGGCAGGCGGTAGCGGTCGGCGAGTACCCGGCCCGCGTAGTCGTCCACGTTGCCTCCCCCGGCAGCCCGGTCGGTCACATCCGTTCGCCCCGCGGTCCGATTCGGCTGCGCACGGTCCGCAAACATTTACGATACGTGCCGCGGGCAACCCGCAATGCGGGGATGCCAGATCTCACTCCCCAAACCCGGGGCGCCTCATGCTCAGGACTTGGGTTCGAAGGTCTTCGTGAACGTCCGCCACGTCTCCTTGCGCGACTCGCCGTCCCAGCCTGCCGCCTTGGCCGTGTACATCAGCGCGTACCCCTGCCGGTCGTCGACCACGAAACCCCGGTCGATCGTCCGGTACCGGGTGCCGCCGTCCGTGTAGGTGAACTCCCAGTCGGCCGTGTTCCAGTCGCGGTAGTCCACCTTCTCTATACGGATCTTCTGGTACTGCGCGCGCACCATGTAGCGCTCCTGGCTCTTCCAGTCCGCCACCGGGTCGCCCTTGGGCGTGGACGTCCAGGCGATGAGCAGCTTCTGCCCGTCGGGCCCGGTGAAGCGGTCGCCCGCCGCACCCGTGGTCCGGTACTTCCAGCCCTTCGGCAGACCGATCGAGTACCCCTGGTTCCCCTGGTGTGTCGACTCCGCCGCGGTGCCCTTCCCGCCGCCGGAGCCGCCCTCGTCCGCCGAGCCGCTCGTCTGGCCACCCGGCGTGCCGGCCGAGGCGGACCCGGACGGCGCGGGCTGGGACTCCGCACCGTCCGTGCGCGTGCCGTCGCTCTCGTCGCCCTTGGTGTCGGAACCGGCCGACGCGGTGGCGGCCTGCTTCCCGCCGCCCGTGCCGGAGGCACCCTTGGAGCCCTCGTCGTCACCGCCCAGCATGAGGGCGAGGACGGCGCCGATCACGGCCAGCACCACGATCACGGCGATGATCATCAGGGTTCGCCGCGGCACCACGTCGGTGAGCGGCGCCCGGGGCACGGGCCTGGGCGGCAGGTCCGGTGGCGGCACGACGGGCCATCCCGAACTGCGCCCCGCGGACGCCGTCTTCGATTCCGTCGCACCCCGCTCGCCGCCGTCGGCAGCCGCACCCGCGCCCGACCGCGACGCGGACGCGCCCGCGTCCCCGGCCCGGCCCGCTTCGCCGTCCGGCGCGGAGGAGGCCTTGCCCGCCGCCTGGGAAGAGGCGGCGGCGGTACCGGACTTGGCGGCGAGGGCGGCCGGTCCGGCAGCGGCCTTGCGTACGGAACGCAGCGCTCCGCGCAACCGCTCCCCCGGTTCCTCGCCCCGCTTGCCTGTGGCCCCCGGACTCCCCTGGCCCGAGGACTTGTCGGGCTGTGCCGGCAGCGGTACGACCTTCGTCGCGTCCATGGGCTCCGGCTCGGCCTTGTCCGGCGCGCGCAGGACCGAGTTCAGCATCGCCCGGGCGCCCGCGTCGTCGAGCCGCTGCGCGGCGTCCTTGGTGAGCAGTCCGTAGATGACGTCCTTCAGCGGACCCGCGTTCTTCGGCTCCTCCAGCGGCTCCGTCATCACAGCCGTGAGGGTCGCTATGGCCGACCCCTTGTCGTACGGCGGCGCACCCTCCACCGCCGCGTACAGCAGCCCACCGAGGGACCACAGGTCGGCCGCCGGGCCCGGCTTGTGACCGCGAGCCCGCTCCGGGGAGATGTAGGAGGGCGCGCCGACGAGCATGCCGGTCGAGGTGATGGACGGGTCGCCCTCGACCTGGGCGATGCCGAAGTCGGTGAGCACGACCCGGCCGTCCTCGGCGATCAGCACGTTGGACGGCTTCACGTCACGGTGCAGGATTCCCTCGCGGTGGGCGGACCGGAGCACGTCGAGGACGGCGAGCCCGACCTCGGCGGCGCGCTTGGGTTCGAGGAGGCCGTCCTCCCGGATGACCTCGGCGAGCGACTTGCCCTCGACGAGCTCCATCACGATCCAGGGCCGGTCGTCCTCCTGGACGACGTCGAAGACCGTCACGGCGCTGTTGTTGCGGATGCGCGCGATCGCCTTGGCCTCGCGCAGCGTCCGCGTGATCAGCCGCCGCTTCTCCTCCTCGTCGATGTTCGACGGGAACCGCAGCTCCTTGACGGCGACCGTCCGCCCGAGGGTCTCGTCCTGGGCCCGCCAGACCGTGCCCATGCCTCCGCGGCCCAGCACCTTGCCCAGCCGGTAACGCCCCGCGAGGAGACGCTCCGTGTTGTCCTGACGAGTGTCCTGACGAGATGTGCCCGCCCGCTCCGCCTCCGACATGCGTCCCCTCATGCAACCCGCCCTGACAGAGCCTTCATTGTCTCTCACCCGACAAGTGCCCGGCGCCCAGGGGCCCCCTGGCGAACACCCACGGCCCCGCCCCCCGGGAACCCGGGTGCGCCACGCCCCGCGCGGCCTTGCATGATGGGCCCTCACCAGGGAGGAAACCGTATGCCACCGATTCGGACATTGCTGGCCCTGCCGGTGGCCGCCGCCCTGTTCGCCCTCCCCCCGGCCGACTCGTCGGCCCTGTCGACGCCGCCCGCCGACGCGGTGCTGCCGCTGCTGGTGACGCAGGGCCGAGCCCCGGCCGCGGCCCTGCTGGCCCGGGAGGGGACCACCACCCGCTACGCCACCACCGGTCCGGGAATCGCCCGGTCGGACCATTTCCGCGCCGGCAGCATCACCAAGACGTTCGTCGCGACGGTCGTGCTGCAACTGGCCGCCGAGCACCGGCTGTCACTGTCCGACACGGTGGAGCAGCACCTGCCCGGCCTGGTGCGAGGAGCCGGCAACGACGGCCGCGCGCTGACCCTGCGCTCCTTGCTCACCCACACCAGCGGGCTGTACGACTTCACCGCGGACACCGACGGAACCGTGCCCGTCACACCCCGTCAGGCGCTGCGGCTCGCTCTCACCCACCCTCCTGCCGAACGCGGCCGCTTCTCCTACTCGAACACCAACTATGTCCTGCTGGGCCTGGTCATCCAGCAGGTGACCGGCCACTCGTACGCCACGGAGGCCGAGCTCCGCATCATCACTCCCCTGCGTCTGACGGGCACCTCCTTCCCCGGATCCCGCTCCTCGCTGCCCTCTCCGCACGGCCGCGCCTACGCCGCCGACGGAACCGACGTCACCGAGCTCGACCCGCGGGTGGCGGGCGCCGCGGGCGAGCTGGTGACCACGCTCACCGATCTGGACCGCTTCTACACGGCCCTGCTCGGCGGCCGTCTGCTGCCCCCGCACTGGCTGCGCGAGATGCTCGACACCCGTGCCGCACACGGCGCGTACGGCATGGGCCTGTTCCCCGAGAGACTTCCGTGCGGCATCACGGTGTGGGGGCACAGCGGGCACATATCCGGCAGTTATGTGCGCACCGCGGCCACCGTCGACGGCCGGCGGGTCCTCACCTTCCGCGTGAACACGGACGCGATCGCAGACCCCGGTCTCGAACCCGCGGTGCTCGGCGCCGAGTTCTGCCCCCGCACCCCGTAGAACGACCCGGCTCCGAACGGAGATCCCGTTCCCCGACACTCGTTCGGGTGATGCGTCCGGCAGGATCTGTCAGGGTCCCAGCGGCACTATGTCCGGCGCCCCCAGCCGCGCCGCGTCCGCCGTCAGGTCGTCCGGCTGGCGCTGCGATTCCCGCTCGGCCTCCACCCGCTTCTGGTAATGCTCGACCTCGCGCTCGATCTGGTCCTTGTCCCAGCCGAGCACGGGCGCCATCAGTTCCGCGGCGTCGCGGGCGCTGCGGGCGCCCCGGTCGAAGGTCTCGATCGAGATGCGCGTTCGCCGGGTCAGCACGTCGTCGAGGTGCCGCGCCCCCTCGTGGGAGGCCGCGTAGACGATCTCGGCGCGCAGATAGTCGTCGGCCGCCACCAGAGGTTCGCCCAGGGACGGGTCCTCGGCGATGAGCTCGAGCAGCTCCTCGGTCATCGCCCCGTAGCGGTTCAGCAGATGCTCGACCCGGACCACGTGGAGACCGGTCCGGGCGGCGATCCGCGCCCGCGCGTTCCACAGCGCCCGGTAGCCCTCGGCGCCCAGCAGCGGCACGTCCTCGGTGACGCACTCGGCGACGCGCATGTCGAGACCGTGCACCGCCGCGTCCACCGCGTCCTTGGCCATGACCCGGTACGTCGTGTACTTGCCGCCCGCCACGACGACCAGCCCGGGCACCGGATGCGCCACGGTGTGCTCACGCGACAGCTTGCTGGTGGCGTCGGACTCGCCCGCGAGCAGCGGCCTCAGGCCCGCGTACACCCCTTGGACGTCGTCCCTGGTGAGCGGCACCGCGAGCACCGAGTTCACATGGTCCAGCAGGTAGTCGATGTCCGCGCTGGAGGCGGCCGGGTGGGCCTTGTCGAGGTCCCAGTCGGTGTCCGTGGTGCCGACGATCCAGTGCCGGCCCCAGGGGATGACGAACAGCACGGACTTCTCCGTGCGCAGGATCAGCCCGGTCGTGGAGTGGATCCGGTCGCGCGGCACGACCAGGTGGATGCCCTTGGACGCGCGGACGTGGAACTGGCCGCGCTCCCCGACCATGGCCTGGGTGTCGTCCGTCCACACACCGGTCGCGTTGACCACCTGCTTGGCGCGGATCTCGTACTCCCCGCCCGCGTCGACGTCCTGCACCCGCGCGCCGACGACCCGCTCGCCCTCCCGGAGGAAGCCCGTCACCCGCGCGCGGTTGGCGGCCTTCGCGCCGTACGCCACCGCCGTGCGCACCAGATTCGCCACATACCGGGCGTCGTCCATCTGCGCGTCGTAGTACTGCAGCGCGCCGATCAGTGCGTCCTTCTTCAGACAAGGGGCCACGCGCAGGGCGTGAGAGCGCGTCAGATGGCGGTGCACCGGCAGGCCCCGGCCGTGCCCGCGGGCCATGGACATGGCGTCGTACATCGCGACACCCGATCCGGCGTACAACCGCTCCCAGCCCTTGTGCTGCAACGGGTACAGGAACGGCACCGGCTTCACCAGATGCGGGGCGAGCCGCTCCAGCAGCAGGCCGCGCTCCTTCAGCGCCTCGCGGACGAGCGCGAAGTCGAGCATCTCCAGATAGCGCAGGCCACCGTGGATGAGTTTGCTGGACCGGCTGGAGGTCCCGGACGCCCAGTCCCGCGCCTCGACCAGACCTGTGGACAAACCCCGGGTCACGGCGTCGAGCGCGGTGCCCGCACCGACCACCCCTGCGCCCACGACCAGCACATCCAGCTCACGCTCGGCCATGGATGCGAGTGACTCGGCGCGCTGCGCCGGTCCGAGTGTCGCTGTCCTCACCACTGCCTCCCGCTCATCGGTCGCGCCGGCCGCACCCGTCGGGTGAGACCCCGTCCGTATCCCCCTGCCCAAATTCTGACGGCGTTGCCCCACTTCAGCCACCACGGACCCGCAGCCTGTGGACAACGCTCACGGGACACTCACCGAAACTCAGCCGAGCAATCCCGCATATCGGTCATATTTACTCCTAGTCTGACATTGCGCTCGCCCGTCCTGTCCACAGGGCTTGCGTACCTGTCCCACTTCGGCTATCGGGAAGGACGGCCACGCCATGCCCGCAGATCTCGCCGTCATCGGACTCGGCCCGTACGGCCTGCCCCTGGCCCAGGCCGCCGTCGCCGCCGGCATCCCCACCATCGGCTACCGGACCGGACCCGAGGCGGGCTCGCTCAGCCCCGCCGAACTGCGCCGGATGCTCTCGGGGGGCTTCCGGCCCACCACCGACCCGGTCGAGCTCGGCCGGGTGCGCACCGCGGTCATCTGCGCGCCGACGCCACGCGGAGCGGACGGCGGGCTCGATCTCAGTCAGCTGGAGGCGGCCGCCCGGACCCTGGCCGCCCGTCTGCGCCCGCACACCACGGTGATCCTGGAATCACCCGTGCACCCGGGGGCGACCGAGGAATTCCTGCGTCCGCTCCTCGAAGAGGGCTCCGGTCTGCGCGCGGGCCGCGACTTCCACCTCGCGTACTCCCCCAGCCGGGTCGACCCCGGCAACCGCGACGTCACGCCCGCCGGCACGCCCAAGGTCATCGGCGGCCTCACCCCCGCCTGCACCGAGTCGGCCGCCGCCTTCTACGGACGGCTGACCGACAAGGTGGTACGCGCGCGTGGCACCCGCGAGGCGGAGACCGTGCAGCTGCTGGAGACCAACTACCGGCACGTGAACATCGCCCTCGTGAACGAGATGGCCGTCCTCTGCAACGACCTGGGCGTCGATCTCTGGGACGTCGTCCGCTGCGCGGAGACCAAGCCGTTCGGCTTCCATGCCTTCCGCCCAGGCCCCGGCGTCGGCGGCCACTCCGTGCCCCAGGACATGACCGCCGCCGGTGGCCGCGGCCTGCGCATGGTGGAACTGGCCCAGCAGGTCAACCGCCGTATGCCCGGCTACGTCGTCCAGCGCGCGGCCACGCTCCTCAACGAACACGGCAAGTCGGCCCGCGGCGCCCGGGTGCTCCTCCTCGGCGTCACCTACAAGCCCGACCTCGCCGACCTCCAGGGCACACCCGCCCAGGAGATCGCCCTGCGCCTGCTGGAACTGGGTGCCTCGGTCAGCTACCACGACCCCCACGTCCCCGCCTGGAGCGTCCTCGACCGCCCCATCCCCCGCGCGGACACCCTCTACGAGGCAGCCGCCGACGCCGACCTGACCATCCTGCTCCAGCAGCACCGCACGTACGACCTCCAGGGCCTGTCGGTGAAGGCCCAGCTCCTGCTGGACACGCGGGGGGCAGCCCCCACGGGGGCGGCGCATCGGTTGTGAAGGGGGGCGCGCGGGGTGCGTGAGCCCTGGCGACTGGTGGCATGCGGCACGCCGCGCGGGTACCTTACGGACACAGGTGGAGCCCACTGCAGCGGTCACTGCGGCAGGCTCCTGGATGGATCACGGAGTGTCCGCCCCTAGTTCTCGTGGGGGCGGCCGCTCACCGTCCGGAACAAGGCGGAGCCCACCGCAGTGGCCACTGCGGCAGGCTCCTGGATGGATCACGGAGTGTCCGCCCCTAGTCTTCTTGGGGGCGGCCGCTCACCATCCGAAAATCCGCAAGATCCACCTCCTCCGGCACTGCACCATCCGAAGACGGAGTCGGTCCCAGCGGGTGGGCTTGCGGTGTCGACCCATGGGCGCCCCCTTCCACGACGCCGCCCATCGACCCGGTAGGCGGCACGTCGGAATTCGGGCCGGGCCCCGAGGGCCGGGGTCCGGACCGTGTCCTTGGAAGGGGGAGCCCAGAAGAACCTGGGCGCCGATCACGGACACTAGCGCCTCGAAACCGCCCTCCACGGGCCCGAACGGCCTGAAGGCACCCGTGCGCCCCCCAGCGGCAACACGCGCCCCGCCAGCGCCACTTGGGCATGCAGAAGGGCCCGGCCACTCCCCCTAGTGACCAGGCCCTTCTCAGCGTCGAGACCGACTACCGCCGGTGCTGGGAGTCCGCCACCGTCACCTCGACGCGCTGGAACTCCTTGAGCTCGCTGTAGCCGGTCGTGGACATGGCGCGGCGCAGCGCGCCGAAGAGGTTCATCGAACCGTCGGGGGTGTGCGACGGGCCGGTGAGGATCTCCTCCAGGGTGCCGACCGTGCCGAGGGCGACCTTCTTGCCGCGCGGCAGCTCCTCGTTCACGGCCTCCATACCCCAGTGGTGGCCCTTGCCCGGGCCGTCGGTCGCACGGGCCAGCGGGGAGCCCATCATCACCGAGTCCGCACCGCAGGCGATGGCCTTGGGCAGGTCGCCGGACCAGCCGACACCGCCGTCCGCGATCACGTGCACGTACCGGCCGCCCGACTCGTCCATGTAGTCGCGGCGGGCGGCGGCCACGTCGGCGACCGCCGTCGCCATGGGGACCTGGATGCCGAGCACGTTGCGCGTGGTGTGCGCGGCGCCGCCGCCGAAGCCGACGAGCACACCGGCCGCGCCGGTGCGCATCAGGTGCAGGGCCGCCGTGTACGTGGCGCAGCCGCCGACGATCACCGGGACGTCCAGCTCGTAGATGAACTGCTTCAGGTTCAGCGGCTCGTGCGCACCGGAGACGTGCTCCGCGGAGACCGTCGTACCGCGGATGACGAAGATGTCCACACCCGCGTCCACGACGGCCTTGGAGAACTGGGCGGTGCGCTGCGGGGAGAGCGCGGCGGCGGTGACGACGCCGGAGTCGCGCACCTCCTTGATCCGCTGCCCGATCAGCTCCTCCTTGATGGGGGCCGCGTAGATCTCCTGCAGACGGCGGGTCGCGGTCTCCGAATCCAGCTCGGCGATCTCGTCGAGCAGCGGCTGCGGGTCCTCGTAGCGCGTCCACAGGCCTTCGAGGTTCAGCACGCCGAGGCCGCCGAGCTCGCCGATGCGGATCGCGGTGGCCGGGGAGACGACCGAGTCCATGGGGGCGGCCAGGAAGGGGAGCTCGAAGCGGTAGGCGTCGATCTGCCAGGCGATCGAGACCTCCTTCGGGTCCCGCGTACGGCGGCTGGGGACGACGGCGATGTCGTCGAAGGCGTACGCCCGGCGGCCGCGCTTGCCGCGCCCGATCTCGATCTCAGTCACGTCTGTGGCCTTTCCCTGATGCGTTGCAGCGTCTTCCAGTATCGCCGACGGGCACGGCGAGGGCGGCCCCGGATGCTCCGGGGCCGCCCTCGGAAGGCCGGGCCGCTACTTGTTGCGGCTGTAGTTCGGTGCCTCGACCGTCATCTGGATGTCGTGCGGGTGGCTCTCCTTGAGACCCGCGGAGGTGATCCGGACGAAGCGGCCCTTGGTCTCCATCTCCTCGATGGAGGCGGCGCCCACGTAACCCATCGTCTGGCGCAGGCCGCCGACGAGCTGGTGCAGGACGTTGGCCAGCGGACCGCGGTAGGGCACCTGGCCCTCGATGCCCTCGGGCACCAGCTTGTCGTCGGAGCCGACCTCGGCCTGGAAGTAGCGGTCCTTGGAGTACGACCTGGCCTGGCCGCGGGACTGCATCGCACCGAGCGAGCCCATGCCGCGGTACGACTTGAACTGCTTGCCGTTGATGAACTGCAGCTCGCCCGGGGACTCCTCACAGCCGGCGAGGAGGCTGCCCAGCATCACGGTGTCGGCGCCGGCGGCCAGGGCCTTGCCGATGTCGCCGGAGTACTGCAGGCCGCCGTCGCCGATCAGCGGGATGCCCGCCGGCCGGGCGGCGAGGGACGCCTCGTAGATGGCGGTGACCTGCGGGACGCCGATGCCGGCGACCACGCGGGTGGTGCAGATCGAGCCGGGGCCCACGCCGACCTTGATGCCGTCGACGCCGGCGTCGATCAGCGCCTGGGCGCCGTCACGCGTGGCGACGTTGCCGCCGATCACGTCCACGCCGACGCTCGACTTGATCTTCGCCATCCAGCTCAGCGCGTTGCTGTTGTGGCCGTGCGAGGTGTCGACGACCAGGAAGTCCACGCCCGCGCCGGCGAGCGCCTGGGCGCGCTCCAGGGCCTCGGGGCTGGCGCCCACGGCCGCGCCGACGAGCAGCCGGCCCTCGGCGTCCTTCGCCGCGTTGGGGTACTGCTCGGCCTTGACGAAGTCCTTGACCGTGATCAGGCCCTTGAGGACACCCGCGTCGTCGACCAGCGGAAGCTTCTCGATCTTGTGGCGGCGCAGCAGCTCCATGGCGTCGGCACCGGAGATGCCGACCTTGCCGGTGACCAGCGGCATCGGCGTCATGACCTCGCGCACCTGACGCGTGCGGTCGGTCTCGAAGGCCATGTCGCGGTTGGTGACGATGCCGAGCAGCTTCTTGTTGCCGTCGGTGACCGGGACGCCGCTGATGCGGAACTTGGCGCACAGGGCGTCGGCCTCGGCCAGCGTGGCGTCGGGGTGCACCGTGATCGGGTCGGTGACCATGCCGGACTCGGAGCGCTTGACGAGGTCGACCTGGTTGACCTGGTCCTCGATGGAGAGGTTGCGGTGCAGCACGCCGACGCCGCCCTGGCGGGCCATCGCGATCGCCATGCGGGACTCGGTCACCTTGTCCATCGCCGCGGAGAGCAGCGGGATGTTCACCCGGACGTTGCGGGAGATGCGGGACGAGGTGTCGACCGCGTTGGGGAGCACCTCGGATGCACCCGGCAGCAGCAGCACGTCGTCGTAGGTCAGCCCGAGTGTCGCGAATTTACCGGGCACTCCGTCGACGTTGGCAGTCATGACACCTTCCCCAAATGGCCTTGATCGGTGCGGATGTCCATGCTAACGGCCAGCGCGGCTGTCTCATTCCACGGTTCCGCCCGGCTGCGGGCTTCGTATGTTCGTACGGAAGTGGCGCACCGCCTGTTCAACAGAGGGGTCGTTGAAGCAGGGCTACTGCTCGGCCAGCGCCCGCAGCCGGCTCAGTGCCCTGTGCTGGGCCACCCGGACCGCGCCGGGTGACATTCCCAACATCTGGCCGGTCTCCTCGGCCGTCAGCCCCACCGCGATCCGCAGCAGCAGCAGCTCCCGCTGGTTCTCGGGGAGGTTGGCCAGGAGTTTCTTGGCCCATTCCGCGTCACTGCTGAGCAGGGCGCGCTCCTCCGGGCCGAGGGAGTCGTCGGGGCGCTCGGGCATCTCGTCGGAGGGGACGGCCGTCGAGCCGGGGTGGCGCATCGCCGCGCGCTGGAGGTCGGCGACCTTGTGGGCGGCGATGGCGAAGACGAACGCCTCGAAGGGGCGCCCGGTGTCCCGGTAGCGGGGCAGTGCGAGGAGCACGGCCACGCAGACCTCCTGGGCGAGGTCCTCCACGAAGTGCCGGGCGTCGCCCGGGAGACGGGACAGACGGGTGCGGCAGTAGCGCAGGGCCAGCGGATGGACATGGGCGAGCAGGTCGTGCGTCGCCTGCTCGTCCCCGTCGACGGCGCGGTGGACGAGCGCACCGATCGCGCCCTGGCCATGGGCCGCCTCGTCGTCGCGCATCGGTCCATGGTGCCTTGCGGCCGCCCGGTCCGTGGCACCGCGCCCGTTGTTGTGCACCGAAGCGTTATGAGCAGGTGCGCCGGCACTCATCCCCTGCGCCCTCCCCTTCCGCTCGACCGACTCGTCCCCGAGGAACTCCACACCCTCAAGGATGCGGCATCCGCGGCGAAACGAGCATCGGGCCTCCGGCGGACCCCCGGTCCACCCGCGCCCACCTGGCGTTCCGTGCCCTCAGCCCGACCGCCGGGGCCTGCCGTTCGGATCATCCCGGGGAGGTGGGCCCTCGCCTGCGCCCTCCCGCGCTCTCGACCTCGCTCGGGCAGGATCGGAACCCTGCCGGCGCTGCCGTCGGCCGCCGGCTCCGATCCGTGCGTGTGCGGTTCACGCGGGGGCATCCGCGTGCCCCCGCTCCCCGGTCCCGGCCGGAGGCCGCGCGGCGTCGAAGCCGGTCCGATCCGAAGGACAGGCCCTAGCGCACCAGACCCCACCGGAAGCCGAGCGCCACCGCGTGGGCCCGGTCCGAGGCGCCGAGCTTCTTGAACAGACGCCGGGCGTGGGTCTTGACGGTGTCCTCGGAGAGGAACAGCTCGCGGCCGATCTCCGCGTTCGAGCGGCCGTGGCTCATGCCTTCGAGGACCTGGATCTCACGCGCCGTGAGCGTGGGCGCGGCGCCCATCTCGGCCGAGCGCAGCCGGCGCGGGGCGAGCCGCCAGGTCGGGTCGGCCAGGGCCTGGGTCACCGTCGCGCGCAGTTCCGCGCGGGAGGCGTCCTTGTGCAGATAGCCGCGGGCACCGGCGGCGACCGCGAGGGCCACACCGTCCAGGTCCTCGGCGACGGTGAGCATGATGATGCGCGCACCGGGGTCGGCGGACAGCAGCCGACGGACCGTCTCGACGCCGCCCAGTCCGGGCATGCGCACATCCATCAGAATCAGGTCCGAGCGGTCGGCCCCCCAGCGGCGGAGGACTTCCTCGCCGTTGGCCGCCGTCGTCACGCGCTCGACGCCGGGCACGGTCGCGACCGCACGACGGAGCGCCTCTCGGGCAAGCGGGGAGTCGTCGCAGACGAGGACGGATGTCATGACCGCCCTCCGCAGCTGATGCACGTCACCTTGAGCCTCCAGGCTGGTACGAAATCGTCACCTGTGCGGTCGACCGTCTCGGACGCCCGCCCGAGCACTTGTTCCTTCAACCGCCTCGCACTCTCAACGACGGTCACTCGAAAGAGTTACGGGGGTGGCTGCCATCTTCGGCACTCTACGTGAGGGGGCGGACACGGTGCAGATATGAGCGACAGACCCTCGAACTTTCATCACAACCTATGCCCCATTTAGACCCATTTCTTCCGCTTTGCCAGTGTCTGGAGCTAGATTCGCAATGAGTCATATTTTCATCTCCTTAGATCGTAGTTGTACGGTCGTAGACACCGGATCCGCCCAGAACGGCTACAAGGGGTCACGTAATGGCAGATTTCTCCCGCCTTCCCGGACCGAACGCGGACCTGTGGGACTGGCAGCTGCTGGCTGCCTGTCGCGGGGTGGACAGCTCACTCTTCTTCCATCCGGAGGGCGAGCGCGGTGCGGCGAGGAGCGCTCGTGAGAACTCGGCCAAAGAGGTCTGCATGAGGTGCCCGGTACGTGCCGAGTGCGCCGCCCACGCCCTGGCGGTGCGCGAGCCGTACGGCGTGTGGGGCGGGCTGACCGAGGACGAGCGCGAAGAGCTCATGGGGCGGGCGCGCAACCGACTGGTGTCGGCGTCGGCATCGGGCGGGCATTCCGCCTCGAACAACTGAAGGAACGTTTCTGCAAACAGGCACGCACACGCGTGCCGTTGGTTTTTGACGCCCGTGGGCGTTAGGCCCCTTCTGATGGATCTCCGCGGCGTCGCGACGCCCGGCACGCTCCCCCGCTCTCGGCTCCGCTCGAACGGGAGGGGCCCCACCGCCGCACCGAACGCCGCTCCGTCTCCCACGGAGATTCATCAGAAGGGGCCTAGTGCCGCAGCAGGCAACGTTCGCCCCGTCGCGACGCCCGGCACGCACTCTCGCCGCACCGGGCGCAAGCCCAAGTACACCCAGTACGAGGGCTTGCACCCGGCACGCCGAGAGCACGCACCGGACGCCGCTCCTTGACGGGCAAACGTTGCCTGCCGCGGCACTAGCGGCGGGCGGCCCGGGCCAGCTGGTCGAGTGTCGCGGCCACCGCCGGGACCTGCGCGAGGTCGGGCAGCGTGAGGGCGACGATCTCCCGCCGCACCGCCGGTTCGAGCCGCACGGTGCGCACCCCCCGGGGCCGTACCGACTCGACGGCCAGCTGGGGCAGTACGGCCACGCCCAGGCCGGCGCCGACGAGGCCGACGACGGCCGGGTAGTCGTCGGTCGCGAAGTCGATGCGCGGGGTGAAGCCGGCCGCCGCGCACACCTCGATCAGCTGTCCGCGGCAGCGGGGGCAGCCCGCGATCCACGGCTCCCCGGTGAGCTCGCCGATGGCGACGGACTCCGCGCCGGCCAGCCGGTGCCGCTCCGGCACCAGCGCGACGAGCCGGTCCGACAACAGCGGCCGTACGACGAGGTCGTCCCACTCCTCCGCGCCCGCCGCCCCCTGGTAGCGGAAGGCGAGTGCCACGTCGCAGTCGCCCTCGCGCAGCAGGCCCACGGACGCGGGCGGTTCGGCCTCCTCCAGGGAGACGCGGGTGCCGGGGTGCGCCTCGCGCAGCGCGGCGAGGGCCGTGGGGACCAGGGTGGAGCTGCCGCTGGGGAAGGAGACGAGCCGGACCCGCCCCGCACGCAGCCCGGCGATGGCGGCGACCTCCTCCTCCGCGGCCGTCAGCCCCGCGAGGATCCCGGAGGCGTGCCGCACCAGGGCCTCGCCGGCCTGGGTCAGGCGCATCTCCCGACCGGTGCGGATCAGCAGCGGCGTGCCGACGGAGGTCTCCAGGGCCTTCATCTGCTGGCTGACGGCGGGCTGGGTACAGCCCAGCTCGCGGCCCGCGGCGGAGAAGGAGCCGGTGGTCGCGACGGCGCGCAGGACGCGGAGATGACGAGCTTCGATCACCCTTCGAGGATAAGCGACCCTTTGGTTGCGATACGAATAATGCGTCGACGCTTTGAGCTACGGTCGCCTACCGTGCGGTGCATGAGGCTTCTGTCTGTGAATCTGGGCCGTGCCGAGGCCGCGCCCTACGCGGACGCCCCGGGGGGCGTGACCGGGATCGACAAGCGGCCGGTGGACGGGCCGGTGCGGGTGTCCGCGCCCGGACCCAAGGGCATCGGCGGCAGCGGGCTGGCCGGCGACGCGGTGTGCAAGCTGGAGCACCACGGCGGCGACGACCAGGCGGTGTACGCCATGGCCCGCGAGGACCTGGACGCATGGGAGCGCGAGCTGGGCCGGACGCTGGCCGACGGCGCGTTCGGCGAGAACCTCACCACCCAGGGCCTGGACGTGTCCGGGGCCCTGATCGGGGAGCGCTGGCGCGTGGGGCCCGACGTGGTGCTGGAGATCACCTCCGGGCGGATTCCGTGCCGCACGTTCCAGGGCCATATGGGCGAGAAGGGCTGGGTGAAGCGGTTCACGCGGCGGGGGGCTCCGGGAGCGTATCTGCGGGTGATCGTGCCCGGGGAGATCCGGGCGGGCGATGCCGTCGAGATCGTGCACCGGCCCGACCACGAGGTGACCGTGGCCCTGCAGTTCCGGGCGGTGACGACCGAGCGGACGCTGCTGCCGCGCCTGTCGGCGGCGGGTGAGGCGCTGCACCCGGAGCTGCTGAGGATCGTGCGGGAGTACGAGGAGAAGTACGGGGCCTGACCACCGCTCACCACGCCCGTCTCCACCGACCCTTCACCACGGACGGCCCCACGGGGAAGCGGATGCACACGATCCAGGTCACTAACCTTCTGGCATGACAACGGCTCTGATTACGGGATCGACGGCAGGCATCGGGGCCGCGTTCGCGCGGCGACTGGCGGCGGACGGGCACAACCTGGTGCTGGTGGCCCGCGACACCAAGCGGCTCCGGGAACAGGCGACCGAGCTGCACGACCGGCACGGCATCGAGGCGGAGGTGCTGACGGCCGACCTGGCCGAGGACGAGGGCATCGAGGCGGTGGCCGCACGCCTGGGCGACCGCAAGAGCCCCGTCGACCTGCTGGTCAACAACGCCGGGTTCGGCAACAAGGGCCGCTACCTCGACGTCTCGATGACCGACGAGCTGCGGATGCTGAAGGTGCACTGCGAGGCGGTGCTGCGGCTGACGTCGGCGGCGACCGAGGCCATGCGCGAGCGCGGCCGCGGCGGTGTCGTCAACGTCGCGTCGGTGGCCGCGTTCGTCCCCCGGGGCACCTACGGCGCGTCCAAGGCCTGGATCGTGCAGTTCACCCAGGGCGCTGCGCGCGACCTGGCGGGCAGCGGCGTACGGCTGATGGCGCTGTGCCCGGGGTTCGTGCGCACCGAGTTCCACGACCGGGCCGGGATGGGCACGGACAACATCCCGGGCTGGATGTGGCTCGACGCGGACAAGCTGGTGGCGGCGGCGCTGCAGGATCTGGCGCGCGGCAAGACGCTGTCCGTTCCCGACCCGCGCTACAAGGCGCTGATGGGGGCGGTGAAGCTGGTGCCGCGGGGAATGCTCGGGGCGGTGTCGTCCAGGACGGGCCGGAAGTACGGGCCGCAGTAGGGGCACGCGGCCGGTCGGCCGCGTACGGACCGGCCGGCTCCTCTCCCCCTCTGCGCCGGGAGGCATCCGCTCCTTCCCCTTGGGACAATGAGGTTGTTCCAGCCGGACCCAGGGGGGCCGGAGGCGAGGCCATGACGTTCGTACAGCTCATTGAATGCAGGACCAGTCGGCTCGACGAGATGAACCGGCTGATGGACCGGTGGGTCGAGCAGACCAAGGGGAAGCGGACGGCGTCGCACAGTGTGGTGGCGAAGGACCGGGCCGATGCCTCGCACATCGTGGAGATCGTGGAGTTCCCGTCCTACGAGGAGGCGATGCGCAACTCCGGGCTGCCGGAGACCGACCGGATCTTCCAGGACATGGTGGCGCTCTGCGAGGAGACGCCGACCTTCACGGACCTGGACGTGGTGCGGGACGAGCAGCTGTACGCGGCCACCGCGCGCAGGTTCTTCGAGCTCGCGCCGGGCCAGGGGGACGCGCCGCCGTTCAACGACGTGTTCGTCGAGGACTACCACGACCACGATCCCGCGAATGTGCAGGACACCATCGGGCTGGACGCGGTGCGGCGCGAGGTGGAGGTGTGGCGGGGCGGGTTCGACTTCTCGTTCACCATCGAGGACCAGATGGCGCAGGGCGACCGGGTGTGCACCCGGTGGACCTTCCGGGGCCGTCACACGGGTGACTTCCTCGGGATCCCGCCGACCGGGCAGGACGTCGCCATGACCGGCACGACCATCCACCGCTGCACGGCCGACGGGAAGATCGCCGAGGGCTGGTGGCAGTACGACCGGCTGGGTCTGATGCAGCAGCTCGGGGCGCTGGAGCCTACGGAGCTGTGACGCCGGGGGCTCCTTCGGTCGGCTGGCGCGCCGATGGTGCGCACGCGAGGTTGTGCGGTGTCCACACCCCTGTCTGAGCGACCGCTGTTGTCGACACCGCACGATGTTCGGGGGACGAGCAGCCGGAAACGGTGGCCGTGCGCGCGATGCGCTGAGAGCGCTACGGGGCCCGGCGCCAGCAGCCTGGCGGCCAGGCCTCACAGAGCGACCGAGGCCGAGAAGTCCGGGCGTCGGTGTCAGTGGGGACGACTAGGATTCTGGACCTGTCTCCAGGGGAGGATCGCCACGCGCGGCGCGTACGGGTCCTCTCGCCACCGTCTCCCGGAGGTGCTCGGTGCCCGCTGCTCCGAAACCGGCTGCTCCCACACCACGTGAACGCTGGTTTCAGCCGCGACGATCGGGTTTCCGGTGGGAGCAGGAGGGTCTGGATCATCTCCGTGCGCTGATGCCGCGGACCGAGCCCTACCGGGCGTGGGCCACGTTCCAGTTCACCGGGGCGTCGGGGCGGATCAACGAGTGCGATGTACTGATCGCGGTTCCCGGCGGGGTCTACCTTCTCGAGCTCAAGGGACATCCGGGCCGCGTCGTGAATCACGGCGACACCTGGCAGTTCCACGGCGACGACCGGGTGCGGACGCTGCGCAACCCTCTGCATCTGACCGACCTCAAGGCCAAGGAACTGAAGGGGCAGCTGGAGCGGGCGGCCCGCACGCTGGGGGTGGATCCGCGGCAGGTCCCCTTCATCAAGCCCGCCGTCTTCCTGCACGACCCCGGTCTGGTGAGTGGTCTCGACGAGTTCCAGCGCACTTCCGTCTACGGCCGCAACGACGGGTCGAGTGGACTGCCGAAGGTCTGGGACGACCTGCTCGGCCGGCCTCCGGAGCGGGAGAGCTGGCGCATCACGCCGGTGATCGGCCAGCGTCTCGAACTGATGATGCAGCGGATCGGCATCAGCCATTCCACCGCCCACCTGCGGTTCGGCGACGACTGGAAGCTCCAGCCGCGCGCACTGGACGCAGGTCCCGGCTGGGAGGACCGACTGGCGGTGCGTGACGACGGGCTGGTGCAGGAGAGCGGCCGGGTCCGTATATACCTGGCCGGGCAGGCCGCCTCGGCGGAGCAGCGGGCGAAGGTGGACCGTGCGGCCCGCCGTGAGTACCAGGTGCTCCAGGGGATCAACCACCGCGGCATCGTGCAGGCGGCGCAGATCCGTGAGCACCAGGGCGGTCCGGCGATCCTCTTCCGGCACCGCGAGTCGGATCTGCGGCTCGACGCCTATCTCGACGCGTACGGCGGCCGGCTCACCCCGGCGGTGCGGCTCGACCTGGTGCGCCAGCTCGCCGAAGCGGTCCGCTACGCCCACCACCGCTCCCTGTACCACCGGGCGCTGGCCGCCCGTTCTGTCTATGTGTCTGCCCGGGAGGACGGCAGCGAACCGCTGCTGCGCATCGCCGACTGGCAGACCGCCGCCCGCGACTTCGAGACGACGCTGCACCGCTCACTGGGCGACACCCCGCTCGACGCCGGTCTGATCGCCGACACGGCACAGGTGTATCTCGCGCCCGAGACGGACCAGGAATTCGCCGACCCCGGCGATCTCGACGTGTTCGGGCTGGGGTCCCTCACTTATCTGCTGCTCACGGGCCGGCCGCCCGCGGACCGGCGCAGTGCGCTGCTGGAGCGGTTGCAGAACGACGGAGGGCTGCATCCCTACGCGGTCACCGACTCGGTCTCGTCCGCCCTGGACGCGCTCGTCTTCCGTGCCACAACGGCGGACGTACGGGACCGGCTCGCCTCCGTCGACGAGTTTCTGGAGCTGCTGGCCGCAGCGGAGGCCGACGCGGCGGCGCCGCAACCGTCCGCAGGGCCGTCGGCCGATCCACTGACGGTGCAGCCCGAGCAGCCGCTGGGCGACGGCTGGACGGTGGTCCGGGTTCTCGGTACGGGCGCCACCGCCCGTGCCCTCCTGGTGCGCCGGGCGCTGCCGGAGGGCGAGGAGCAGGAAGTCCGCGTCTTCAAGGTCGCCCTGGACCGGGAGAAGGACGCCCGCCTGTACGCGGAGGCCAAGGCGCTCAAAGAGGTCGGCGGCGGGCGGATCGTCAAGCTGCTCGCCGAGCCGAGGGAGCTGACGGGGCACACGGTCCTCGAGCTCGAGTACGCGGGCGGCTACCGCGGCGCGGACGACCGGGAGCCGGTGAGTCTGGGCGCGCGGCTCCGCGACCAGGGCCCTCTGGGGTACGACCAGCTGGAGCGGTTCGGCAACGACCTGTTCCAGGCGTTGGACGCGCTGGCGGCGCGGGGAGTGCGGCACCGGGACGTCAAGCCGGACAACCTGGGTCTGTTCAAGCGCAGTGACGGCTCCTGGCAGTTGATGCTGTTCGACTTCTCCCTGGCCGACGCCCCGGACCAGGACGTGCACGCCGGTACCCGCGGCTACCTCGACCCCTTCCTCGGTGGGGCCGGCCGCTCCCGGTACGACGACCACGCCGAGTGGTACGCCGCTGCCGTCACGCTGCACGAGATGGCGTCGGGCGAGCGCCCGGTGTGGGGGGACGGTCAGAGCGACCCCCGTATGGCCACCGACGCAGCCCCGCACGTCGCCGCCGAGCTGTTCCCGCAGGCGCTCAGCGAGGGTCTGAAGGGCTTCTTCGAGCGGGCCCTGCACCGGGACGTGGAGCAGCGTTTCGACTCGTTGCGGCAGTTGCAGGAGGCGTGGCGGCAGGTCTTCCGGGCCGCCGACGCCGCCCATCCGGCGACCACGCCGGCCACCGTCGGGCTGAGCGCGGAGGATCTGGAGGACGTTCGCGAGCAGGCCGCGGAGGCCGCGACGCTGAGGACACCGCTGGCGGCGGCCGGTCTGTCGCCGCGTGCCGTGTCGGTCGCCGAGGGGCTGAAAGCGCACACGGTCGAGCAGCTCCTCGACATTCCCCCACACCTCATCTCCCGGGCCCGGGGCGCGGGCAACGCGATCCGCAAGGAGCTGAACCGCCGCCACCGTCAGTGGACACAGGCGCTGCGCCGGCGCCCCGCGCCGACGCGGCCGGCCACGCTGGAACCGGATGCGCCCGAGGAGGCTCTTGAGTCGGTCGACACCCTGGCCGCCCGGCTCACGCCGCCGGAGGGCAAGCGCCGGACCCGGCCGCGCTCCGACGTGGTACGGGCGACGCTCCAGCTGCCCGGCGTGCTGGAGGAGGGTGAGGCTCTGGAGCCGTGGCCGGCGCAGAGCCTGATAGCGAAGGCGCTGGGGGTCAGCCAGCCGACGGTGTCGCAGAACCAGCAGGTGGCCGTCGAGCAGTGGGCGGGAATGCCGTGGCTCGGCAGGGTGCGTGACGAGGTGGTGGCCATCCTCACCGAGCGGGACCGGGTGTCCACGGCGGAGGAGCTGGCGGCCGAGCTGCGGGCGCGGCACGGCGCGGGGGCCGGCGCTCCCGCCGTGTCCCTGGCCAGGGCGCTGGCCGTGGTGCGGGCGGCGGCCGAGGCGGAGATCCGCAAGCGGGACGACGCCCTGGCCGGGGCCTCCTCCGGTGGACCGGCCGAGGCACCCGCACGTCTGGCCGTGCAGCGGCGCGGCGGCAGGGTCGTCCTGGCGCTGGAGGACCAGCCGGGCTCCGACGATCCGACCCCTGCCGAACTGGCCGACTACGCAGCGGCGTTGGGGGAGACGGCCGCCGACCTGGCCCGCCGGGAACCGCTGCCGGGCCGGACCACGGTGCTGCGTGAGCTGCGCGCCGTCGCGGCTCCGGACGGCATGGCACCGCTCGCGGACACCCGGCTGGTGGAGCTGGCCGCGTCGATGGCGGGCGGGGTGGCGTTCTCGCCACGTCTGGAGTTGTTTCCGCTGGATCTGGGACTCTCCCGTGCTCTGCGCATCTCACAGGCCGCGGCGGGGGTCCGCTCGGAGAGCGGCATCTCGCTCGAGGACCTGTTGTCGCGGGTACGGGCGCGCTTCCCCGGTCTGGCCGTGCTGGACGAGACAACCTATGTCGAGCTGTCCGAGGCACTGACCGAGGCGGGTTTCCCACTGGACTGGGACACCGAGCGGCGCCGCTTCCTCCCGAAGACCGAGGAAGGCCGCGGCAGCCGTCTGGCCCTTTCCTCCTCCGTGCTGACCAGCACCGGTTCCCTGTACGCGGCCGCCCAGGGCCGTATCGCCGAGGGCCTCGATCCGCGTGAGGTGCTGTCCGCGCGGCTGGCGGAGTCCCGGCGCCTCGGGGGCTTCCTCGCGCTCACCCTGAAGGGCCCCGATCTGCCCGGCGTCGCCGACGCGCTGGCTGCCCGGTACGACTCGGAGGCCGTGTCTCTGAGCGCAGTGTTCCTGGAAGCCCTGCGGGAGCTGGCCGAGGAGCAGTCGGTGCGCTGGCAGGCGCTGCTGAAGGCGGACGCGAAGTTCGCGGCGACGGGCACGCTGGGCGCGGCGCTCGCCTCGTACACGCGGCTGGCGGCGGAGCGGGTGAGGCAGCGGGTCGTGGACCTCGCCGAGGAAACGGGCCCGCGCTCCGTGGTGCTGCTGCACGAGGCCGGTCTGATCGCCCGCTACTGGGATGCCGGCGGTCGTGAGCTGCTGGCCGGCCTCCAGCAGGCGGCCCGCCGCCCGGCGGACACCCCGCACGGCCTGTGGCTGCTGCTGCCGGCGGAGGATCCTCGCGCCACGCCCACGCTGGACGGGCGGACGGTGGAGGTGGTGGACCGGGCCACCGAGTGGGAGGTGCTGGACGGGTTGTACCTCAAGGACCTCCGGCTCGCGGCTGTGCGGGCCTGACGGCATCGGCGGGACGCGGCCCGATCCCCGCCCGGTTCTCCCTGCCGCAGCCGGGGAAAGATCGGGCGGTCGAAACATCCCGGGGCGGTCATGAAGGCTCTTCTTCCGCGGGATCATCAGGTGGGAGCAGGGCAGCGTCAATCGAGCAGGGATGCTGCACCATCCCGCACGGCACGGAGAGGTGCCGGTTCCGCTGCTGTGCTGCGCCGCTCCGCCGCTGCGGGACGGGGCACGCGAGGTTCTTCGGAATGACGCCGGCGGCGCGTCCGGCACAAGCGCCCCTCATACGTCGGGGCACCTCATGCGCATCGGGCACCTCATGCGCATCGGCCACCTCGGCAAGGACGCGAGCCCCGAGGCGGAAGCCGCCTCCCTGGAAGATCACAAGAGAGCGGGCCTGGCCGGACCTCGTGAACTGCCCCGCGGGTTCACTTACGTGCGTGAGCCCGAGCGGGGGATGTAGACGCCAAGCGTGCGTGGATCCCGTGACAGACGCTCTCGGGGGATACCGGCGCACCGCGCGAAGCGCGCAACATCTCACACGTAACGTTTCGTCATTCTCACTTGTCACCAATGCAGTTGAAGACTTCCCCGGGACTCCGGACAGGTGACGTACGAGCTGCTATACATCCCATACGGTCCGTAACCAACAGGGGGTGGGATCGGATGGATCCGATTTCGGCGGCGCTTCTCGTGGCTCTGGTGAGCGGCGTCGGTGGCGCCGCCGGCACGCAGGCCTGGGCGGCTCTCGGCAGCCTGGTGCGTCAGCCGTTCCGGCGAGCCGATCAGGCGCCCTCCGTCGAACCGGTTCCCGCGTTGCGAGAGCTGGAAGATCTCGAAGAGAGTCCCCGGGACATGGGCCGGGCACAGGCGCTCGCGGAGGTGTTGCAGATTCGGGCCGCCCTCGACCCGGGGTTCGCCCGTTCTCTCACGTCGTGGCTGGACGAGGCGAAAGCCGTGTCGGCAGGGAGCGGGGATGTGCACAACACCGTCAGCGGCGGCTCCCAGGGCAACGTCCTCCAAGTCCGGGACCTGCACGGGCCCGTGACGTTCGGGACACCTGCCGCACCGGACTCGGGCACCCGGGGGCGCACCGAATGAGCGGGCTGTGACCACGACGTCCAAGCGTGAAACCGACCCTGCCCCAAAGACTGAAATGCGATAACTACCGCATCAAGGCTCACACCCCGATCCAAGGAAACTCGCCCGGGCGCTTAGATCATTACCTCACCCTCAGAAAAAAATGAAACCAGCCAAAGTCACCCGACCGTGCAATTCGGCCGCGGGGAATCTTGACGCGCCACACTCGCCGAACTCTAATTTGTACGCAAGTCGGCATTGTCATCCGGGGAGGGGGAAGAGGATGAAACTCACCAAGCTGTACAAGGATCAGAGCTCGGGCGGAAACGGCTGCCCCACGGTCTACCTGGGCGAGTCGGGTGAACTGGTCATCCAGGGCAGCATCGTGGACAGCGCCACCTCAGCGGAACTGGAGAACGTCCTTCCGGGAGAGGGCGCTGTGCGCATCTCCGCGGACGTCGTGGCCGGTGCCATGGAGCGGTACCACGGCCTGCGCAGTGAGGGGCAGTAGGTGGGACGCCGGTTCTCCTCCTTGGCGGACGCGGAATTCAACCGCCTGTTCAGGGACTTCAGATTCACCGCGTACCGCCTGGAAGCACTCCAGCGGTACGACGTGACCTATGAGCAGAACGAGTTCTCACGCTTCCTGGCGGGCGAGTCGAGGGGTGAGTTCCCCGGTATCGCGGAGTGGATCAACGGAACCGTCACCAGGGCGGTGGCGGCAGGCAAGACCGTGAGCCGGGTGCATGTCGTCGAACTGCCGATGTCCGACTACGTCCGCTTCGAATGCGCCTGGGCGTACGAGCACACAGTGGAGGCAGGGGAGGACGTACGGATCCTTCCCGTTTCCCGGCGAGAATGGCCGGCGGAGCTGCCGCGCCACGACTACTGGCTCTTCGATTCCGCGCAACTGGTGGCCATGTACTACGAGGAGGACGGGCGTTTCTCGTCCGCCGAGATCATCGACGATCCGCGAAGGGTCGTCGAGGCGAACTACTGGCGTGACGTGGCCCAGGCGGCCGCTGTTCCTTACCAGGAGTTCGCCCGCACCCACCAGAATCAGCTGTGTGTCCCGGCCTGAGTGGACCGCGCGAGCGACGGAGGCCTGACCGGACCGATGGCCGACGATCCGACATCCGTCTCGAACGAGTTCTCCGGTGGCGACAGTGACGTGGTGGTCCAGGCCGGGACCGTACACGGTGGCCTGCACCTGCACGGTCCCGGGCGTTCCTTCCCCCCGCCCCGTCAGCTTCCGTACGGGGTACCGGGATTCGTCAACCGCGCGCACGAGCTGGCGATGCTGGACGCCCTGCACCCACGGCCCGCCGACGGATGCGACGATGGGCCGGCCGTCGTCACGACGATCATCGGGGGCCCGGGCGTGGGGAAGACCGCGCTCGCCCTGCACTGGGCGCACCGGGTCCGCCGGCACTTCGTGGACGGCGATCTGTACATCGACATGCGCGGCTACAACAGCGGCAGTGCGCTGGGACCCGAGCAGGCCCTGACCGCCTTCCTCCGAAGCCTCGGCGTGGAGGCCGATCGCATTCCGATCGACGAGCAGGAATGCGCGGCCTTGTTTCGGTCGATGGTCTACGGAAAGAAGCTCCTGATATTTATCGACAATGTTTCGTCGGTCAAGCAGATCAGGCAGGTGATTCCCGCCTCACACTCCAGTCTCGTACTGATCACCAGCCGCAACAGGCTTTCCGGTCTCGTCGCAAGGGAGGGGGCAGCACGTGTGACTCTCGACGTACTGTCGCTTCAGGAGTCCGTGCGGCTTCTGCGTGAGGTGATCGGGCCGTTACGGGTCGACGCGGAGCCCGAGGCGGCCCGGCGAGTGGCTCAGCTCTGCGGCTGTCTCCCCCTGGCACTGCGGGTGGTGGGGGAACGCGCGGCCGGTCGGTCCATGATGCCGCTGGGTGAACTCGTGGACGAACTCCTCCAGGAACAGGAGTTCCTCGACGCCCTGGCCGATCGGGAGGACGAGCTCAGCGATGTGCGCGCCGTCTTCTCGTGGTCCTACAGGGCGCTCCCGGAGGAGGACCGGAGAGCTTTCCGCCTGCTGGGGCTGCACGAGGGAAAGGTGCTGTGCAGCGGTTCCGCGGCGGCGCTTCTCGCGGTCACCCCGGCGGTCGCGCGGCGAAGACTCGGCGCACTCGCCGACGTCCATCTCCTCCAGGAGACCGCGAGGGACAGATACCGCATGCACGATCTGCTGCGTTCCTACGCGGTGGAGCAACTGTCGGCCGACGAGCCACGGGAGGAGAAGACCCGCGCTGTCCGCCGGGTTCTCACCTGGTACCTGCTGAGCGCCGACGCGGGCCGGAAGGCGATTCTTCCGCACTCACACTCCATTCCCTTGGTGCCGGCGGGCGACCAGGTGCGACCGGTCGAGCGTTTCGGTGAGGCCGCCGACGCGATGCGGTGGTTCGACACCGAACGCGACAACCTGCTGTCCGCCCTGCGTCAGGCGGTCGCCTGGGGTCAGTACGACATCGCGTGGATGCTGCCCGTGGTGGCTGACGGCTTCTTCGAGCTCGGGGCGAACTGGTCGGACTGGAAGCACGTGCACGAGCTCGGTCTGGACGCAGCGCGCCTGGTCGGCAGCTCGCTGGGCGAGGCGTCGAACCTGTTGTCCCTGGGTGATGTGCACTGGCGGTCCGGTGCGTATGACGTCGCCGTCGACAGCTACCGGCGGGCCGCGGATCTCAGCCGGGAGATCGACGATCCGTGGATGCTGGGGTTCTCGCTGCGGGGCCTGGGGCTGGTGGCCCTGGAGCAGGGCGATCCCGGCGCCGAGGCGCACTTCGAGGCCGCGCTGGCCGTGTTCCGCGAGCACGGTGTCAGGCGGGGCGAGGGCATGAGTCTGCTCAGCCTCGCGGAGTGCGCCCATGGCCGCGACGAGTACGCCGAGGCCGCCGCGCTCTGCCGTCAGGCCATCGGCTTCTTCCACGCGATCGGCGACCGCTGGAGCGAGGCGTGGGGTGCGCTCCCTCTCGCCGACAGTCTCAGCGAGCTGGGTGAGTTCCCTGTGGCGGCAGAGCACCTCGGACGGGCCCTGACCGTCTTCCGCGAGTTCACCGACCGGCGCAGCGAGGCATCGACGCTCGGCCGCCTGGGCGACGTGTCCTCGGCGCGCGGCGAGCCGGACGCCGCGCGACGTTTCTGGACGCAGGCCGCGGCTCTGTACGAGGAACTCGGCGACGGGCCGGCCGATGTTCTGCGGAGGCGGGCGGAGGACGCCTCCGACTCGGAGAGCGGGGAGGGAGACGGCGGCGGTGATCGAGCCGGGTGAGGTCGTGGTCGAGTGCTGCGCCAAGGAGTCGGCCGCCGCCTGGTTCCGCCAGGTCTGCGAAGTACACGACCGCGTCTTCTCGGCCGAGCCGTTCGCCTGGGTCCCGGAGATGTCCCCCGCGCACGAGGCGGAACTCCGGGACCTGATGGAGGTCGCGGGTTTCCGGCTGGTCGTGGCCCGGCAGCAGGACCGTCTCCTCGGCTACGCCTACGGCCATCCGCTCCCCGTCGATCACGGCTGGTGGGGCGACTTCGACCGGACGCTGCCCGCCGGCCTGGTGGAGGAATGGCCGGGCCGGACCTTCGCCGTCATCAGCCTGGCGGTCCTCCCCGACGGGCGTGGACGTGGCACCGGGAGGCGCCTGATGGCGGAGCTCCTGCGCGACCGTGATGAGCAGCGCGCCATCCTCTCGGTGCAGCCAACCGCCCTCGCGACGCAGCGTCTCTACCGGCATTGGGGGTGGACGAAGGTCGGGAGGAAGGGCCCGCTGGCCGGCGTCACACCGCCCTGTTGGGACGTCTACATCTGTGATCTGGGTGTCGCGCACCAGTAGCCGGGCTCCAGGCTTCATCAGTCGGGGCGGAGTCCGGCCAGGGCGCTGAGCAGGGCTGCCATACGCTCGGCGCTGTCCGCGCTTCCGGCCCCGAGGGTAAGCCTGCGGTAAGGATGTGCCAGGAGGACATAGTGGGAGACGTACCCGCCCCCCTGGCGGTAGTGGCCGGAGACCCAGGTGCTCTTCGCCCTGATCTCGTGGATGGCGAGTTCCTCGTAGGTCAGGCGTCCGCCGCGCTTTGGCAGATGGACCGCCGTGTCGGTGAAGACGAGGTAGCCCTCATGACTCCGCCATACAGGTAGGAAGTTGTTGAAGAGGTGCAAGTAGTGGCCTCGGTCCTGGTAGCCGAGCACCTTCTCCCCGGACGCGCCCGGCATGGCCTTCCGCAGGCCTCTCAGGGCCGGGTCGTCGTCCGGCGGCCTGATCACCAGCCCCAGCGCCAGCGGTGCGCTGCGCAGGACGCGGCAAATGTCCTCCGTGTCCGCGGGGGCGGGTGGTCTGCCGGTCACCTTGTCCGGGACCGGATGCTGGGGGTTGAGGGCGACCGTCACGGGTCTTTTGAGGAAGAGGGACGCCGTCGGCTGCTGGGCCTGCCCCACGAAGCGCTGTCTGAGGTACTCCGCCAGGTCGGGGAGGGATACGACGCCGTCCCGGTCGAGGTCGGCGTCTCCGGTCCTGAGCCCTTCGACCAGTGCGGTGACGTACAGGGAGGTGCGGGGCGCGCCGACCCTGCGGAGCTTTCCCGAGGGTTCCATCGCCGCCTGCACCTCGTCGGCGGAGGTCAGTACGGCGAAGCCGGAGCCTGCTTCTTGCAGGCGGGCTCCCAGCCCTACGGAACTGGGCCCGCGGTGGGTGAGGACGCGCTTGACCCGTCCGCTGTAGCAGCAGTCGATGCTGAGGACGATCTGTTCCGAGGCACAGACCTCCAGTAGTTCGGCGAGCAGGGCGACGGAGAATCCGGTGGCCTCGATGTGCTCGCTGCGCGAGTCGCGCAGCACCAGGTGGAGGCGGAAGGTGTCGTCCAGCCAGCCGTGGCAGGAGAAGTGGACGAACAGGACGTCGGTCCGCTTCGCCTCCTTGAGCAGCGCCGACACGGCGAGTCGCGCCTCCGACGCGGTCACGTCGAACAGCCGCTGCACCGTGTAACCGCCGATGTCCTGACGCGACAGCACGGTGCTCAGCTCGGCGAGGTCGTGGAAGGGTGCGGCGAGTTCGGCGAAGGACGGGTCCTGGTAGCGGGAGCAGCCGATCAGCAGGGCACGCCGCTCGGTCATGACGAGTCCCGCTGCCCGTCCGGCGGGGTTCCCTGGTCTTCAGGCGCGGGGTCCGGGTCGTCCGGGGAGTCTTCCCGGCCGTCCAGCCAGGAGTCGATCAGCCGCCGCTGGTCCTCGGCGGACAGTCCGGTCACCTCCATCTCCTCACCGCCCCGGCGCCTGAGCCGCACCTTGCGCCCGGGCCGCAAGGCCGACCAGTTGCCGAACAATTGGACGCCCTGCAGGATCACCGCCGCCAGCGGGGCGAACTCGACTGACAGCCGCAGCACTTCGGCGAGACCCTCCCCGGCCCGGGACCCGGGCGGCGGAGGCGGTGCGGGCTTCCGCCGGGCCGTGGTGTCGGGCAGCCCGTTCAGTTCACGCGCGAGCTGGGCGGAGGCCAGCTCCATCGATCTGTCTCCGTCCCCCCGTCCCGGTTCCAGCACCACCTCGAACCCGATCGCCCGGTCGTCTACCCCCATGACCGTCCCCGCCCTTCCGGATGTCGCGTGTGTCTGCTTCCTCAGAGGAAGTGACGGGATATTACCCGTCGACCTGTTTTCCAACTCATCACGACAAATGCCATATCCCGCAGCACGGATGACGTTGTGTCGTCACCGTCCGGGTTGTCCGGGCTGAACCGGGGCAGCCGGTGACGAGGACGGGCTGCCGGGCGGGGGCTGGAGTTCCTGCTGGGCCCAGGCTCCCGCCACCACCGTGGCGAACGCGGTGACGGCGGCGACGAGTACGGTGCCGAGGGGGACCGTGATGGAGGACAGCCGGCGGAAGTTGCGTACCTGGGACCACTTCAGGGCTGCGGCCCGCGCCAGCCACCACTCCCAGGCGAGGCCCAGCCCCATGCAGACGACGAAGGTCTGTCCGGCCAGACCGCCGCAGGCCACCGCCATGTCGTTCCAGGACGGGTTCCGTGTGAACTGCGGGTCCACGGTGAGGGGGATCATGGCCAGCACCTCGGCCGCGACTGCCGCCGCGACGAGGGCGGCTTCGTCGTCTCGACCGTCCTCTCCAAGGCGACCGTGCCGACCATGGCCGGTGCGTCCTGCGACGCGGTCGTCACCCTCCATGTGACCGCGCCGGGCGACTGCGATGCCACCGGCCCCGTTATTCCTCTGAACGACCAGCGCGGGGCTCTCACCTCCACCGTCCAGACCTCGGGGAGCCCTTCCGGCGCATGCTTGAACGCGCTCGCCATGTTGACGCGGACTTCGAGCCGCTGCGGACCGGAACGCCGGGACAGGTGGACGGCGGAGTCTGTCTCCACCCGCACGGGGCTCCGGGACGACTCCTGCGTCACCCTGTCCGCCGGGGCGTCCCAGCTGTCGTAGTCCGCAGCCACTCCGTCACGCTTCACGCTCGCACCCCGGCAGAAGCCGACCCCCATCATCCGCAGCTGGGCCAGCGCCTCGCTTCTGAGGTCGAGGGTGTACGTGCAGCGTTTGCGGACCACCACCTTCTCCCGCGACGCGTCCCAGCCGATGTCGACAGTGAGCTTCCCGGTGCGTTCCTCGTCCTTTCCTCCGCCGGCCGCGTCGGCCGACCCGGCACCGGTCAGGGAGAGGCAGAGCAGCGCCAGCAGCACGACCGCCCCCGCCCCCAGGGACCTCGGCCGTGGCGCACGTCTGCTCGCCGGACACTCCACGTGACAGCACCCCCCGTGCGGCACGCAGCGCACGTGGACGTTCCCCCACCGGACGTCAGCACTGCGGCTCCGCCATGATGGCCCCGCTCGCCCCTCCCCGGGGCCTCTTCGTCGGAAATCGCCCCTTGATGCGGATCGGACCGGTTGGTGGGAGGTGGCTGGCAGGATGGTGCGGTGGGCCGTGTGGGCCCGTGAGTCAGCGTTGAAGGAGTGGGCCGAGGGTGACGGCTACGGCTGAGGGGACGGGGTCCGGGCTGGACCGGGCGCGGCTGCTGAAGGATCTCCAGACGCAGGCACGGCTCCTGGAGGACGATCTCCGGGCACGCACCGAGAGCGAGCCGGAGTTCCGGGACGCCCTGCGCGCGGAGTACGAGAAGGCCGTCGCGGCCGAGCGTACGGCCGCCATGTACGAGACGTGGCGGGACGAGCGGGTCGTGCAGATCGCCGCCGCGTGGGTGCTGGCGTGCGTGTTCGTGCGGTTCAGCGAGGACAACGGACTGATCCCGGACGCGTGGCTGTCCGGCCCCGGTGACCGGCTGGCAGAGGCGCAGGACCGGCACGACGACTTCTTCCGGCAGAACCCCTCACTGAACGACCGCGACTGGCTGCTGGCCTCCTTCGAGGCGCTGGCCAAGTCCCACCGGACGGTGGCGGGGCTGTTCGATCCGGCGCACAACCCGTTGTTCGAAGTGCTGCCGTCGTACGAGGCCGCCACGGCGTTGCTCGCGTTCTGGCGGCAGCGCGGCGCGGACGGCGAGGTCGTACACGACTTCACCGACCCCGAGCTGAACACCCGTTTCCTCGGCGATCTGTACCAGGACCTGTCGGAGCACGCGCGCAAGACGTACGCGCTGCTCCAGACGCCGGTGTTCGTGGAGGAGTTCATCCTCGACCTGACGCTGGAACCGGCGGTGGAGGAGTTCGGCCTCACGCCGGCGTGGAAGCACCGGCCCTCCGGGTGGGACGGGGAGGTCTTCCCCGACGGTCCCGGCGGGGAGGAGGTCGTGCGGGGGTTGCGGTGCATCGACCCCGCGTGCGGGTCCGGGCACTTCCTGCTGGGGATGTTTGAGCGGCTGCTGGGCAAGTGGCGGGAGGCCGAGCCGGGCACGGAGGCGTGGGTGCTGGTGCGGCGGGCGTTGGAGTCCGTCCACGGGGCCGACAAGAACCCGTTCGCTGTGGCTATCGCGCGGTTCCGGTTGCTGGTGGCCGCGCTGAAGGCGGGGGGCGTACGGGAGTTGAGCGCGGCTCCTGGGTTGCCTATTCGGGTGGCTGTGGCGGACTCGTTGTTGCATGGGCGGGGTGCGGAGACGGTTACGGAGGCGCTGGACACGCTGTTCGCGGAGAACGAGCAGTTCTTTTACCGGACGGAGGATGTGGAGGGGTTCGCCCGGGAGGTGGATCTGCTCGGGCGGGGGTCGTACCACGTGGTGGTGGGGAATCCGCCGTACATCACTGTCAAGGACGCGAACGAGAACAAGAACTACAAGGCGGCGTATGACGCTTGCTATCGACAGTATGCGTTGTCGGTGCCGTTTGCTCAGCGGATCTTCGAGTTGGCGGTTCGGGCGGGGGGTGAGCATCGGGATGGGGGGTTTACCGGGCAGATCACCGCTAATTCATTTATGAAGCGGGAGTTCGGGAAGAAACTGATTGAGGAGTTTTTTCCACGCATTGACCTGACGCATGTTATTGATACGTCGGGTGCGTTCATTCCGGGACATGGGACGCCGACAGTTATTCTGACTGGGCGGAATCAGGTAGCTCGACAGAGTGAGGTCGTGCGGGCTACTCTTGGGGTTCGGGGAGAACCAGGCCAACCGACTGACCCCGAGAAGGGCGTCGTATGGCGGGCGATCGTAGCCCAGATCACGTCGCCATCGAGTAAGTCAGAATGGGTTACGGGATCAAGTGAACCTCGTAATCGGTTCGCGCAATTCCCTTGGTCGCTACAGGGAGGCAACGCGAAAGGTCTTCTGAATGCGCTGGAAGCAACTAGCGAAGAGACTCTCGAGCAGCACGTTAATACCATCGGGCGAACGACACACACCGGAGCAGACGGTGCATATTTTGCGCCTCAAGGAGCCTGGAACAGGCACCATGTCCCTGAAACGAAAAGGGTCCCACTCGTCGAAGGCACAGTCGTTCGCGAATGGACAATCCTTCCAGCAACCGAAGCGCTTTTCCCTTACGCCGAAGACCTGAAAGCTGAAATCGGAAGTCCACATATCTACCGACTCCTATGGCCCTTGCGCCTAGAACTCCGTGAGCGCAGGGAGCCAGCTGGCACACACGAGGAGATCGGTCTCACCTGGTACGAGTGGAGCCGATGGCATCCTGAGCGATATGCCACACCACTGAGCATTGCTTACGGAGAAGTAGCCACTCACAACCACTTTGTTATGGATCGCGCCAGGAAGGTGTTCAATAGGACTGCCCCCGCCATCAAGCTACCGAAAGGCGCCGGCGAAGAACGACATCTGGAATTGTTGGGGGTATTGAATTCTTCGACCGCTTGCTTCTGGATGAAGCAAGTAAGCCACGTTAAGGGTGGTAGCGGAATCGGACGGGGAGTACAAGACGAGGCTTGGGAAAATCGCTACGCCTTCAACGCCACGAGGCTCCGGGGGCTCCCGCTGCCAAATCAACTTCCGCTCGCCCTGAGCCAAGAACTCGATGCACTCGC
The DNA here is from genome assembly GCF_040303285.1 of Streptomyces sp. NPDC096046. Taxonomy (NCBI): domain Bacteria; kingdom Bacillati; phylum Actinomycetota; class Actinomycetes; order Kitasatosporales; family Streptomycetaceae; genus Streptomyces; species Streptomyces sp. NPDC096046. Next base: position 61,055 of record NZ_JBEOSZ010000024.1, on the reverse strand, counting down.
CCGAGAGTCAGCCAAGTACACACCCTCTACCCTCGCAGGCGACGCCGCACCCACCCGTAAAGCCCTGAACGAAGCACGCCGCACCCAGGAGCAAATCCGCGCCCGCATGATCGCTCTCCAGGAGGAACTGGACTGGACGGTCTACGGCGCGTACGGGCTGCTCACCACCGAAGAAGTCACGCGGACCACGGCGGAAGATTTGCCGGAAGTTGCGCTCGGTCAGCGGGCCTTCGAGATTGCACTCGCTCGCAAGGTGGCCACCGGGGAAGCCGAGACCGCCTGGTTCGAGCGGCACGGGTCCACCCCTGTCACTGAGATCCCCGCACACTGGCCCGAGGCATACCGCAAGGTCGTCCAGGCCCGGATCGATCTCATCGAAGCCAACAAGGACATCCGGCTCATCGAGCGGCCCGAGTACAAGCGCCGCTGGTCCATCGAGCCGTGGGAGAAGCGGGAGGCTGCCGCGCTCCGGAGCTGGCTGCTTGATGCCGCCGAGCGTGAAGACCTCTGGTTCGAGGAGCGGGACGGGTTCACCGTGCCTCGGCCGCTTACCGTCAACCAGCTTGCCGATGAGCTGCGACATGATCAGGACGTGCAGGCCGTTGCCGCGCTCTACGCTGCTGATCACCTCGGCAAGCGGGACGCCTCCCTCGCCACCGTGCTCGCCGCCGTCATCGAGGCCGAGCACGTGCCCTACCTCGCCGCCCTCCGTTACAAGGACTCCGGGCTGCGCAAGCGGGCGCAGTGGGAGCAGGTCTGGGAGCAGCAGCGGGAAGAGGACCGGACCGGGAAGCGGCTCGACATCAAGGTGCCGCCGAAGTACACCAGTGCCGACTTCCTCAAGAACTCCTACTGGTCCAACCGCGGCAAGCTCGACGTGCCCAAGGAGCGGTTCATCTCCTACCCCGGTGCCTCCCCCGAGGCCGACGGCTCGCTGCTGCTCGGCTGGGCCGGCTGGAACCATCGCGACCAGGCCGACGCCCTCGTCGGACTGATCCGCAGCCGTGTCGAGACCGGCGGCTGGACTAAGGACGACCCCCGTTTCGTGCCGCTCCTCGCCGGTCTGCGTGAGGTGATGCCCTGGGTGCACCAGTGGTACGGCGAGTACGACGAGGAGTGGGAGGGCAACCCCGCCGAGGAGTTCCAGGCCGCCCTCGACGCCGGCCGCGCGGAGCGCGAGCTCTCTGAGGCGGATCTAGTCAACTGGCGCCCCGAGAAGAAGGCAGGTGGGCGGCGCAAAAAGAGCGAGTGAGCCCCCAGGCGCGAGTGAGGGCGGTGGGGAGCGCAAAGGGCTTTCCACCGCCCCTCGTTCGTCTCAGACGCCTGCGGCCATCCGCACAAACGCCGTCCACTGGTCAGACGGCACATTGAGGATCGCCGCGTCCGGGCACTTGGAGTCGCGGACCAGTACGGCCGTACCGGCGTCCGCGACCTCGACGCAATCACCGCCGTTGCCCGCGCTGTAGCTGCTCTTGAACCAGCGCAGTTCGCCAGCGGCAGGCACGGGGCTGCCTGTCTTCATAGCTCTCCCAACAGCTTCTAGATGAAAGCCAGCGACTCCCTGGGAGTCAACGCCTGGGCCGCCAGGACTCTGTACGTCGCCTCCAACGGACTGACCTTCTTCGGGTCCGAGTACAGGGCACTTGTGTCCTGCACCTCCATGTAAGCCATCCTGCGCTGATCGCCGAGATGGATCGATGTGAAGGGGCCCGCCAGTCCCGCGTGCTCCTCGCGCCGCGTCGGCATGATCTGCAACTCGACATTGCGTTCATGCCCGTACAGAAGCAATTGTTCCAGTTGGCCCCGCAGCACCTCCCGACCTCCGAGAGGTCGCTGCAGAACATGCTCCTCGATGACGAAGCTCAGCAACGGAGCAGGCCGACGAGCGAAGAGCTTCCGGCGTTCCATCCGTGCCGTCACGCCCTGCTCGATCGTCTCCTCGTCCAGCAGCGGACGCCACATGCGGAAGACCGCGCGTGCGTATTCCTCCGTCTGCAAGATCCCCTTGACCACATGGTCGGAATAGGCGTGCAGCTCAACCGCCTGCGCCTCCATCTCCGCATAGCGTCGGAAGAACCCCGGATACCGAGCCTTCGCCACCTCCCCCTTCATAGCCGCCAGCAACCCCCGCCCGCCCACCTCCCGATCCACCGCGTCCACCAGCTCCGGGCGGGGAATCCGCCGCCCCTGCTCCACCGCCGCGATCTGCGCCTCGCCGTACCCGACCCGCTCGCCCAACTGCGCCTGTGTCAGCCCCGCGGCCTCCCGCAGCAGCTTCATCTGTCGTCCGAAGCACCGCAGGAACTCCCCGTTCGAGTCGGCGCCCGCCCCGCCCTCCGTGCCCGCATTCGAGTCCGCTCCCGACTCCATCGCACCCGCCCCCTCAGCACATCCGTCCACCGGTCGCCCGTGCCCGCACAGTAGGACGCCCGCGCGTCAACCACGCCGAGAGCGAAGCACGTTACGTCGCACGAGTGAACGCCTGCGCGGGCGCCGATAGGCAGGGTCGACAGCACCCAACGAACATGCCGAGTGGCCGGGCTTCAGCTCGCCGAAGGACTACGGTCGCACCGGTTTCCACTCCCGGCCGTCCGGGTCCCACCGCCACAGGGTGACCTCCGCATCACCCGTCACCCAGGCCTCCCAGGACTTCCGGGATCCGTCCCAAGAGATCCCGACCCGTTGGCTCCCGAAATGCTCGAACGTCACGCCCAAGAGCACCTGCACTGCTTCCGCTGTCTCGACCGGATCGCGCGGCAGCCTGATCCTGATGTTCGTGTCGCTCACCTGCAGCACGTAGTCGAAGTTCCGATCGCCCACCAGCGAAGCGGTCTCCTCCCGCCTCCTGCGGAGCAGGGCGACCACCTTCTTCGGGGCCTGCGCGGACAGGAAATCGGCGACCTTGCCTCCCAGGGCTCCCGTGACCGCTTGCAGGAACGGCACGAGCGCGAGAGTCACCGTCACGGAGACGATGTCGACGCTTCCCCCGCCCGACCCCGTCCCTTCACCGGCGCTGTGCGCACTGTGCCTGAAGGAGTGGTCGATTCTCGCCGAAACCAGCTCTGGGTTGACGACAGCAATGCGATCCCAGTCGGACCCCTCCATGTACATCCTGGTAGTCATGACCCGAAGCCTCATCAGCGCATTGGCGACGAGCAAGGGCGCACAGAAGCGCGTCGGCGTACGAGCACGGGCCCGGCGGATGAGGCATCAGGGCGGACAGGTCGACGAGGGCGAGAGCCGGCACCCCCTTGAACGACCTTTCACTCAACGCGTCCATCCACACACGCAGCGTGCGGTAGCGTCGCCCCGACAACACGTCTTCGCCGCGCTTAGCCGAGCGCAAGAAGACGGCCCCCGCGACGGTAGCCGCCGTCCGCGAGGGCCTGAACCACCAGTGGAAACGGACTCCACCGTGATTTACCGGCACCATATCGCGCCCCCGCGCGCCTTCACGCAGTTCTCCCATGACCTCATCCGGCACCCCCGGCTGTCCTCCGACGCCGTGCGGTTGCTGACCTGGCAGCTCTCGCTCCCCGAGGGGGCGCGCGAACCCCTGTCGCGCACCGCCGAGCGCGCCCGCATCGGCGCGTGCGCCTTCACGCGGGCCAAGCGGCAGCTCAAGGAAGAGGGGTTCGTGCACGAGCGGCGGGTCCAGGGGCCCGGCGGGCACTGGGTGACGCAACAGCTCGTGTCCAACGTGCCGTTGAGCGACGCCGAGGCCGTCAAGATCCTCGCCAGGATGCCCGTCCACACGCCCTCCGCCGCCGTGTCGCCGCAGGTCTCTCCGAGTCCCCGCATTCCGGCGGCCGGTGCTCCGACCCCTCGGCCCACCGACGGTCATCCAAGAACAGACCCCGGGGAAAACACCTCCCACCGTCCCGCCGAGCCGGAGCCAGAGCCAAAGCCGGAACCGGAAGCGGAACCGCAGCCGGACGCCGCTCCGCACGCAGCCGACGCCCCCGAAGCCGCCCGCGCTCTCGTAGCCGCCCTCCCCCGCCTCTCCCCCGACCTGCGCCGCATCCCCCGGGGCATGTACGACGAACTGGCCCGGCACGTCTCCCGCTGGCTCGCGGCCGGTCACACCCCCACCGACATCCGCACGCACATCCTGCGCGGCCTCCCCGACGACGGCACCCCCGTCCACCGCCCCGGCGGCCTCCTGCGCTATCTGCTCCGGGACGTGCCACCCTCACCCACCCCAAGCGGCACCGCTCCGGCCGCCGCCCGCCCATCGAGCCGCCTCGCCGCCCTCCGCGAATGCGAGGGCGACCACGTACAAGCGACCCTCTTCCGGCCCATGGGCGACGAAAACCTCTGCCGTCGCTGCCTCGACTCGCCACCACCCAATGCCGGGCCGCTGGACAGCGGCACGGTGGCGCACCAGCTGAAGGAACACGTCTGAGCAGAGCGGGAACATCGCCGCAAAAAGCAGAGGCCCGTCTGAACTCCTGGCGGGCCTCGCACCGGCTCGCCAGAAGAAGCATGGTGATCTCCGTACACGTACCAGCAGCTCCGAACAGTCACCAAGAGGTACGAAGTGACCGCATACCGCCATGACGGGCCCCCGGCACGCCCAGCCCACCCTGCCGAACCCTTGGCTGTCAGGCAGGACGGATGCATATTCTTCGCCACTTCTCCTGTCCGATCCCTCTCGTCCGGGTGAAAGCGCCGGGGCTGAGCGTCACCATGGACTCGGGCACTGCGTACCGTGGCGTGATCGGAACGCGTGCAGGGGGAAGGAGGCGTGACATGAGCGCGGAGCTCGAAGTGAAGCTGAGAGGCCCCCACGCCGGCATGGACGCGCAGGAGTCACTCCGCACCGTGCAGAGCGTGCTGTCACTGCTGCGCGAGCTGGAGAACACCGAGACGGAGCGGTCGAGCCGCCACCACACCCGGTGGTCCTTCAGCGAGCTGGGTCTGGGCAGCGTGACGTGTGTCCTCGAACCCCTGCGGATCGGTGAGCACTCCGATTACCGGGTCGTGGAGCGGGTGCTGCACACAGCCGTGTCAGGGCTGGCGGAAGCCGAGACCGCGGAACGGATTCCGACCGGCTGGACCACCCGTGCGGCATCGATGGGGCAGCGGATCGCCCGCTCTCTCGGAGCCTCACCCGATATCGGTATGTTCATCGCGGTACGTGCTGACGGAGTCGCGCTGCGGACAGCTGAGGTCACCCAGCGGACAGCGCTTCATCTCCAGGCCGCCACCCGTGCGAGGCTGCGCACGTTCGGTTCACGACGTGGACGCCTCAGCGGGCTTGTGGAGGAGAGGCGTCACCGCCCCCGGGCCGTGCTGCGAACCGAGGTCGGTGGCGAAGTGGTTCCCGTCTACTTCGACGACGATCTGGACACCGACCTGCGGCGGGCATGGCGACGCGACCGGGTGGAGATCACGGGGGAGATCACCGAGAACGCCTACGGGCAGGTGGTGCGGATGCGGGCGCGAGAGATCGCACTCCTTCCGACGGAGCCGCAACTCTCGGACGACGAGCTGCGGGCCGGCTTCTGGGCGGACATGACCGACGGCCAGGACTCGGTGGACTACGTGGAGGCTCTGCGTGAGGGAAACTGACCGCCCCGAGTCGGTCTACCTGGACAGCAACTGCTTCATCGACTGGGCCCAGGGCACGGGCTGCCCGCGCGAAGCCGAGAGCCTGTTGCGGGCCGCCAAAGCCGGGCACCTACGCCTCTACACGTCCACCGTGACCCTGGCCGAAGCACGCGGTACCTCCGCGAGCGCCCATCGGCTACGTATTCGCACCCTGCTCCAGGAGCCCTACATCACGCTGGTGGAGGTGACACGCCGAGTCGGTCTCATCGCCAACGACATCACGGCGGAGAAACCGAAGATCCGGGGACTGGACGCCATCCATCTGGCAAGCGCGATCTTCGCCGGAGCCGACGTCTACGTATCACGCAACTTCCGCGACTTCACGCCCGGGGACATGTGCAAGGGGGTTCTGTTGCGCACACCCTTCGAGTACGGCGGCCCGGGACTCTTCTCCGCCTCGGACACCGATTGAGCTCGCCCTGCGAGCGCTCAGCCGAGGACGCCGAAGAGACATGGCTCAACCGGCTGGCCGACGAAGCGGAGTCCGAAGGCACTGAGGGCTCGGTTTCCCTCGAAGAGATGGCCGTTCTGCTCCGCAGCCGGCAGCCCTGACGCGCACGGCCCCCACCGGCCTGCCCGGAGGTCAAGGTCACCCCCGACAGGCCCGACACCGTCGCCCGCCGCCCCGACAGACGGCCGCCGTGGGGGCGTCGTACCTGGTGAGCGGGGGGACAGGCGCGGGATCTTCGGGGCATGACCACTTCCCCCCGCACGGAGCGGCGGTCCGCGCTGCCGCTCCCGCTCGCCGATCAGACGGTGTTCTCATTCCGCTTCACCGCCTCGCCCCGCGGCGCCCGGCTCGCCCGCCGGCTCTCCTCATGCCAGATGGACGCCTGGGGCTGGCGGTACGGCACCCCGGCGCACGACTCCGTCGAGCTGATCGTGGCCGAACTGGCCGCCAACGCCGCGACCCACGGCCGGGTCCCCGGCCGGGACGCCAAGCTGCGACTCAGCCGGGAGGACGGCGGGCACGTACGCATCGAGGTGAGCGATGTGCGGGGCGAGCGGCTGCCCGAGATGCGGGCCGCCGGAAGCGGGGAGGACGGCGGGCGGGGGCTGGTCCTGGTGGCGGCCCTGGCTGAGGAGTGGGGAACGGCCCCACGCCCAGGTGCCCCCGGCAAGACCGTTTGGGCCGTGGTAGCCGCCGGGCCGGTCCTCGGGTGAGCCGGGGACGGTCCCCGCACCGTCAGTAGCGGTACCGGGCCTTGATGATCACGACTTCCTTCTCGGTGGCCCGGTAGACAAGGCGGTGCTCGTCGTCGATCCGGCGCGACCAGTAGCCCGACAGGTCGCCCTTCAACGGCTCCGGCTTGCCGATACCCGTGAAGGGGTCCCGCTGGATCTCGGCGATCAGGCGGACGAGCTTGCGGAAGAGCTTCCTGTCGGCGGCCTGCCAGTACAACAGGTCCTCCCAGCCGGTGGGACGGAACCGGACGTCCCTCACTCGCCGTCCTCCGCCATGGCCTCCAGCTCCGCCATGCTGCTGGTGATCACCGGGGTGTCGGCGGCCTTGTCCGCGGCGACGGCCGCCATGAGGTGGGCGGCATTGGCGGGCGAGCGCAGCAGGTAGACGGTCTCCTGCCAGGAACGGAAGTCGTCGGCCGACATCAGTATGGCGTTGCCACCCCTGGAGGTGATCTCCACGGGCTCATGGTCGTCGTTGACCTGCTGGATCAGCGGGAAAAGCCTGGCCCGGGCCTCACTGGCGGTGATGGACATGCCGCTCCTCCTCAGACTGGTACCGAAATCTCGTACCAATCGAATGGTACAGGGACCCGGTACAAGTCGCACGGCCTCGGCCTTCCCGACCGGGATTCCCGCCCCGGCTGGCAGGATAAGGAGAGCTGTAAGGGGCCCCGGTTTCACCGTGGGGCCCGGAACGAGGCCCGGCCGCGGGGGTGGCCGGGCGTGTGCTGTGGGGAGTGGGAGCGGCTGATGGCCAGGGGCGCGGGCGAGACGGTCGTACTGAGGGACGTTCTCGACATCAAGGAGGACGTCTACGCCGGCGACTTCAAGGTCGAGCTGTCCCAGGGGTTCAGCGGCCGGTCCGCGGGGCGGGTCGAGGAGTACGTGGTCACGCCGCAGCTCCAGGAGCAGTTCGGCAAGGCGCTGAAGCTGATCCGCGGCGCCGTCCGCAAGAACGCCTCGTACGCCGCCTACCTGCACGGATCGTTCGGCGCCGGTAAGTCCCACTTCCTGACCGTGCTGCACGCCGTGCTCAACGGCGAACCCGCCGCGCGTGCCAAGCCGCGTCTTCGGGAGGTCATCGCCGAGCACGACGAGTGGCTGCGCGGGCGGCGGTTCCTCATGGTGCCTTACCACCTGGTGGGCGCGGCCAACCTCGACGAGGCGCTGCTCGGCGGGTACGTACGGGCCGTACGGGAACAGCACCCGGACGCGCCGACGCCGACCGTGTTCCGCTCCGACGCCATGCTGGCCGACGCCCGCCGGATGCGGGAGCAGCTCGGCGACGACGCCTTCGTGCGGCTGCTGCCCGCCGACAGCGGTGGCGGCGGGGCGGACGAGGACGACGACGAGCTCCAGGTCATCGGCGCGGGCGGCGCCTGGACCGCGGCCGAGCTGGACGAGGCTTTCACCGCGCCCGCCGGTGACGCGCGCCGGGAGCGGCTGGAGTCCGCCCTGCTCACCGGGCCGATGCGGTCGTACGCGGAGAGCGCGCGCGGTGACGCCGCGAAGTACGTGCCGCTGGAGAACGGACTGGCCGCGATCAGCCGGCACGCCCGCTCACTGGAGTACGACGGCGTGGTGCTCTTCCTCGACGAGCTGGTCCTGTGGCTCCAGGCGCACATGCGGGACCGGACCTTCGTCAACAGCGAGATCCAGAAGCTGGTGAAGCTGATCGAGTCCGGCGACGCGGACCGGCCGGTGCCGATCGTGTCGTTCATCTCGCGTCAGCGCGACCTGTCCCAGCTCGTCGGCTCCGACGTGCTCGGCGCCGACGTCAAGGCGATGGAACAGGCACTCGAATACCTCAACGAGCGGTTCGACACGGTCGACCTGGAGGACCGCAACCTGCCGGAGATCATCAAGGAACGGGTGCTGAAGCCGCTGCCCGGCAAGGACGCGGTCCTGGAGGCCGAGTTCGCGAAGATCGACCGGACCGGGCAGCAGGTCAAGGACATCCTGCTCGACGGCAGCGGCGCCACCCAGGCCGACTGGACGGACTTCCGGGCCGTGTACCCGCTCTCCCCGGCGCTGCTGAACGTGCTGGTCGCGCTGTCCGGCGCGCTCCAGCGGGAGCGGACCGGTCTGAAACTCGTGCAGCAGCTGCTGGAACGGAACGCCGACGCCGCCGTCGGCCGGCTCATCCCGCTGGGCGACCTGTGGGACGTCCTCGTGGACGGCAGCGGGGCCGCCTTCACCGACAAGCTGAAGCGCGAGTCGGAGGCGGCGGTGAAGTTCGCCGCGAAGGCGCGCGCCCACCTGCTGGAGAAGTACGGCTCGGACACACACGCCGACTTCCAGGCCGACGAGCGGTTCGTGAAGACGATGCTGCTCGGCGCGCTCGCCCCCGACGTGCCCGCGCTGCGGCGGCTGACCGGGGCGCGGCTCGCCGCCCTCAACCACGGCTCGGTGCGCTCGCGGACCGTGCCCGCCGGGGACGTCGTCGTGCGGCGGATGCGGGACCTCCAGGCCGCGTTCCCGTCCGAGGTGCGCTCCGACGGCGAGGCCGACCCGGTGTTCTCGCTGCACCTGTCCGACCTCGACATCGAGCCGCTGCTCGAGGCCGTCGCCGAGGAGGACAAGGCGGGTGTGCGCCGGGTGTGGCTGCGGGACCGGCTGTGGGAGGCGATCGGTGTCCGCGACGGGCAGTTCGTCGCCGAGAAGGAGATCGTCTGGCGGGGCACCCGGCGCATCGCCGAGTTCGTCTTCGGCAACGTGCGCGACCGGGCCGACCTGCCCGACGAGCAGTTCACCCCGGCGACCGCGGGCAACGTGCGGTTCGTCGTCGACTACCCCTTCGACGACGGCGACCACTACCCCAGCGACGACTACCACCGCGTCGAGGAGCTGAAGAAGGCCGGTGCCGCACCGACGCTGGTGTGGCTCACCGACTTCTTCTCCGACCAGCGCCGCGCCCAGCTCGGCCGGCTGATGCGCATCACCTTCCTGCTGGAGCGGGACCGGCTCGCCGACTACACCGGCACCTTCCCGCCCGACGACCGGGCCAAGGTGCGGCGACAGCTCGAGGTGGCCCGCGACACCCTCACCGACCAGCTGACCGGTGCGCTCGCCGAGGTCTACGGCCTGGCCCGGCCGACCGACTCCAACCCCGGGCCCGAGGTGCCGGACGGGCGCCATGTGCTGTCGCTCCAGCCGGAGTTCGCGCAGCCCAGGGAGGAGGGCGGCAAGGGCTTCGAGGCCAACGTTTTGCACCTCTCCGACGGCATGTTCTCCGCGCTGTACCCGAAGCACCCGGACTTCGGGACCGACCGCACCGGGCAGCGCAAGGCGGTCACCCCGGCCGAACTGCGGACCACGCTGGAGTGGATCACCCGCGCGATGGACGAGGGCGGACGGGCCAACAACGTCGACAGCCACCACCTGAAGACCGTCAAACGAATCGTGGAACCGCTGGAACTCGGCACCGTGCACGACGGGCCGCTGGTGATGCGGAGCGACTGGCGCACCCGCGTCAACCAGGTCGCGGCCGGGCACCGGCAGCGCGGCGACCTCGACGTCGAGGACATCCGGACCTGGATCACCAAGGATCTCGGGTACGCCGGACTCGACAAGCTCACCGGCAACCTCCTCATCGCCGCCTACGCACTGCTCGACGACCGTGCCTGGGTGCTGCGGGGCGGCCCGGAGCGGGAGGCGCCCGCGCTCCAGGAGATCGGCCCCGGCTGGTCGCTGCGAGCGCAGCCGCTGCCGAGCGACGAGGAGTACGCGGCGGCCCGGGAGCGGGCCGCCCGGCTGTTCGGGGTGTCCGCCAAACCCGCGCTGTACGCGCGCAACGTCAACCGGCTCGCCGAGGACCTGCGCGCCCGTGCCGAGGCGTGGGAGCGGGACGTCGCCGGGGTGCGGTCCTCGCTGGAGCGGCACGCCGCGCTGCTCGGACTCGACGCCCCCGGTGAGGCCGCTCCCCGTACCGCGATCCTGCGCGAGGCGGCCGGGCTGCTGGCCCGGCTCTCCCGGCACGGCGGCGACGCCACCGCGCTGGTGCGCGAGCTGGCCGCCTTCTCCCCGGCCACCGGCGAGCGGGATCTCAACACCGCCATGGGCAGCGCGGGCGAGGTGCTGGCGGCGCTGGACGCCACGGACTGGCCCGCGCTGCGCAACGTGCACGGGCTGACCGGCCGCGAGGACGGCGTCGGCGACCGCGCCCGGCGGCTGTTCACCGAGATCGCGCAGACCGCGCGTGCCTCCGAGTTCGAACGGTCCCTGGTGCAGGTGCTCCCGGGGGTCCGGGAGCAGGCCAACGCCATCATCAACGCGGCGCTGAAGGTGGAGAGCGTCGTCACCGACCGGCCGCCGCAGCCCGCCGCCCAGGACGTGCGGGTCAGCGAGCCGGAGGTGGCCACCTCCCACCCCGTCGTACCGCCGCAGCCGAAGGCGGGCCCGGACACCCCCTCGGACTCGTCCACTGACACGGACACGGCCGGGGACGGGGACGGTACGCCGCCGCGCCGCTCCGGGCGCCGGCTGATCCCCGCCGGGGGTGACGCGACCGCGCTGGAGCAGCGGCTCGCGGCGCAGCTGGCGGCCGTCCAGGAGGAGATCCGCACCTTCCGGGCCGCGCACCCGGACGCCGACGTCGAGATCGTGTGGCGGCCGGCCGAGAAGGCGGGCGCGGACCGGGAGGCGGGAAACTCCTGGGCGGCCCATACCCCGGGAACGGCCGAGGACCCGAGGGCGGCCTACCGCACCCGCACGGCTGAGGACACCGAGCAGGCCGACGGCCCCCGCGCGCCCGGAGACTCCGGGGAGGTGCGCTGATGCCCACGCGGCCCGCCGCCGGGCGGCGTGCCATCGAAGTGCTGCTGGAGGCGGAGCTGCCGCGCGCCGAGGGGCGGCGGCTGGTGCTGGTCGACGCCGTGTGGGCGGACGGCGACAAGGAGCGGGACTTCACCGTCCAGATCGACGGCACCGCACGCCCCGTGCACGTCACCGACCAGGACTCGCCGCTCGGCATCACCGAGGCCTGGCAGCGCCACCTCACCGGCACCGGCCCCGACGGGGACGGCATCCTCGTGGTCACCGGCAGGGTGCCCGCCGACCAGCTCGGCTGGGACCTGCGCGGCCACGCGGTGCGCCGCCGCCCGCTGGCCGTGGACCGGGCCGGCATCGTCACCCAGCTCTTCGGCGCGGAGAACCTCGACACCCGGATGGTCCGGGAGGAGTGGCTGCTGGACGCCCTCCTCGACGCCGAGCCGTCCGGCGGCTGGCCACGCGTCGGTGGCGTCCTCACCCGCGACCGGGCTCTGCGGGCCCTGCTGGCCGCCCGGACCGGCCTCGGGGACACCGGCGCCGACTCCCTCGACCTGGACGCCGACACCCTCTTCGACTGGAGCCGGGGCCCGGCCGGACCCCGCCGGTTCGCCGAACTGGCCGAACCGGAACGTGCCGGGCTCACCGAGTGGCTGGCTCAAGTGACGGGGCCCGCCGCGCCCACCCTGCTCGCCCTGGCAGCCGACGGCCGCGGAGCGGACGCGCTGCCGCTCGGCGCGCTCGCCGCGGCGGCCCTCGGCTGCCCGGCCGCGGCCGACGCGGGGTTCGCCCTCGGCACCCTCTTCGGCAGTGCGCTCGGCTCGCTCGACGCGCTCACGCCCTTCGCCGCCGCCGCCACCGGTGTGCTCACCCGGTGGATCGCCCAGGCGGAGGCGGGCGGCCCCGCCGGGGCGGACGCCCGCGCCCGCGTCGTCGCCGTACTGGAGCGAGCCGACCAGCTCGCCGGCACCGCACGGCTGACACCGCTGCTCACCGAGGACCGGCTCCTGCCCTCCGGGTACCGGACCCGGCTGCGCGACCTCGCCACCACCCTCGACGGACGTCCGGGGGCCGCACAGGACGCGCTGCGCCGGCTCGCCGACCACCAGCTCGCCGCGCTGTACGGCGAGTCCACCGAACGCGCGCGGACCGCCGTACGCCTGGTGCGGTGGCTCGACGCCCCGGAACCCGCCGTCTCCTCGGTGGGACAGGCCGTACGGCAGCACCTGCGGTCCACCGGCCGGGTCGACCTGGCCACCGGCATCCTGGCCGAAGGCGACGCCTCCCGGGACGGGGTGCTCGGGGAGGCGTACCACCGGCTCATCAGCCGGGTTCGGGACCGGCGGCGGCAACTCGACGAACAGTTCGCGCAGCTCCTGGCCACCTGGACCGAGGCCGCCTCCCAGCAGGCGCCGAACGGGGCCCTGCTGATCGAGGACGTGCTCGCGGAGGTCGCCGCGCCCCTCGCCCGCGACGGTGGACGGCCCCTGGTCCTCGTCCTCGACGGGATGAGCGCCGACGTGGCCGTGGACCTCGCGGCGGGGCTGGACCCGCGCGCATGGACGGAGATCTGCCCTGCCGTGGACGCCGGACGCCGGCCCGGCCGGTTCGCCGCCGTGGCGATGCTGCCCACCGTGACGCGTGTCAGCCGCGCCTCCCTGCTCTGCGGCACCGCCGCCGACGGCGGGCAGGACGTGGAGCGCGCCGGGTTCACCGCCTTCTGGAAGAAGCGCAGGCGCAGCGCCGTGCTCTTCCACAAGGGCGGGTACGAGGGAACGGCCGGCCACCGGCTCGCACCCGCGCTGCTGGAGGAACTCGCCCACGATGAGCGGATCGTCGGGGTGGTCGTGAACACCATCGACGACGCCCTCGCCGACGGACGGGAGAACGGACGGGCCCGGTGGCGCACCGCGGACGTCGCCAGACTGACCGACCTCCTCGACGCGGCCCGCGGCAGCGGTCGGCCGGTCCTGCTCGTCTCCGACCACGGACACGTGCTGGACCGCGGCCCCCGTGACGCGGGCCCCAGCACCGCCGAGGGCGTGCAGGGAGCCCGCTGGCGCACCGGGGACGCCGGGCCCGGCGAGGTCCACCTGGCCGGGCCCAGAGTGCGGGCGGCCGACGGGCGGATCACGGCGGCGTGGCGCGACGACCTGCGCTACACCGCCCGCCAGGCCGGTTACCACGGCGGCGCGTCCCTGGCCGAGGTCACCGTGCCCGTGCTCGCCTTCGTCCCGTCCGACAGCCGTATCCCCACCGGATGGACGGCGCTTCCGGCCGAGGACACGGTGCCCGACTGGTGGCGGGGCGGCACGGAGCCGGTCGCCGAGTCCGCACCCGAACCGAGGGTGCAGGGGCGCGGACGCAAACAGACCGCCCCTCAGGAGGAGAGCCTCTTCCCGCAGCCCGGCCAGGGCACCCTCGGCGAGGAGACGGTGCGCAGCGCGGCGTACCGGTCGCAGCGCGAGTTCGTGCGACTGCCGCCCTCCGACACCGCCGTGGCCGCCGCGCTCGACGCGCTGCTCACCGCCGGCGGCAAGCTCTCCCCGGCCGCCGTCGCGGCAGCGGCACAGACCGCGACGGGCAAGTCGCAGCGCAACCCCGAGCGGTTCGTCACCGTGCTGGAGCGGCTTCTGAACATCGACGGCTACCCCGTACTCCAACTGCTGGAGTCGGGCCGCACCGTCCACCTGGACAGGGAGTTGCTGCGGCAGCAGTTCACCGGAGGCACCACTTCATGAGCAGCATCCAGGGGGACGCGTCCGACGGACGGCCCGGTGTCAGCGCCGCACGCGCCCGTGACGTCGTCGACGCGCTGCGTCGCGGCACCGTGCCGCACCAGGGGCTCGGGCTGTTCGCCGTCGGGCTCGACCGGTTCGCTGAAGCCCTCGACGACGACCTGGCCACCGTCGCCCGCGGCGGCTCCGCCTTCCACGCCCTGCGCGGGGAGTACGGTTCCGGCAAGACGTTCTTCGCCCGCTGGCTCGCCGAGCGGGCCAAGCGCCGCGGCCTGGCCGTCAGCGAGGTGCAGATCTCCGAGACGGAGACACCCCTGCATCGCCTGGAGACCGTCTACCGGCGGCTCACCGAGCGCCTCACCACCGCCACCCACCCGCCGTCCGCGCTGCGCGCCGTCGTCGACTCGTGGTTCTACGCGCTGGAGGAGGAGGTCCTCGACTCCGGGGCGGCCGAGGAGGACGACGAGACCGGGCTCGGCCGCGCCGTGGACGAGCTGTTGGAGCGCAGGCTCGCCGACGTCGCCCGAACGACCCCCGCCTTCTCCGCCGCGCTGCGCGGCTACCGCGACGCCGTGGCGGCCGGGGACGGGGCCCGGGCCGAGGCTCTGATCGCGTGGCTCGGCGGGCAGAAGTCCGTCGCCGCCGCGGCCAAGCGTGCGGCCGGGGTGCGCGGCGACCTGGACCACTTCGGTGCCCTCGGCTTCCTCCAGGGACTGCTGACCGTCCTGCGGGACTGCGGTCACCCCGGACTTCTGCTCGTGCTCGACGAGGTGGAGACCCTGCAGCGCGTGCGCGGCGATGTACGGGAGAAGTCGCTCAACGCGCTGCGCCAGTTCCTCGACGAGATCGACGCGGGCCGGTTCCCCGGACTCTTCCTCGTCATCACCGGCACCCCCGCCTTCTACGACGGCCAGCAGGGCGTACAGCGTCTCGCACCGCTCGCCCAGCGGCTGGCGACCGACTTCACCACCGACCCGCGCTTCGACTCCCCACGCGCCGTACAGCTCCGGCTGACCGGCTTCGATCTCGCGTCCCTCGGCGAACTGGGCCGCAAGGTGCGGGAGGTGTACACGGTGACGGCCAGCCATCCCGAGCGCGTCGCCTCGCGCGCGGACGACGCCTACCTCGGCGAACTGGCACGGGCGGTGACCGGTTCGCTGGGCGGAAAGGCGGGCATCGCCCCCAGGCTCTATCTGCGCAAGCTGGTGGCCGATGTCCTCGACCGGGTCGACGCCTTCGACGACTTCGACCCCCGGCGGCATTACACGCTCACGGTCAACAGCGCGGAACTCGACGAGGTGGAGCGCAACGCGGCCGCACGTGCGGGCGACGTGGAGCTGGAGCTGCCGTGAGCGGCGAGGCGCTGGACCTGCTCGACCCGATCCTCACCCATCACATCGTCAACTCCCTCGGCTGGCGCTCGCTGCGGCCGTTGCAGCAGGAGTCGATCGAGCCGGTGCTCGCCGGACACGACGCCGTCCTGCTGGCACCAACCGCCGGCGGGAAGACCGAAGCCGCCGTGTTCCCCTTGCTCACCCGCGCGCAACGGCAGGGCTGGAAGGGCACCGGCATCCTGTACGTCACACCGCTGAAGGCCCTTCTCAACAACCTGCATCCGCGTGTCGAGACCTACAGCGGATGGGTGGGGCGCACCGCGGAGCTGTGGCACGGCGACATCGCCTCCACCCGACGCCGCCGCATCCTGGCGAACCGCCCCGACGTCCTGCTCACCACGCCTGAATCACTGGAGGCGATGCTGGTGAGCCCCCACGTGGATCACCGGGTCTTCTTCTCCGGACTGCACAGCGTGGTCGTCGACGAGGTGCACGCGTTCGCCGGTGACGACCGTGGGTGGCACCTGCTCGCCGTGCTGGAACGTCTCCAACGCGTCATCGGGCGGCCGGTACAGCGCATCGGCCTGTCGGCCACCGTGGGAAACCCGCGTGAGCTGCTGGACTGGTTGCAGGGTTCGGGTCTGGGACGGCGGCCGGGGCGGGTCGTCGCTCCGGGAGTGGAGGTGCCGGACACCGGCATCCGCGTCACGCCCTCGTCCCCGCCCCCGGGCGACGTGGAGCTGGACTACGTCGGCTCCGTCGCCAATGCCGCCACCGTCATCTCGGCCCTGCACAGAGGTGAGAAGCGCCTCGTCTTCTGCGAGAGCCGGCGCACCGTCGAGGAGTTGGGCGAGCAGCTCCGGCTGCGGGGCGTGACCACCTTCCTCTCGCACGCCTCCCTCTCCACCGACGAACGACGCCGTGCCGAGGCGGCGTTCGCCGAGGCCCGGGACTGCGTCATCGTCTCCACCAGCACCCTCGAACTCGGCATCGACGTCGGCGACCTGGACCGGGTGATCCAGCTCGACGCCCCGGCGACGGTCGCCTCGTTCCTGCAACGCCTCGGCCGCACCGGACGCCGCCCCGGCACCCGGCGCAACTGCCTCTTCCTCGCCCTGGACGACGAGGGCTTCCTGGCCTGCGCCGCCCTGCTGCTGGCCTGGTCACACGGCTGGGTGGAGCCGGTGACACCGCCTCCCGAACCGCGCCACCTCGTGGCCCAGCAGCTGCTCGCCCTGTGCCTCCAGGAGCACCGGGTCGGGGAAAACCTGTGGCAGGAGTGGTGGGGTGGCCTCGGCGTGTTCGGCACCTCCGCCGAACCCGTCGTACGGCACCTGGTGGAACAGGGCTATCTGGAGCGGGATTCGGGCACCCTGTTCATCGGGCCGGAGGCCGAACGCCGCTTCGGCCAGCGGCACTTCATGAACTTGACGGCCTCGTTCACCGCGCCGCCCGAGTTCACCGTGCTGAGCGGACGGACCGAGATCGGCCGCACCGACCCGGACCTGCTCACCGAGGAGTCCGACGGCCCGCGCAAGCTGCTGCTGGCGGGCCGCAGCTGGCTGGTGACGTACATCGACTGGCGGCGTAGACGCTGCTTCGTGGAACCCGTGGACGAGGGCGGACGCGCCAAGTGGAGCGGCTTCGGGGCGCAGCGCGTCCGGTCCTTCACCCTGGCCCGTGCCGCGCGTGACGTGCTGCTCGGCGGGGACCCGCCCGTGTCCCTGACGCGCAGGGCGGAGGCGCGGCTGGCGGCGGCCCGGGAGAAGTACCTGGAGGTGGTGCACCCGGCCGGCCCGGTCATCACCCGCCGGGGCGACGGCGACGTGCGCTGGTGGACCTGGGCCGGGCACCGGGCCAACGCGACCCTGGCCGCGTCGCTTCCGTCGGTCGCCCTGCGTCACCGGCTCCTCGACGACCGCTTCATCCGGCTGCGCGACGACGTCACCCCGCAGTCGTGGCGGACGGCGGTGGCGGATGCCGCCGCGGGCCTGACACTGCCGGACGTGGACCCGCACGCCGTGCGAGGCCTGAAGTTCGCGGAGGCACTGCCCGTGCGGCTCGCGGAGGCCACGCTCGCCGCACGGCTGGGGGATGCTGCCGGGTCACGTGCGGTGTTGGCGGAGCCGGTCCGATTCCTCCTGCGTTCGGACGGCTGAGGTTCAGCTCGTCCAGCGGTGTGGTCCGGCCGCCTCTGCGCAGCCGGTCCTCGGTGAGTTCCGCGGTGCGCGCCAGTGGGCTCCTGGACCGTTCCTCGTAGAGCGCCCGGCTCATCGCCACCCCCTTCTGCTCCGGTGTGTAGGAGGGCGCTGACCGGTGCGCCGGTTCCCCGACCGGCGGACGGCACGGCGAAGGCCCGGCAGCCCCGTCTCCGGGGTGCCGGGCCTTCGTTCGGGCTCGGGCGGGATGACGTCGTCAGCCCTCAGCCGTCATGCCTCAGTGGGAGTGGCCGTGGCTGTGACCGCCGGCGGCCGGCTCCTCCTCTTCCTTCTTCTCGACGACCAGGGTCTCGGTCGTGAGGAGGAGGGAGGCGATGGAGGCGGCGTTCTCCAGGGCGGAGCGGGTGACCTTGACCGGGTCGATGACGCCGGCCTTGACCAGGTCGCCGTACTCGCCGGTGGCGGCGTTGAAGCCCTGGCCCTTGTCGAGCTCGGCGACCTTGGAGGTGATGACGTAGCCCTCCAGGCCGGCGTTCTCGGCGATCCAGCGCAGCGGCTCGACGGCGGCCTTGCGGACGACCGCGACACCCGTGGCCTCGTCGCCGGTCTTGCCGAGGTTGCCCTCGAGGACCTTGACGGCGTGGACCAGCGCGGAGCCACCACCGGAGACGATGCCCTCCTCGACCGCGGCGCGGGTCGCGGAGATGGCGTCCTCCAGACGGTGCTTGCGCTCCTTGAGCTCGACCTCGGTGGCGGCACCCACACGGATGACGCACACGCCGCCGGCCAGCTTCGCGAGGCGCTCCTGAAGCTTCTCGCGGTCCCAGTCGGAGTCGGTGGACTCGATCTCGGCCTTGATCTGGGCGACGCGGCCCTGCACGTCGTCCTTGTTGCCGGCGCCGTCGACGACCGTGGTGTCGTCCTTGGTGACGGTGACGCGGCGGGCGGAGCCGAGCACGTCCAGGCCGACCTGGTCGAGCTTGAGGCCGACCTCCTCGGAGACGACCGTGGCGCCGGTGAGGACGGCCAGGTCCTGCAGCATCGCCTTGCGGCGGTCGCCGAAGCCGGGGGCCTTCACGGCGACGGCGTTGAACGTGCCGCGGATCTTGTTCACGACGAGCGTCGACAGGGCCTCGCCCTCGACGTCCTCGGCGATGATCAGCAGCGGCTTGGAGGCGTTGGACTGGATGACCTTCTCCAGCAGCGGCAGGAGGTCCGCGATGGCGGAGATCTTGCCCTGCGTGATGAGGATGTACGGGTCGTCCAGGACGGCTTCCATGCGCTCCTGGTCCGTCACGAAGTACGGCGACAGGTAGCCCTTGTCGAAGGCCATGCCCTCGGTGAAGTCCAGCTCCAGACCGAAGGTGTTGGACTCCTCGACGGTGATGACACCGTCCTTGCCGACCTTGTCCATCGCCTCGGCGATGAGCTCGCCGACCTGGCTGTCCTGGGCGGACAGGGCGGCGACGGCGGCGATGTCGGACTTCTCGTCGATCGGGCGGGCCGACGCGAGCAGTTCCTCGGAGACAGCGGCGACGGCGGCGTCGATGCCCTTCTTCAGGGCGGCCGGGGAGGCACCGGCGGCGACGTTCTTCAGGCCCTCGCGTACGAGCGCCTGGGCGAGCACGGTCGCGGTGGTCGTACCGTCACCCGCGATGTCGTTGGTCTTGGTCGCCACCTCCTTGACCAGCTGGGCACCGAGGTTCTCGTACGGGTCCTCGATCTCGACCTCGCGGGCGATCGTGACACCGTCGTTGGTGATGGTGGGAGCGCCGAACTTCTTGTCGATGACGACGTTGCGGCCCTTGGGGCCGATCGTCACCTTGACCGTGTCGGCAAGCTTGTTGACGCCGCGCTCGAGGGCGCGACGGGCGTCCTCGTCGAACTTCAGGATCTTCGCCATGGGAGCGTGAGCCCTCTTCCGGAATCTGGGGTGAACGACACTGCGCCCCGGGCGCCCGGCTTCTTATCGATCGCGGGGGCCAGGGGCGCAGTTCAAAGCAATGTGCTTGGGGTGAATTACTTCTCGACGATCGCGAGCACGTCGCGGGCCGAGAGGACGAGGTACTCCTCGCCGTTGTACTTCACCTCGGTGCCGCCGTACTTGCTGTAGAGCACGACGTCGCCGACGGAGACGTCGAGCGGAAGACGGTTACCGTCCTCGAAGCGGCCCGGGCCCACGGCCAGGACGACGCCCTCCTGGGGCTTCTCCTTAGCGGTGTCCGGGATGACCAGGCCAGAGGCGGTGGTCTGCTCGGCGTCGAGCGGCTGGACCACAATGCGGTCCTCGAGCGGCTTGATGGCAACCTTGGAGCTGGTGGTCGTCACGATCCGACCTCCCCCTTCGGAGATCTCACGGGGTTAACTGTCTGAGGTGGCGACCAGGTGGATCCGTCGTCGCGGGTGCCGGACCTGCCCGTCGCTGTGTTGGCACTCTCCTAGGGGGAGTGCCAGAGCCGAGACTATGACTGTGATTAGCACTCGGTCAAGCGGACTGCTAATTCGCCGCGGCGCGTCGGCCAGGTGTTCCCTCCAGGTAGTCCTCCAGCCGCCCCACCCGAAGCCCCCTCCGCTCGATCTCCCGCAACAGCCGCTCGGTCCGTTCCGTCAGGGTCGGGGAGGCCGTCTCGCCCGACGGCACCGAGACGATGTCGCCGGGTCGCAGCCCAAAGTGGCCGCGGGTGTAGGTCAGCTCGCCCTCGGCGTTCGCGGACGCCCGCCACAGGACGACCGCCGTGATGCCGCAGTCGGCCGCGGCGCGCAGGGTCGTCGTGTCGTAGGTGCCGTAGGGCGGGCGGAACAGGCGGGGGCTGATGCCGAAGCGGGAGCGCAGTTTGTGCTGCTGGCCGCAGATCTCGGCGCGCTGGCCGGCGTAGGGCAGGCCGCGCAGGGCGGGGTGGTCGAGCGTGTGGTTCTGGATGGACGCGCCGACCGCGCGCAGCCGGGCGAAGTGGCCGTAGCCGGGCCCCACGACGCTGTCCGTGAGGAACATGCTGACCGGGAGCCGCCGTTCACGCACGAGGCCGATGAAGCGGGGGTCGCGTTCGGCGCCGTCGTCGTAGGTGAGGAAGACGACCGGGTCGCGGGTGGCGACGTGGTCCACGACGGGCGGCAGCCGGCGGGTGCCGCTCACCGCACCCGGGTCCTGGGCCCGCCCGTCGGCGGTGCCCGGCCCCTGCCCCGCCCCGGCGCAGCCGGCCAGCACGACGGCGCACAGCAGCGCGGCGGCCGGCCGCCTCACAGGTAGTCCTCCAGCCGCCCGACCGCGTAGCCCTGGGCCGTGACCTTGTCGAGGAAACGGCGGACCATGTCGGTCATCGTGCCCTTCCACTGGTCGCGGCCCCGGAAGTGGGTGAGGACGATGTCGCCCGGGCGCAGCTTCCGGTCCGCCTCGCGGTACTCCCAGTGGTCGGCGAAGACCTCCTCGTTCCACAGGGGCGCGTAGGCGATGCCGCAGGCCTTGGCGGCGCGCAGGGTCGTCCGGTCGTAGCTGCCGAAGGGCGGACGGAAGAGGGCGGGCCGTTTGCCGAACCGCCGCTCCATGTAGCTCTGCATGCCGCAGATCTCGCGCTTCTGCGCGCGGTACGACATGCCCCGCAGGTCGGGGTGGTGCAGCGTGTGGTTGTTCAGGACCACGCCCCGCGACTGCATCCTCCGGAAGTAGCGGGGGTCGTCCTTGATGAGGTAGCCGCTGAGGAAGGCCGTGTACGGGACGTCCAGGTCGCTCATCATCCGCAGGAACGCCGGGTCCTTCTCGGCGCCGTCGTCGATGGTGAGGAAGACGACCTTGTCCCGGGTGGGGATCGTGGTGAAGACGGGCGGGAGGTCCAGCTCCCGGTGGCCGTCCACCTCGAAGCCCTTGCGGGTCCTGATCCCGGGCTTCGTCGTGGGAGGCGGCGGGGCGGCCAGGGGGACCTTGCGCAGGTTCCAGCGGTGTGCGGCGGCGACCCGGGCGGCGTGCGCGGCGCGCAGCCTGGTGGCGTAGGAGTCGAGCGCGCGGGCCGGGGGCGCGTCGAGGGGCTGCTGCCCGCCGGCCGGGGGGACCCGGTCGCTGCCGCCGCCCTCGGCGCAGCCGGAGGCGATGGCGGCGAGGACGAGCACGGCCAGGACGATCCGCGCACCGGCGGACGTCCGCCCCGATGCCCGGCTTTTGTCACTTTGTACGACTGCTCGCATGGTGCCGGATCCTCGCAGCCCTCTCCGGCCGATCCCGCCCCGACACCGCGGCCGGTGGCCCACCATCCACCGACTGGCCCACACGCCCCGCGGCCGCCGCCGTGGCCGACAATGATCCGGTGAACGACCTCGCTCCCCTCCTCAGCCCCGAAGGCCGCGCCCTCCTCGACGAGGTGCGGGACACCGACCCGGCGCGGGAGCTGGCCGTCGCGACCCGGCTGCGCCGCGAGCATCCCGCCGAGCTGGTGTCGGCGGCGCTGGGCCAGGCGCGGCTGCGGCAGCGGGCGGCGGTGAAGTTCGGGGCGCAGGACGCGGGCCGGATGTTCTTCACGCCGAACGGGGTCGAGCAGTCGACCCGGGCGAGCGTGGCGGCCTACCGGGCCCGGCGCATGGCCGAGCTGGGCGTCACCTCGGTCGCCGACCTGTGCTGCGGCATCGGCGGTGACGCGATCGCGCTGGCCCGCGCCGGGATCCGGGTGCTGGCCGTGGACCGGGACCCGCAGACGGCCGCGGCGGCCCGGGCCAACGCCGACGCGCTGGGACTGGCCGGCCTCATCGAGGTGCGCGAGGCGGACGTCACGGACGTGGACACGGCCCGTTTCGACGCCGTGTTCGTCGACCCCGCCCGGCGCGGCGGACGGGGCCGGATCTTCGACCCCGAGGCCTACTCACCGCCCCTGTCCTGGGCGGTCTCCGCCGCCCGCCGGGCCCCCCGGGCCGCCGCGCTCAAGGTCGCCCCCGGCATCCCGCACGAGGCGGTTCCGGAGGACGCGGAGGCCGAGTGGATCTCCGACGGCGGAGACGTCAAGGAGGCGGTGCTGTGGTTCGGCACCGAACCGGCGGCGGTCCGGGCCACCCTCCTGCCGGGCCCCCGCACCCTGCTCTCCCGCGGCCTGCCCGACCCGGAGGTCCGCCCGCCCGGCCGCTACCTGTACGAGCCCGACGGCGCCGTCATCCGCGCCCACCTGGTCGCCGAGGTGGCCGAACAGGTGGGCGGAGGGCTGCTCGACGCGACCATCGCGTATGTCACGGCCGACGCCCTGCATCCCACCCCGTACGCCACGGCCTACGAGATCACCGACCATCTGCCCTTCAACCTCAAGAAGCTGAAGGCGCTGCTGCGGGAGCGGCGGGTGGGCACGCTGACCGTCAAGAAACGGGGCTCGGCGGTGGAGCCGGAGGAGCTCCGCAGGAAGGTCAAGCCGCAGGGCCCGCACGCGGCCACGGTGTTCCTGACCCGGGTCGCGGGGGCACCGGCGATGCTCATCGGGCATCCCGCCGAGTAGCCGCCGATGACCTCCTTGGACTCGGTGAACGGCCCGTCGGTGACGGACAGCTGCCCGCCCTCCCAGGTCACCCGGCTGCCGTCCGAGGTGGGCGTGAGCCCGGCCGTGTCGAGCACGACCCCGGCCTCGGTGATCTCCTCCAGCCGTTTGCCCATCCGCTCCCTGAGTTCGGGGCTCGGACCCTCGGCGGGGGCGTTCTTCTCGTCGACGCGGATCAGGGTGAGAAAGCGCGGCCTGGTGACTCCTCGTCTTGCGCGGAGCGGGGCATCTCCCCGCTCTCACCCCCGCGCCGACCGGGAGACCGCCGGATCGACATGCCCGCCGGATTTCTTCGAAGATTTCTTCCGGGTCGCGTCGGCGCAGGTCACCGCAGTGATTCCCACAGCTTGCCCGCCTCGGGTTCCTCGGCCACCACCCGGTTGGGGTCCGACGGCGCCCGCACCACGGGCATCATCACCGTCCGCACCCCGCTCGCCGAGAGGCCCCGCAGGCTCCGTCCGAGCCGGGTCAGTTCGGCGAGGGAGTCCAGGCCCGTGTCGGTGGTGAGGCCGGCGGTCACCGCGTCCGCGACGCGGTACAGCTTGGCCGGGTCGGTCAGCAGGTTCTCGGAGGCGATCTGCTCCAGCAGCGCCTTCACCAGCTTCTGCTGGAGGCCTATGCGGCCGAGGTCGCTGCCGTCGCCTATGCCGTGCCGGGTGCGGGCCAGGGCGAGGGCCCGGGTGCCGTCCAGGTGATGGGTGCCCGCCTTCAGCCGCAGGTGGCTGTCCTCGTCGGCGATGTCCTCGTCCGTGGTGACGGTGACACCGCCGAGCGCGTCCACGAGCTCGGTGAATCCGGAGAAGTCGATCTCCAGGTAGTGGTCCATGCGGATGCCGGTGAGCGATTCGACCGTCTTCACCGCGCAGACCGGGCCGCCCACCTCGTACGCGCTGTTGAACATGGAGCGGTGGGCGACCGCCGTGGAGCCGCCGGACGCGCGCGGGCAGGACGGGCGGGTGACCAGGGTGTCGCGCGGGATGCTCACCACCGTAGCGCTCGTCCGCCCGGCGTCGAGATGGACGACCATCGCCGTGTCGGAGCGGGCGCCGGAGCTGTCGCCGCCGCCGAGCCTGCGGTTCTCCTCGCCGCTGCGCGAGTCCGAGCCGAGCACCAGGATGTTGAGGGGTTCGCTCGGCAGGGCCGGGGCCGAGGGCGACGGTGTGCTCAGCGGCTTCGGTGGCCGGTCGTCGCCCAGCGCGCTGTCGATGTCGACGCCGGTGATGTTGCCGCTGAGGTGCCAGTAGGCCCAGACCGCCGCTCCCGCGCCCAGCACCAGTGCACCCGCCAGGGTGAGGCCGACGATCTTCAGCGCTCTCGACCGCCGGCCCGCTGCCGTGCCCTCGTCCCCGTGGTGTCCCGTCACAAGCAGGAACATAAGTCCGAATTATGACGGGCAGGGACTTCAGGGCGTCCTTTCTTCGGAAATTCTCAGATTTCGGGGCCCGGACTCACCCTCAGTGCCACCACCGGCACCGGATTGCTCCCGCTCCACGAGCCGTTGAGGCCGAACGTCACCGAACCGCCGTCCGGTACCGGTCCGTTGCCGGGGGCGTTCGCGCGACCGGCCGCCGCGCCGGTCTGTGCGCGGTTCGCGTTCCGGGACCGGGTGATCCGCGGTCCGGCACCGGACCTCCGGTTCGCCCTCCACGACGACGGCGCGGCGTCCGAGCGGGCGATCCACGCCCGGTCCGCGCAGCCGTTGCTCCGCTGGCCCGTGACGCCGTACATCGCCGTACAGGCGCCCGTCGGTGGCGGGGTCGTCGCGTCCCCGCCCGGCGCCTCTCCTGCGGGGCGTCACCGACTCCGCGCGGGGGCGCGCCGGCGGCGTGCGGCGCGGCGGTCGCGAGCGGCGGGGAGCCGGCCAGGGCCCTGCCGGGCGGGCGGGGTCAGCTGAGGGTCTTGAGTGACGCCGGGTGGTACGGGGCGAGGTCCTCGAAGCGGCCGTCGAGGACCTTGCGGACCCACTCGGGGTCCTGGAGCAGGGCGGCCGACGGCGACCAGGTCAAACTCGCCGGCGGCGGCCACTCCGGCGGGCAGGGGATCCCGGTGAGCCCGATCTCGGGGAGCTCATCGCGAGGGCTACGAAAGTTTCGGTGAGGTAGCCGATTGGCTTCGGTGCGGTGTGGGAGGCATGCGAAAGACCCGTCGACGCAGCGCCTACGCCTCCGCGGGCGGCCCCGCCGTGCTGCTGCGCACCACCAGGCTCGTCGCCAGCTCGACCCGGGTCGCCGGGGTCCCCTCGTCCCGCCCGAGGTCGAGGACCAGCTTGGCCGCGGCCTCGGCCATCTCCGTCAGCGGCTGCCGCACGGTCGTCAGCGGCGGCCCGACCCAGGGCGCCACCGGCAGATCGTCGAACCCGACCACGCTCAGGTCCTCGGGGACGCGCAGCCCCAGCTCGCGCGCGGCCTCGTACAGCCCGAGCGCCTGCAGGTCGTTCCCGGCGAAGACGGCGGTCGGCCGGTCCGGGCGGCGCAGCAGTTCCAGGCCCCGCCGGTAGCCGGTCTCGTGGTGGAAGTCGCCGGTCGCGATCAGCTCGGGATCCACCGGCAGCCCGGCCGTCTCCAGCGCGGCCCGGTAGCCGTCGATCCTGGCCCGGCTGCACATCATCTGCGAGGGCCCGCTGATCGCGCCGATCCTGCGGTGCCCCAGCTCGACCAGATGCCGGGTGGCCGCGAGACCGCCCTGCCAGTTGGTCGCGCCGATCGACGGCACGTCGGCGCCGGGGTCGCCGGCCGGGTCCATCACCACGAACGGGATGGAGCGGCTGGTCAGCAGGGCCCGCTGCGACTCGTCGAGACCGGACAGGACCAGGATCACACCGTGCGGCCGGCGTGCGGCGACCTGGTCGGCCCAGGTCCGGCCGGGGGTGAGCCGCCCCGCGCTCTCGGACAGCACGACACTGAGCCCGGCGTCCCGCGCCACGTTCTCCACGCCCCGGATGACCTCCATCGCCCAGGCGCTCTCCAGCTCGTGGAAGACCAGGTCGATCAGGGGCGAGCGGGTCGCCTCGGCGCGGCGGCGCCGGTAGCCGTGGGCGCGCAGCAGGCCCTCGACGCGGGACCGGGTGGCCGGGGCGACGTCGGCCCGGCCGTTCAGGACCTTCGAAACAGTCGGCGCCGACACGCCCGCCTCACGGGCGATCTCGGCGAGCGTCGCGGTCTGCGCGGTGCGCCCCTGCGTCCGGATCTGCGTCCGGCTTTCAACGGGCTCCGGGGATGTCATGGCGGCGATCGTAACCCTGCGGGCCCCCTTGACGAAGTCCCCAGGGCGCCATAGGTTCCCGGAACATTCGGCATACACATCGAAACATTCGTAGAAGCGGGCGCGGGAAACGACCGTCAGGAGCCTCCACGCGCTCGTGAGAGGGCCGTCCCGTCCACCCGACAGGAGCTTCATGACCACCGCCCCCTGGCGTGATCCCGCGCTGCCCGCCGCCGCCCGCGTCGACGACCTGCTCGCGCGGATGACCCTGGAGGAGAAGACCGCCCAGTTGTACGGCGTGTGGGTGGGCGCCGCGACGGACGGCGGCGGGGTCGCTCCGCACCAGCACGACATGACCGTCGAGCGCTCCGACGAGGAATGGGACGAGCTGATCACCCACGGCCTGGGCCAGCTCACCCGCTCCTTCGGCACCTCGCCCGTGGACCCGGCGCTGGGCGCGCAGGCACTGGCCCGCGCTCAGCGCCGTATCACCGCGGCCGGCCGCTTCGGCATCCCGGCGATCGCGCACGAGGAGTGCCTGGCCGGCTTCACCGCCTGGCAGGCCACGGCCTACCCGGTCCCGCTCGCCTGGGGAGCGACCTGGGATCCGCCGCTGGTCGAGGAGATGGCCCGGCGCATCGGCGCCGACCTGCGCTCGGCCGGTGTCCACCAGGGTCTCGCACCCGTACTGGACGTCGTCCGCGATCCGCGCTGGGGCCGGGTGGAGGAGACGATCGGCGAGGACCCCTACCTGGTCGGCACGGTCGGCACCGCGTATGTGCGGGGCCTGGAGTCGGCCGGAGTCATCGCCACGCTCAAGCACTTCGCCGGGTACGCCTCCTCGGCCGGTGCCCGCAACCTCGCTCCGGTCCGGGCCGGCGTCCGCGAGTTCGCCGACGTCACCCTCCCGCCCTTCGAGATGGCCCTGCGCGAGGGCGGCGCCCGCTCGGTGATGGCCGCCTACACCGAGACGGACGGCGTCCCGGCCTCCGCGGACCCCGGGCTGCTGACCCGTCTCCTGCGCGAGGAGTGGGGCTTCACCGGCACGGTCGTGGCCGACTACTTCGGCATCGGCTTCCTGCAGACCCTCCACCGGGTCGCGGGCACCCCCGCCGAGGCGGCCCACGCGGCTCTCACCGCCGGCATCGACGTCGAACTCCCCACCGTCAGCTGCTACGGCCCGCCGCTGCTGGAGGCGGTCCGCGCGGGCGAGGTCCCCGAGGAACTCGTCGACCGGGCGGCCCGCCACGTCCTGCTCCAGAAGTGCGAACTGGGCCTGCTGGACGAGGACTGGACCCCCGAGCCGGCCACCGAGATCAGCCTCGACTCCACGGGCAACCGCATCCTGGCCCGCCGCCTGGCCGAGGAGTCCGTGGTCCTGCTCGACAACCCCGACGGCCTGCTGCCGCTGGCCCCCGACACCCGGATCGCGGTCGTCGGGCCCCGGGCGGCCGACGCCCTGGCCATGCTGGGCTGCTACTCCTTCCCCTCCCATGTCCTCACCCACCACCCCGAGGTGCCGGCCGGCATCGAGATCCCGACGGTCCTGGACGCCCTGCGCGGCGAACTGCCCGACGCCAAGGTGACGTTCGCGCAGGGCTGTGACGTGACGGACCCGGACACCGCGGGCTTCGACGAGGCGATCGCCCGCACCGCCGAGGCGGATGTGTGCGTGGCGGTCCTCGGCGACCGGGCGGGCCTGTTCGGCCGCGGCACCTCGGGCGAGGGCTGCGACGCGACGGACCTCGGTCTGCCGGGCGCCCAGGGCGACCTGCTGGACGCGCTGGTCGCCACGGGCGTCCCCGTGGTGCTGGTGCTGCTGACCGGCCGCCCCTACGCCCTGGGCCGCTGGCACCACCGGCTCGGCGCGGTCGTCCAGGCGTTCTTCCCCGGCGAGGAGGGCGGCCCGGCCGTCGCGGGTGTCCTGTCGGGCCGCGTCAACCCCTCGGGCCGCCTGCCCGTGAGCGTCCCCCGGGTCCCGGGCGGCCAGCCCTGGACGTACCTCCAGCCGCCCCTGGGCCTCGCGGGCGAGGTCAGCAACCTCGACCCGACCCCCCTGTACGCCTTCGGGCACGGCCGTTCGTACACGGCGTTCACCTGGGAGGACTGCTCCGCGACCGAACCGGCCGAGCTCGGCACGGACGGCTCCCACGACGTGTCGGTGACCGTCCGGAACACGGGCGGACGCGAGGGTGCGGAGGTCGTGCAGCTGTACCTGCACGACCCGGTGGCCTCGGTGACCCGCCCCGACGTCCGGCTGATCGGCTACCAGCGCGTGGAGCTGGCGCCGGGCGAGGCGGCCCGGGTCACGTTCCGTTTCCACACGGACCTTTCGGCGTTCACCGACCGTTCGGGCCGAAGGGTGGTCGAACCGGGCGCCCTGGAACTACGGTTGGCGGCGTCCAGCGCGGACGTACGCCACAGGGCGCACCTCACACTCACGGGCCCGGTCCGCGAGGCGGGAGCCGACCGGCGGCTGCGGTGCGAGACGGAGGTGTCGGGGGTGGGCTGATCCTCCGTGCGGGGCATGACGGGGGGTCGCGATGGACCGGCTGGTGCACCACGAACTGCGGTCCCTCGCCGCCTGCGGCACCGGATCCAGCCGGACAGCCGGTGGGAGTGGTGGCAAGGGCGGCAAGACGGGACCACGACGCTGATGATGATCGCCGGGCTCTGCGAACCCGACTCCGGCACCATCACCGTCGGGGAACGCGGTATCGGTCCTGGCCGCCACGGCCGTCGCCCTGACGACCCCGGGCCTGGTCGAGGGCTTCTCCGCGCCGTCCGCACCCGGCCGGCTCGGCCTGTACATCGGCGGTGTGCTCGCCTTCCTGCTGCTGTGGACGCTCGTCAAGGCGACCGGGCTCAAGTGGATCGGCGGGGTACGGGACTTCGAGACGGCGGTCCGGCTCGAGGAGACCGGCCCGGCCCCGCCGGCCGCGCGCTTCCTGCGCGACAAGCCCTTCAGCCCGCGGCTCTTCGTGCTGTATCTGCTGTTCACGGTGCCCTTGTCCCTGTGGGAACCGTGGGCGGCCGTGCTGCCCCTGTGGTCGGCCGTCGACTGGCTGGGCCAGGCCGCGGTCGCCGCCCACCGGGAGCGCGGGCACGGCATGCCGGTGTGGCGGGGACGGGTCGAGAGCAGGCCCCGGAAGCTCTCGGTCAGCCGGCGTCCGCCGACTCGAACCGCCACCGGTGCACGGCCCGTGTGACCAGTCCCCCCTCCGGGTCCGGCAGTTCGGGCAGGTCGGCGTCGTACGGGGCGTCCCACCAGGTGATGACGAGGACCCGGTCCTGGGGCGCCCGGAAGGTCTCCCGGCGCAGCGGTCTGCCGGGGAGTTCCTGGGCGCGTGCCCAGGCCAGCAGCTCCTCGCCCCGCCCCTCGGACGCCCGGGCCTCCCACATCAACGCGACCGTCACGAGTAGAGGTTCTCCTCGCCGATCTCGTGCACGTGGTCGTGCCCGGGCACGTGCGGTTCGGTGACCGGCAGGGACGAGTCCGCCGACAGGTCCCAGGACGACGCCGCCCGGCCCCGGGCGACCATCTCCGCGCCGAGGGCGGCGACCATCGCGCCGTTGTCCGTGCACAACTTGGGCCGCGGCACCCGCAGCCGGATCCCCGCGGCCTCGCAGCGCTCCTGGGCGAGGACGCGCAGGCGGGAGTTGGCGGCCACGCCGCCGCCGATCATCAGGTGGTCGACGCCCTCGTCCTTGCAGGCCCGGACGGCCTTGCGGGTCAGCACGTCCACGACCGCCTCCTGGAAGGAGGCCGCCACGTCCCGCACCGGCACGTCCTCCCCCGCCGCCCGCCTGGCCTCGATCCAGCGCGCCACGGCGGTCTTCAGCCCCGAGAAGGAGAAGTCGTAGACCGGGTCGCGCGGGCCGGTCAGACCGCGGGGGAAGGAGATCGCGTTCGGGTCGCCCTCCTTGGCGTACCGGTCGATGACCGGCCCGCCGGGGAAGCCGAGGTTCAGCACGCGGGCGATCTTGTCGAAGGCCTCACCGGCCGCGTCGTCGATGGTGGCGCCCATCGGGCGGACGTCGGAGGTGATGTCCGAGGACAGCAGCAGCGAGGAGTGCCCGCCGGAGACCAGCAGGGCCATGGTCGGCTCGGGCAGCGCGCCGTGCTCCAGCTGGTCCACGCAGATGTGCGAGGCGAGGTGGTTGACGCCGTAGAGGGGCTTGCCGAGCGCGTACGCGTAGGCCTTCGCCGCGGAGACGCCGACCAGCAGGGCACCGGCGAGACCGGGGCCGGCGGTGACGGCGATGCCGTCGAGGTCGCGGGCGCTGACGCCCGCTTCCTTCAGGGCGCGGTCGATGGTGGGGACCATCGCCTCCAGGTGAGCGCGGCTCGCCACCTCCGGTACGACACCGCCGAAGCGGGCGTGCTCGTCGACGCTGGAGGCGACGGCGTCGGCCAGCAGGGTGGTGCCCCGCACGATGCCGACGCCGGTCTCGTCGCAGGAGGTCTCGATTCCCAGTACGAGGGGTTCGTCAGCCATTGATCTCGGTTCCTTGTACGGAGTTCTCGGGGGCGGTCAGACGCATCACCAGGGCGTCCACGTTGCCCGGCTGGTAGTAGCCGCGCCGGAAGCCGATGGGCTCGAAGCCGAAGCGCTCGTACAGCTTCTGTGCGCGGACGTTGTCGACCCGGCACTCCAGCATCACCTCGGCGCACTCGAAGGTGGTGGCCGCCCGCAGCAGTTCGGCCAGCAGCCGTCCGCCGAGACCGGTGCCCCACAGCTCGCGGGACACGGCGATGGTCTGGACGTCGGCCTGCTCACCGGTGGCGACCAGACCGGCGTAGCCGACGATCCGGGAGCCGGCCTCGGCGACCACGTACCGCCGGTTGGCCCCGGGCCCCCGCGCATGGGCGAGTTCGGACCAGAACATGCCCCGGGACCAGGCGTCCTCGGGGAACAGGTCCCGCTCCAGTTCCAGCACGGAGTCGATGTCCCACCAGCGCATCTCGCGCAGCGTGCACGTCACGGGCTCGGTCACTTGGGGGTGACCACCTTGTAGTTCTTGGGGACCTGGGCGTCCGGGCGGCGCAGGTACAGCGGCCGGGGCGCGGGGAGTTCCTCCCCGGCGGCCAGCTTCTCGGCGGCCAGCCGGGCCAGGGCGGCGGCGGACACGTGCTCCGGCTCGTGCGCCTTGGGGAAGGTGTCGGGGTACAGCAGCGCGCCCGCGCCGACCGCGGGCAGCCCCGCGACCTGCTCGGCGATGTCGGCGGGCCGGTCCACGGCCGGGTCGGTGACCCGGGTGCGGGAGTCGGCGTAGCGGGCCCAGTACACCTCTTTGCGGCGGGCGTCGGTCGCGACGACGAACGGACTGTCCAGGTCGGTGGCGTAGGCGAGGCCGTCCAGCGTGCACACGCCGTGCACGGGGACACCGAGCGCGAGCCCGAAGGTGTCCGCGGTCATCAGTCCGACGCGCAGCCCGGTGTACGGTCCCGGACCGATCCCGGCGACGACCCCGGTGACGGCGTCGAGCCGCACACCGGCCTCGGCGAGCACCCGGTCGATCGCCGGCAGCAGCAGTTCCCCGTGCCGCCGCGCGTCCACCTGACTGGACGAGGCGATGACATCGCGTCCGTCGTGCAGCGCGACGGTGACGGCGGGCGTGGCGGTATCCAGAGCGAGCAAGAGCACGCAAACAGCCTACGGCTCCCCGGGGCCCGGCACGGTCGCGGCGGTCGGGTCGTCACGTGCTGCTACCGTCACCTACCGTCACGGCAGGGATGTGCGACGTGAGGTGGACCCAGTGGCAGCCAGCAGTACGGGAATCGTGGCCGGGCTCACCGCCGCGGCCCTCGCCGCGATCGGCTACCTCGCCCACCAGGCGGCCGAGACCGTCCCGGCCGGGCTGGGACGGGCGGCGCAGGCGAGCGCCACGCCGGCGGCCGGCGCGTCGAAGGCGCCCCGGGCCGGCGAGGACCCCGCCGCGCTGCCCGGCGGCTCCGGCAAGGGCGCCCGGGTCGTGTACTCGCTGCGCGGTGACCGGGTGTGGCTGGTCGCCGGGGACGAGGCGGTCAGCCGCACGTTCAAGGTCGTGCCGAGCGCGGTGGACCCGGTGCCGGGCAGTTACTCGGTGACGTCCCGCTCGAAGGCGGTCACCGGCTCCGACGGCGTCCCCGTCGAGCACGTGGTGCGCTTCGCCTCCGTGAACGGCGTGGTCATCGGCTTCAGCGCGGCCGTGGGCGGCCCCACCACTCCCGCTCCCGACCCGAAGGTCCGTACGGGTGGCATCCGCGAGTCCCGCGCGGACGGGGACGCGATGTGGACGTTCGCGACGATCGGCCGCAAGGTCGTGGTCGTCCGCTAGGCCCCTTCTGATGAATCTCCGTGGGAGGCGGAGCGGCGTTCGGTGCGTGCTCTGGGGGTCCCCCCTGCTCGAAGAGCTTGGGGGAGTGCCGTGGGGAAGCCCTCGTAGCGGAGCTACCTGGGCTTTCGCGCGGTGCGGCGGTGGGGCCCCTCCCGTTCGAGCGAAGCCGAGAGCGGGGGAGCGTGCCGGGCGTCGCGACGCCGCGGAGATCCATCAGAAGGGGCCTGGCTGGGCCTGCCCCGCGACGGCGTTAGGCCGCTTCCCGGTGCACGGGGGCCCGCTCGGACAGCTCCGGCTCGGGAGCGCGCGGCGGCGTGGAGATCAGGGCCGCCGCCTCGCCGGCCGTCAGCAGGTCATGCATGGACACCCCGGCGACCGCGAACCGCTGCGGCTGCCCGTTGCTCTCTGTAGCCGACATGGACGCCTCCCGAAGGATCGGGGCAACATAGTTAGGTAGACCTAACTACGGACTGGATACCATGTGACCACGCACAAGAGGCCGAGCGCAACATCTTGCCGACGTCTTGTCGGAAGGTTCACCGGATGGCCGCGGCGTGCGCGGTGAGCACTCAGGCGGCGAGCACGCTCAGGTCCGCCGCGGCCCAGCGTTCGCCCACACCGGTGACCGTCATGTGCCGGACCTCGTCGGTCGTGTCACCCACCGCCCGGTGGATCACGACCTGGAGCCGGTCCTCGGTCAGCTCCTCGACCTTGCCCTCGCCCCACTCCACGACGACCACGGAATCGGGCAACGAGACATCGAGGTCCAGGTCCTCCATCTCGTCGAGACCACCGGAGAGCCGGTAGGCGTCGACATGGACGAGCGGCGGCCCGTCCCCCAGGGAGGGATGCACCCGGGCGATCACGAAGGTCGGCGAGGTGACGGCTCCGCGCACGCCGAGCCCCTCGCCCAGGCCGCGGGTCAGCGTCGTCTTGCCCGCGCCGAGCTCCCCGCTGAGCATCACCAGGTCACCCGCGCGGAGCAGTTTCGCGAGCCGGCGGCCCAGCTCCCGCATCTGCTCGGGGGACGTGACGACGATCTGGACGGATCCGGGCTCAGCCGGGCTGTGCGGTGCTGCTGCTTCCATAGCTCTTCACGGTAGCCCCTGCGGGCACGGCACCCGTGCGGGTGAGCAGGTCGGCGAGGCGGTCGGTGACCACTTCCGGGTGTTCCAGCATCACCAGATGCCCCGCGTCCGGCACCAGCACCAGTTCGGCGTCGGGGAGCAGGTCGGCGATGGCCTCGCTGTGCTCACTCGGCGTGACGAGGTCCTGCACCCCGGCCAGGACGAGCACCGGCAGGTCCGCGAAGTGGACGAGCGCCTCGGTCTTGTCGTGGTCGTTGAACGCCGGGTAGTACTCGGCGACCACGTCGATCGGCGTGCTCTCGATCATCCGCTCGGCGAACCGGGCGACGGCCGGGTCGACGTCCCGGGACGCGAACGAGTACCGCTTGATGATCCCGGCGAACAGGTCGGCCGTCGCCCGGCGCCCCTTCTCCACCAGCTCGGCCCGCTGTCCCAGCACCTTCAGCACCCCGGGCAGCACCCGCCGCACCACGTTGACCCCGGCGACGGGCAGGCCGTAGTTGACCTCGCCGAGCCGCCCCGACGACGTCCCCACGAAGGCGACCCCGACGACCCGCTCGCGGATCAGCTCCGGGTACTGGTCGGCCAGCGCCATCACCGTCATGCCGCCCATGGAGTGCCCGACCAGCACCAGCGGGCCCTCGGGTGCCGCCGCGTCTATGACGGCCTTCAGGTCCCGGCCCAGCTGCTCGATGGTGATCGGCTCGTCGTCCCGCGTCTGCGCCACGCCACGGCCGGACCGGCCGTGGCTGCGCTGGTCCCAGTGCACGGTCCGTACGACGCCCCGCAGCGCCGCCCGCTGGAAGTGCCAGGAGTCCTGGCTCAGGCAGTAGCCGTGGCTGAAGACCACCGTGACCGGCGCGGGGAACTTGCGGCCGAAGAGCCTGCGGCGGCGAGGTCCGATGGCCGCCGGGGCGGCCTCCTGGTCGACGTCGTCGACCTCGTAGTACAGCTCGGTGCCGTCGTCCGCGAACGCCTTGCCGGGCATGCCCCGCAGCGAGCCGTACGGTCCCGCCGAGTCCAAGGCGAGCCGGGCCTTCTGGCGCATGCCCCGGCCGACCGTCATCCGCTCCAGGGCGACACCGGCGGCCGCGCCCGTGGCCACCACGCCTATCGCCACGCCGGCGAGACCGGTCGCCCGGCGCCAGCCTCCCGCCGCCCCCGCGGCGGAGGCCGCGACGGCCGCGGAGGCGACGTCGACGACGACCTCCGCACTGCTCTCGCTCACGTACCGCTCCTCTTCGCCGGGCTGCCGATCGGGTGACTCGTCGGGTCGGGTGATGCCGGTGTCGCCTGAGTGACTGCCGTTCCTCGCGTGACAGGCTCTCTGTGCGAGTTACCCGTCCTGTTCCTCATTCACATAGACGCGAGGAACACGCGTACCGATCCGGGTCACGATCTCGTAGGCGATGGTTCCGGCCGCCTGGGCCCAGTCCTCGGCGGTGGGCTCGCCGCGGTCCCCGGGGCCGAAGAGGACCGCCTCGGCCCCCGCGGCGGGCTCGTCGCCGCCCAGATCCACCACGAACTGGTCCATGGCGACCCGCCCGGCGACGGTGCGCCACTTGCCCTCGACCAGAACCGGCCCGGCCGAGGAGGCGTGCCGCGGGATGCCGTCCGCGTAGCCCAGCGGAACCAGACCGACCGTGGTGTCGCCGGGGGTCACGTACCGATGTCCGTAGCTGACGCCGTGCCCGCCCGGTACACGCTTGACCAGGGCCAGCGAGGCGGACAGCGTCATGACGGGGCGCAGCCCGAAGTCGGCCGGGGCGCCGAGCTCGGGGCTGGGCGAGATGCCGTAGGTGGCGATGCCGGTGCGGACCAGGTCGAAGTGGCTCTCGGGGAGCGTGAGGGTGGCCGGCGAGTTGGCGATGTGCCGGACCTCGGGCCGCACGCCCCGCTCCTCGGCGTACGCGACCATCTCGCGGAAGACCGCCAGCTGGGCGGCGATGGAGGGATGCCCGGGCTCGTCCGCGCAGGCGAAGTGCGACCACAGGCCCGTGACGCGCAGCAGCCCCTCCGCCTCGGCCCGCAGCGCCCGACGCACCAGCGCCGCCCAGTCGTCCCCCGGCTGGCACCCGTTGCGCCCCAGCCCCGTGTCCGCCTTCAACTGCACCCTGGCCGGTCGGTCGGCCCCCCTGGCCGCCTCGACGACCTCCTGCAGGGCCCACATGCCGCTGACGGACACGTCCAGCTCGGCCTCGATCGCCTCGCGCCACGGCCCGCCCGGCGTCCACAGCCAGCACATGATGCGGCCCGGCAGCCCGGCGGCCCGCAGGGCCAGGGCCTCCTCGGGCGTGGCCGTGCCCAGCCAGGTCGCCCCCGCGGCGACGGCCGCCCGGGCACACGGCACAGCCCCGTGCCCGTACGCCTCGGACTTCACCACGGCCATCATGGCCGCGCCCGGCGCATGGGCACGCAGGGCCCGCACATTGGCCCGCAGGGCGGCCAGGTCGATCTCGGCACGGGCCCTCAGGAACGCGGTCCGCGGGGCTGTTCTCTCGCTCATCGCGCCCAGTGTCTCAGAGGGCTCCGCCGACGGTTCTGCTACGTCCCGGGCCGCCGCCCCCACATGAACACCCGGTCACCCTTCCTGAGCACCCCACAACCTCCGCGCGACCGCCTCCCCGAACGGCACATACTCGACGAGCGCGTACGTCCCGCCGGAGCGCTGCGCGGCCCGACGGCCTCTTCCGCCGCGGACGGCGGGTACACCACGGGCGGCAGGGCCTGGTCGGGCGTGTCGAGCGCCCAGGGCTGAGCGGGCCCGACCACGCCGCTCGGCCACTGCCAGCCGGTCCGGCGCTTGAGGAGGACGAGGCCGTTCAGGCCGAAGCGGGGGCCGGGGGCGGCAACCCCCGTAGGCGGGACGGGAGGGGGTGGAGGAGGCTACCCACCCCGGCGACCCCACCGGCCCGCATCCCCCCGTCCGCCCCCTCATCCCTCCGTCTTCATCCCTCAGCCCGGCCCC
Organism: Streptomyces sp. NPDC096046; assembly: GCF_040303285.1. NCBI lineage: Bacteria > Bacillati > Actinomycetota > Actinomycetes > Kitasatosporales > Streptomycetaceae > Streptomyces > Streptomyces sp. NPDC096046. The sequence goes on along the minus strand of NZ_JBEOSZ010000024.1, from coordinate 24,180 downwards.
CACCGCCATCCCTCAGCCCGACTCGCACCCCCATCCCTCAGCCCGACCAGCTCCCCCATCCCTCAGCCCCGTCCCTCAGCCCAGGACATTCCGCCAGGCCTCCGGAACCGCACCCGCCACATCGTGCGCCCCCACCGGCGCCCCCTCCGCCGCCAGCCGTCCGGCCAGCCCGTGCACATACGCCCCCGCACTCCCGGCGTCCCTCGCGGACAGCCCCGCCGCCAGCAACGACCCGGCCAGCCCCGACAGCACGTCTCCGCTCCCGGCCGTGGCCAGCCACCCCGTGCCCGTCGGGTTCACCCGCACCGCCCCACCCTCCGAGTCGGCCACCAGCGTCGTCGACCCCTTCAGCAACACGGTCGCCCCGTACCGTCGCGCCAGTTCCCGAACCGCCGCCAGCCGGCCACCCTCGACCTCCCCCCGCTCCACTCCCAGCAGGGCCGCCGCCTCACCCGCGTGCGGCGTCATGAGCGTCGGCGCCCGCCGGCCCCGCACGACCTCCGCGTCCGCCAGCCGCAGCCCGTCCGCGTCGATCAGCACCGGCACCTCCGCGGCCAGTACCTCCGCCACCGTCGCCGCGTCGTCCCCCGCCCCCGGTCCGACGACCCACGCCTGCACCCGCCCGGCGTGCTTCGGCCCCTGATCCGACACGAGCGTCTCGGGGAACCGCGCGATGACCGCGTCCCCGGCCGGTCCGACGTACCGCACCGCCCCGGCCCCACCCCGCAGCGCGCCCGCGACGGCCAGCACGGCGGCTCCCGGGTAGCGCGCCGACCCGGCGGCGATGCCGACCACGCCCCGCCGGTACTTGTCGCTCTCCGCCCGCGGCACCGGCAGCAACCGGGCCACGTCGCGGTGCTGCAACGCCTCCAGGTCCGCCTCGGCCGGCAGCTCCAGCCCGATGTCGACCAGGCGCACCGACCCGGCGTACTCGCGTGCGGGATCGATCAGGAGCCCGGGCTTGTGCGTCCCGAAGGTGACGGTCAGGTCGGCCCGCACGGCGATGCCGTGGACCTCCCCGGTGTCGGCGTCGACGCCGCTCGGAAGATCGACGGCGACCACCGCTCCCCGTGACCGCCCGGCGGCAGCGGCCAACGGCACGGCGTCCGGCCGCAGCCCGCCCTTCCCGCCGATCCCGACGATCCCGTCGACGACGAGGTCCGCGCCCTCGGCCAGCGGCTCGCCCTCACCGGCCCCGACGGCCCGCCCCCCGGCCCGCCGCAGCGCCGCGAGCCCCGCCGTGTGCGCCCGGTCCGGCGCGAGCAGCACCGCCGTGACCCCGGCCCCCCGACGGGCCAGCCGGGCCCCCGCGTACAGGGCGTCGCCCCCGTTGTCGCCACTGCCGACCAGCAGCACGACCCTGCTCCCGTACACCCGCCCCAGCAGGTCGGCGCAGGCCGCGGCGAGTCCGGCGGCGGCGCGTTGCATCAATGCCCCCTCCGGCAGCCGCGCCATCAGCTCCCGTTCGGCGTTCCGGACCGTCTCCACGCTGTACGCAGTACGCATGCGGTCGAGTTTCCCGTACGACCGCCGGGCCACTCCCCCTCACACGCACCTCCCGCGTCTTCCCTCTCTGCGAACCGTGTCGGATCCGTTGACGCTCTGCCGCCCCTTTGCCAGACTCCCGGCCGTGCAGAAAGCGCTTGCACACTCCCCCACATCCGACGAAACCGAGGCCCCCATGGGACGCAGAGCCGCATTACTGGCAGCCGCCGGCGCCACCGCCCTCCTCACCGCGGCCGGCACCCTGACCGCCCCCGCCACGGCCACCCCCACGCGCGCCCTGGCCTGCGGAGACGGCTCCTATCAGGCCGAGGCCGTGCAGAGCGGCGGCAACTGGACCGCCCGGCGCGGCGGCGGCACGGTCTACACCGGAACCGACATGCGCGCGGCCGTCCAGGCGGCCGTCAACAGCCTCACCGCCGGGCGCACCTCGAAGGAACGGGTCGTGGTCCGCGGCTCGGGTTCCGTCTCGGCGGGCTCGCGCATCTCCCTGCCGAGCTACACGATCCTCGACGTCTGCGGCACGATCAACGTCACCGGCAGCGGCTCGGGCGACCAGGCTCCGGTCTACTCGCGCGGCACCCGCGACGTGGAGGTCCAGAACCTCAAGCTCACCGGCACCCCGCTGTACGGCATCTTCCTGCGCAACGTCCAGAACGTGGTGCTGGGTCAGATCGACATGCGTCTCTCGCGCGGCCTGGGCGTCCGCATCGACAACCGGGGCGACACCAGCCAGTGGACGCGCAACGTCCGCATCGACAACGTCTACGTCTCCGGCGCGTCCAGCCACGCGGTGGAGACCTACGGCGTCGACGGCCTCACCATCGGCACGGTGACGGCCCGCAACGTCGGCGAGTCCGGCCTGCTGCTCAACCAGACCGTCAACGCCACCGTCACCAAGGTCGACGCGGAGAACGCGGGCACCGGCACGGGCTACGCCGCCTTCCGCATGGCCAACCGCAACGGCCGGATCGGCAGCGGCTACCCCACCAACATCCGCGTCGGCGAGGTCATCGCGCGCGGCGGCGGGCGCGGGGTGTTCTGCGTCTCGGAGAGCGGCGGGGCCGTCATCGACAGGGTGACGCTTTCGAACACGGGCAACAACTCGGTCCTGATCGAGAACTGTTACAACGTCAGTCTCGCGGCGCGGAGCGGCACGATCACGGGCGGCGGCGAACTACGCCTGGCGGCCCGCTCGGAGTTCCCCAACAACAAGGACATCACCGTCCAGAACCTGACGGTCACCAACTCGGCCATCAGGGAGAGCCCCTGCGGCGAGAACACGACGTTCCGCAACATCACACGGGTGAACAGCAGTCAGTCGATCTGCTGACTCGGCCCCCGAAGCCCTCGCCACCCCACGCGGCGAGGGCTTCGGTGTCCTTCCTGCGGGTCGCCCCTCTCGAGGCGTATGATCGAGCCGTATTTTGAACTCGTTCAAAAAATGGGAGTGGCGAGACATGACCAGTTCGACAGCACCCGGAGAACAGGACAGCCCCGCCACCGCCCTGGGCCCCACGGCCCTGGTCCTCGGCGTCTTCTCGGCCGGGGGCACCTGGGCGTTCCTGTTCCCGTGGACGGTCCTGGCCGGAGCACTCGCGGTGACGTTCGGAGCGATGGGCCTCCACTACGCCCGCAGGGGCACGGGCCGCCTGTGGCCGGCGGCAGCCGGTACGACCCTGGGCGCGATCGGCCTCATCGGCACGATCACGCTGCTAGGGAGCCTGGTCTAGGGGTGTGCCGCCGCCGTGACACCGTGCGCGGACAGCCGTAAAGATCCATCAGAAGCCCCACGGGGTTGCGGACACCCTCCGGGGATGTGGCTCACGCCTCGGCGATGACCACGGCCGAGGCGATGCCCGCGTCGTGACTCAGCGACACATGCCAGGTCCGCACGCCGAGTTCGGCGGCCCGGGCGGCCACCGTCCCGGTCACCCGCAGCCAGGGCCGCCCACTGTCCTCGACGCGCACCTCGGCGTCGGTCCAGAGCAGCCCGGGCGGAGCACCGAGCGCCTTGGCCAGTGCCTCCTTGGCCGCGAACCGCGCGGCGAGCGAGGCGACTCCCCGTCGCTCGCCGCTGGGCAGCAGCAACTCCCGCTCCACGAACAGCCGCTCGGCCAGCGCGGGCGTCCGCTCCAGTGACGCGGCGAACCGATCGATCTCGGCGACGTCGATCCCGACCCCGATGATGCTCATGCGCAGCACCCTACGGGCCGTCCGGCGCCCGCGGGCTCGGCTCCCCGGCGACCACGTCGGCTTCGTGGGTCGCGGTGACGGCACGGTCGAGAAAGCGGGTGAGCATATCCGCGTCGGAACAGAGGTGGAGACCGCGGTGGAGGTGCTTCGAGAACTCGACACCGCGCGCCTCCAGGACACGCAGGACCGCTGCGGCCCAGGCCGAGTGGTACCCGGCGGCGAAACCCACCGCCCACCGCTCGGGGTGTTCGGCCTCCCCCGCCGCGTGCGCGTGCACGAGGGCCAGGTCCTCCAAGGGGACGACTCCGCGCTGTCTGAGCCCTTCCAGCCCGAACCGGAAATCCCCCGCCACCTTGTGCGGGGGAATGCCCAGCGCAAGGCACACAGCCGTGAACCTGTACAGGTCGAGCAGCTCTGCCGGCTCGTCCTGCTCACCGTCCTGCTCGTCGGCCAACGCTCAGGCCCGTCCGGGCCCGGCCCCCGGGGCCTCCGGGTCCGCGACGAACAGGTCCTCCGCGCGCGCGACGGTGCGGGAACGCTCCAGCCACGCGTCGAGACGCTCCAGGTCCGTGCAGGTCGTGATGCGCTCGCGCACGGAGTCCGGTACGGGGATACCGCGCACCTCCAGCACGTACAGGATGCCCTTGGCCTCCCCTTCGGCCTTGCCTTCTGCCTTGCCTTCTGCCTTGCCTTCGAGGTAAGCCGTCTCACGGACCGTCCCCCGGCCGGGGAAGTAGTTGACGAACGACATGATTTCCTTCAGTTTCTTTCCGGCTGGGCTGTTGCCCAGGCTGATTTCCAGGAAGTCGTAGAAGTAGTCGGCGGTTTCAGGGTCCGTTGCGCGCGTCTCATGAAGGGCGGTTGTCAGCGCCTTCAGTATGGCGTCGGAATCGGCACTGCGGGCGTGCGCCAGGGCGGAGAGCACGGCCAGCGCGAGGTTCTTCGCCGCGGTCCGGGCGTCGGTGATCACCGGCAGGTTCTCCGGCCCGACGACCAGCGGGTGGGTCCGCTGCGCCGTCCAGCCCCGCGTGCCGCAGTCGAAGGGACCGGCCGCCCACTTGGCTGTGACTCTGTCCTGGCAGACCACGAGAAGCAGGACGGGCAGGCTGTACTTCGCCTGGAGAAAGGCGACGTAGTACGCCCAGCTCCGCTCCTTGCCCGCGACCTTGCCCGACTGCGACTCGATGGCGAGCAGGAAATCCTCGCCATCGGACGGGCCGACGCGCAGCACCGTGTCCACACGCCGCTCCAGCGGCCGGGCCTCCGTCACGTCGGTCGTGACCGCGTCCACGGTCGCCTTCGCGGATAACGGGACACCCAGCACCCCGAACACGGGAGCCAGGATCTCGGGCCGCTCCTGGAAGATGCGGTGCATGCCCTCGTGAGCTGATGTGACCATGTGTGCAACCTAGTTGGGTCAAGGAGTGATTTATCCGGGTGAAGGCGGTACGTTCACCCTTTCGAGGGGCGCTAAAACGTTCACGCCGCCGAGGTCAGCTCGCACCACACGTACTTGCCCCGGTTGCCGTCCCTCGTCAGCGGCTGCCAGCCCCACAGGTCGGAACACGCCCGGACCAGCGCGAGCCCCCGCCCCGCCTCCGAGTCGCCGGCCTGCTCGAACGACCCCGGCGGCTCGGGCGGCTCCGGGTCGGCGTCCCACGCTCCGATCCGCAGCACCCCGGCCGACCATCGCACGCGCAGGGCGGCGGGCCCCTTGGTGTGACGTACGGCGTTGCAGACCAGCTCGGCCGCCAGCAGTTCGGCCACATCGCCCAGGCGGATCAGCCCGTGCATCGTGAGGATCAGGCGGAGGGTACGACGACTGACCGTGACGGCCCGCAGGTCGTTCGGGATGTACAGGGTGTATTCCCAGGGCTCGTCGGACTCGCATTCGAGCATGCGTGAACTCCCGTTCTGCAGTGAGGGGTTGATGTCACAGGGCGGTGTCATTGCCGCAGCCGTCATGGCAGGACGGGGCGGTGCGCTTCCGGAGCCCCGGGCAATTCGCAGCGTGTGCGTCGCATCACCGACGGTAGGTCTTACTGTTTAAGTTCTGCAACCTGATCGCCTACTCTGACACCCGAACGAGTCGCATTGGCAGGCACATTGGGAGGCAAGCGATGGCATTGAGAAGCGAGCCAACCGCGCGACAGATGCGTCTGGCCCTCGAACTGCGAAGACTCCGCGACGCAGCGGGCCTCACAGCCCGCGAGGCGGCAGCCCTACTCGGGGTCAGCGCCCCGCAGATCAGCCAGATCGAGGCCGGCCTCGCCGGGGTGAGCGCGAAGCGCCTGCGCCGCCTGGCGGCCCACTACGTGTGCACGGACGAGGTGTTCATCGACGCCCTGGTTGCCGTGGCAATCGATCGGACACGCGGTTGGTGGGAGGACTATCGGGGGCTGCTGCCCACACCGTTCCTCGCCCTCGCCGAGTTGGAGCACCACGCCACGTTCCTACGGGAGGCGCAGTTCCTGTACATCCCAGGCCCACTCCAGACTGAGGCCTACGCTCGCGCCGTCTACGCCTACAGGGTTCCTGAACTTCCGGAGGAGGATCTGGAGTTGCGCGTCCGGCACCGGATGCAGCGCAAGGTGATCCTCGAAGGCCCTGCTCCCAAGCCTTACGAAGCCGTCATCCACGAGGCGGCCTTGCGCATCATGGTCAGTGATCGCGCCACCTCACGAGCCCAACTCGTTCACTTGCTCGAACTCTCCGAAGCAGACGACGTCACCGTGCGCGTCATCCTCTTCGACCTGGAGGACTTCGCCGGAGCCGCGAGCGCCATGACGTACGCAGGCGGCGCCGTTCCCAAGCTCGACACAGTCGTACGTGACGGGCCGCAGGGTGCCACCTTCATCGACTCCGAAGCCCAGCTCGCCGCCTTTCGAACGCTCTTCCGTAAAGTGGAGGCGGTGTCGCTCGACGCCGAGCGGTCCCGCGAATTCATCCACAGGTTGGCGAAGGAGCTGTGAGGCGCCTATGGACACCACCGGCAAGTGGCAGAAATCTTCCTATTCAGGGCCTGGCGACGGCGACTCCTGCGTGGAGATCGCCCCGACCCCCACCCACATAGCCATCCGCGACTCAAAGACCCCTGCCAGAGCGACTGTCACCGTCCCGGCCGGAGCCTTCACCGCCTTCGTCGACGCCCTCAAGGGCGACTACTCCACCGTCACCGACTTCGCCAGATTCCGGGGCTGATCCACCTCGTTGCCCCGGGCCGTGGCCAGCTCACAGGCGAACACCTGCAACGGCACGGTCGCCACCATCGGCTGGAGCAGCGTCGGCGTGACCGGGATCCGGATCAGATGGTCGGCGTAGGGCACGACCGCCTCGTCGCCCTCCTCCGCGATCACGATCGTCCGCGCGCCCCGGGCCCGGATCTCCTGGATGTTGGACACGATCTTGTCGTGCAGCACCGACCGCCCGCGCGGCGACGGCACGACCACGACGACCGGCAGATCCTCCTCGATCAGCGCGATCGGCCCGTGCTTCAACTCCCCTGCGGCGAAGCCCTCGGCGTGCATGTACGCCAGTTCCTTCAGCTTCAGCGCGCCCTCCAGCGCCACGGGGTAGCCCACATGCCGCCCCAGGAACAGCACCGTGTCCTTCGAGGCCAGCGTGCGCGCCAGCTCCCGTACCGGCTCCATCGTGCCCAGCACCCGGTCCACCGCGTCGGCGATCGAGGACAGGTCGCGGACCACCGCCCGGATCTCGTCGCCCCACTTGGTGCCGCGCACCTGGCCCAGATACAGGGCGACCAGGTAACACGCCACGAGCTGCGTCAGGAACGCCTTCGTCGAGGCGACGGCCACCTCCGGCCCGGCGTGCGTGTACAGCACCGCGTCCGACTCGCGAGGGATCGTCGAACCGTTGGTGTTGCAGATCGCCAGCACCCTGGAGCCCTGCTCGCGGGCGTGCCGCAGCGCCATCAGCGTGTCCATGGTCTCGCCGGACTGGGAGATGGCGATGACGAGCGTCTGCGCGTCCAGGATCGGGTCCCGGTAGCGGAACTCGCTCGCCAGCTCCACCTCGCAGGGCAGCCGCGTCCAGTGCTCGATCGCGTACTTGGCGATCATCCCGGCGTGGAAGGCCGTACCGCACGCGACGATGACGATCTTGCCGATCTCCCGCAGCACCCGCGGAGGGATCCGCACCTCGTCCAGCGTGAGCGAACCGGAACGGTCGATCCGGCCCAGCAGCGTGTCGGCGACCGCCTTGGGCTGCTCGGCGATCTCCTTGAGCATGAAGTAGTCGTAGCCGCCCTTCTCCGCGGCCGACGCGTCCCAGTCGACGTGGTACGAGCGCACGTCGGCGGGGCGGCCGTCGAAGCCCGTCACCGTCACGCCGTCCCGGCGCAGCTCCACCACCTGGTCCTGCCCGAGCTCGATCGCGGACCGCGTGTGGGCGATGAACGCGGCGACGTCCGAGGCGAGGAAGGCCTCGCCCTCCCCGACGCCCACCACCAGCGGCGAGTTCCGCCGCGCACCCACCACCACGTCCGGTTCGTCGGCGTGCACCGCGACCAGCGTGAACGCGCCTTCCAGCCGACGGCACACCAGCCGCATCGCCTCGGCGAGATCCGCACACGCCGAGAACTCCTCGGCGAGCAGGTGCGCCACGACCTCGGTGTCGGTCTCGGAGGTCAGCACGTGGCCGCGCTCCTCCAGCTCGGCCCGCAGCAGGGCGAAGTTCTCGATGATGCCGTTGTGCACCACCGCCACCCGTCCCGCGTTGTCGACGTGCGGGTGGGCGTTGGTGTCCGTCGGCCCGCCGTGCGTGGCCCAGCGGGTGTGCCCGATGCCCGTCGCGCCGGCCGGCAGCGGCCTGCCGTCCAGCTCCTTCTCCAGGTTGAGGAGCTTGCCGGCCTTCTTGGCCGTCGCCAGCCCGCCGTCGGCCAGGACGGCGACGCCCGCCGAGTCGTACCCCCGGTACTCCAGGCGCTTCAGCCCGGCCATCACGACCTCGAGCGCGGACTGCGGCCCCACGTATCCCACGATTCCACACATGGGCGGCAGCTTAGAGTCGATTCACGCGCCGAACCGGTCGCAGCGTGCCCGAAATCGGAAATTCCCACCGGGGTACGAACCCCGCGGCCCGCGAGGCGCCCGGCCGGTTTCCATCGCCGTCGGACGAGGAAGAGCCCGCGTGACGGATCCCACCCCACCATCCGTTCGTACGCCCGTAACAATGGACTGTGATCTCTCCGGTCTCCTCGATGCCCCGGAGCGCCCACCGGCCCCGCCCGGAGGCGACTCCCTACGTCGACCTCACCCGAGCCGAGTGGAGCGCGTTGCGTGACAAGACGCCGCTGCCACTGACGGCCGAGGAGGTCGAGAAGCTGCGCGGTCTCGGCGACGTGATCGACCTCGACGAGGTGCGGGACATCTACCTCCCGCTGTCCCGGCTTCTCAACCTCTACGTCGGCGCCACCGACGGCCTCAGAGGCGCGCTGAACACCTTCCTGGGCGAAAAGGGCTCCCAGTCGGGCACCCCGTTCGTCATAGGCGTGGCCGGCTCGGTCGCCGTGGGCAAGTCGACGGTCGCCCGCCTCCTTCAGGCCCTGCTCTCGCGCTGGCCCGAGCACCCGCGCGTCGAACTGGTCACGACCGACGGCTTCCTGCTGCCCACCCGGGAGCTCCAGGCCCGGGGCCTGATGTCCCGCAAGGGCTTCCCGGAGTCCTTCGACCGCCGGGCCCTGACCCGTTTCGTCGCCGACATCAAGGCCGGCAAGGACGAGGTCACCGCGCCCGTCTACTCCCACCTGATCTACGACATCGTCCCGGACAAGAGGCTCACGGTCCGCCGCCCCGACATCCTGATCGTCGAGGGCCTGAACGTCCTCCAGCCGGCCCTGCCCGGCAAGGACGGCCGCACCCGCGTGGGTCTCGCCGACTACTTCGACTTCAGCGTGTACGTCGACGCCCGCGTCGAGGACATCGAGACCTGGTACCTCAACCGCTTCCGCAAGCTGCGCGCGACCGCCTTCCAGAACCCGTCCTCGTACTTCCGCAAGTACACCCAGGTCTCCGAGGAGGAGGCCCTGGACTACGCCCGGACGATGTGGCACACCGTCAACCGCCCCAATCTGGTGGAGAACATCGCCCCCACCCGGGGCCGCGCCACCCTCGTCGTGCGCAAGGGCCCGGACCACAAGGTGCAGCGGCTCAGCCTGCGCAAGCTGTGACGCCGGGAAGGAAGACGGGTTGGATGAGCGCCATGCTCCATCTGCGTCTGCTCACGCCGTCCGACCGGACCGACGACGTGGTCCTGCTGATCGGGAAGACGGTCGGCACCACCCATCTCGTCGTGCTGCAAAAGAACGCCGACGGCTCCTGAAGGGGGCCGGGGGCAGCGGCCTCAGGGGCGCGGGGAACCGCGCGACAAGCCATGAGGGCGCCGCGGCCCGCGAACCGTAGCGCCCCCGCCCCCTGCCCGCGCGGCCGACTACCCCAGCGCGGACTTCACCGCGTCGGCGAGCCGCCCCGCGACGGACCGGGCCTGCTCGATGTCGGCCGCCTCGACCATCACGCGCACCAACGGCTCGGTTCCGGAGGGCCGCAGCAGCACCCGCCCGGTCGCTCCCAGCTCCCGCTCCGCGTCCGCGACGGCCGTCGCGAGCTCCGCGGACATCCCCACCCGCGACCTGTCGACGTCCGGCACATTGATCAGCACCTGCGGCAACCGCTCCATGACGGCGGCGAGTTCGCGCAGCGTACGTCCGCTCTCGGCGACCCGGGCCGCCAGCAGCAGCCCGGTCAGCGTCCCGTCGCCGGTGGTGGCGTGGTCGAGGACGATGACGTGCCCGGACTGCTCGCCCCCGAGGGCGAACCCGTGCTCCTTCATCTCCTCCAGCACGTACCGGTCGCCGACGGCGGTCTGCACCAGCCGGATGCCCTCGCGCTCCATGGCCAGCTTGAACCCGAGGTTGGACATCACGGTGGCCACGACCGTCTCGGACCGCAGCGCGGAGTGCTCCCGCATCGCCAGCGCGAGCACGGCGAGGATCTGGTCCCCGTCGACCTCCTCGCCGGTGTGGTCGACGGCGAGGCACCGGTCGGCGTCCCCGTCGTGCGCGATGCCCAGATCGGCTCCGTGCTCCACGACGGCGGCCTTGACCTTGTCCAGGTGCGTCGAACCGCACCCGTCGTTGATGTTGAGCCCGTCCGGCTCGGCCCCGATGGTGACGACCTCGGCACCGGCCCGCTGGAACGCCTCGGGCGAGACCCGGGAGGCGGCGCCGTGCGCCTCGTCGAGGACGATCTTCAGCCCGTCGAGCCGGTTCGGCAGGGCACCCAGCAGATGCGCGACGTACCGGTCGAAGCCCTCGTCGTAGTCGCGCACGCGGCCCACGCCGGAGCCGGTCGGGCGGTCCCACGGGGCGCCGGTGCGGTGCTCCTCGTAGACGGACTCGATCCGGTCCTCCAGCTCGTCGGCGAGCTTGTGCCCACCGCGGGCGAAGAACTTGATGCCGTTGTCGGGCATGGCGTTGTGGCTCGCGGAGAGCATCACACCGAGGTCGGCGCCGAGCTCTCCGGTGAGGTACGCCACGGCGGGCGTCGGCAGCACGCCGACCCGCAGCACGTCCAGGCCCGCGCTGGCGAGTCCCGCGACGACGGCGGCTTCCAGGAACTCCCCGGACGCACGGGGGTCACGCCCGACCACGGCCCTCGGCCGGTGTCCTTCGAACGTGCCCGCCTCGGCCAGTACGTGTGCCGCGGCCACGGAGAGGCCGAGGGCCATCTCCGCCGTCAGATCCGCGTTGGCGACACCGCGCACGCCGTCCGTGCCGAAGAGTCGTCCCACTGTGGTGTCCTCCGAATTGCTGAAGAGAATGCGGCTCACATCCCCAGTACACCCCCCTGAGACTGTCCGGGAGCTGTAGGGGTTGTGTAAACGAACCGCCCCGGCAGCACGTCCGTGCCGCCGGGGCGATCGTTGCGAAGCCAGTCGCAAGGACAGGCGACGCGATTAGCGCTTGCTGTACTGCGGAGCCTTGCGGGCCTTCTTCAGACCGGCCTTCTTGCGCTCGACCGCACGGTCGTCGCGCTTGAGGAAGCCGGCCTTCTTCAGCGGACCGCGGTTGTTGTCGACGTCGGCCTCGTTCAGCGCACGGGCGACACCGAGACGGAGCGCACCGGCCTGACCGGAGACACCGCCACCGGAGATGCGGGCGACGACGTCGTAGCGGCCCTCGAGCTCGAGAACCTTGAACGGCTCGTTGACTTCCTGCTGGTGCACCTTGTTCGGGAAGTAGTCCTCGAGGGTGCGACCGTTGATCTTCCACTTGCCGGTGCCCGGGACGATCCGGACGCGGGCGATGGCGTTCTTGCGACGGCCCAGGCCGGCGGCCGGCTGGGGCTCGCCGAAGCGGGAGGCCATGGACTCCGAGGTGTACTCGCCCTCGACGGGCACCTCGGACTCGGTGGTGTAGCTGTCGATGTCAAGCTCTTCGAGCGGCTGCTCGGCAGTGGTCTCGGCCACGATTCTCCTCAGATTCTGTTCAGTCTTAGGGGGTGGCCGGACTTACTGCGCGACCTGGGTGATCTCGTACGGCTGCGGCTGCTGCGCGCCGTGCGGGTGCTGGTCACCCTTGTAGACCTTCAGCTTCGAGAGCATCTGACGGCCCAGCGTGTTCTTGGGAAGCATGCCCTTGACGGCCTTCTCGATGGCCTTCTCGGGGTTCTTGTCGAGCAGCTCGTCGTAACGGACGGAGCGCAGACCACCCGGGTAGCCGGAGTGGCGGTACGCCATCTTCTGGGTCCGCTTGTTGCCGGAGAGGTGCACCTTGTCGGCGTTGATGATGATGACGAAGTCACCAGCGTCGACGTGCGGCGCGTAGATCGGCTTGTGCTTGCCCCGGAGGAGCGTCGCGGCAGTGGTGGCGAGACGACCCAGGACAACGTCCTGAGCGTCGATGACGTGCCACTGGCGCGTCACATCGCCGGGCTTGGGGCTGTACGTACGCACGGTTCGTAGCCTTCGCTTCGAGTGAATGGTCCATAACTGGTCACCGAAACGATCACGACAGCCTGGACCGCACTGCGGCGACGCATACCGCGTACGTGGGGTCGCTGGTCATCGGCCCGGTGGACCGGTGTAAGGGCCCGTCCCGTGAGAATGAGCAAGCCAATACACAACGAACAAGCAGAATACCGGGGTACACCACAAGGGTCAAAACGCGGTATCACCGCGGCCGCCCGGTCACCGAAACATACAGGACGGCACAGAAGGTGACGGCCCTCCGCAGCGTCCCGCGCCGCACCGGCCGGACCCAGGGGACGACCGGGCAGAGCAGCACGTCGACGGCGACCGCGGCGCACCACCGCACCGCGGAACGGCCACCGCGCGGACGACCGAACCCCCGCAGCGCCCCCACCACGACCGACGGCCACACCCCGGCCGCGAGGCCCTGCCACGACAGCGGCAACACCAGCAGCACCACGGCCGGCAGCAGTCGCCCCAACCACCCGGAGATGTCGCCTTTGCCCGTGCCCATGGGAGGAACGCTAGGGGCTGGAGAGCCGATCCGGGCGGACCAGCACACCCCTTGTCCCGTCTAAGATGCGGCCCATGAGCTTTGGGCAGCAGGGGGGACCTCAGTCTCAGTGGGATCCCTGGAATCCACCGTCACAGCAGCCCTGGAACAGCGGGGGCGGCCACGCTCCGGACTGGGCGGCGCTCGCCGAGGCCTCCGAGGCCCGCAACAGGCGACGCCGGCTGCTGCTGATCGGCGGCGGCGCGTTCGCCACCGTCGCGATCGGCACCGCCGTCGCGGTGGCCGTCGTCTCGGCGGGCGGCGACAGCAAGGGCACCCCGACCTCCCTGCCGTCGGCCGACATCCCGAGTCAGTCCGCCTCGGCCCCGTCGTTCGCCCCGACCAGCGCCCCTCCCCCGCTGGACCCGAAGGACTTCATCGCCAGCGCGAAGAAGGACAAGGCCCCGCTCAGCCCGGCCGCCCTCTTCCCGGGCACCCAGCTCACCATGGGCGAGACGGTCTACGAGAAGGGCCCCACGGCGGACACGAGGAACTGCGCCTCGGCGGCCGGCGGCACGCTCCCCGAGGTCCTCACCGCGAACGACTGCACACGCCTGATACGCGCCACCTACGTCAAGGACGGCATCGCGGTGACGGTCGGCGTGGCCGTCTTCGACACCGAGGCACAGGCCCTCAAGGCCAAGGGCCAGTCCGACAAGAGGAGCTTCGTCAAGTCGCTCTCCGGCGGCGGCGTCAAGCCCTTCTGCGAGTCGGGCGTCTGCCGCACCACCAGCAACTCCTACGGCCGTTACGCCTACTTCACCAACGCCGGCTTCACCGACGGCAAGGACGTGACGCCCAAGGACACCGCGGTCTTCAAGACCGGGAACGACCTGGGCCAGTTCACGTTCAACCAGATCCGCCGCCGCGGCGAAGCCCAGGCCTCGGCCGCGGCCAACGGGTGACCTGCCGCCGCCGCGCGCCCGGTCACAGCCTCTTCGCGCTGCGCAGCGTCTTGGCGTAGTAGCCGTTGCCGTCCAGCCGGGACACTCCACCGACATCGCCGATGGTCGGTCCGTTGACCTCCTCGCGGCTGGAGACGAAGAGCAGGTGGCCCTCGGTGTCGTAGCCGAGCACCATGCCCACGTGGTCCAGACGCTGCTCGGTGCGGGCGTCGAGCTTGAAGAAGACGAGGTCCCCGGGCTGGAGCTGGTCGATGCCGGAGGGCCGGTCCTCGGACGAGACGCCGGTGAGCGGCAGGATGTCGGCCCCCTCCTCGGAGCGGGCCATGCCGTTGGCGGTGCGCGGCAGGCCGTCACCCGACTTGTCCGAGGACATGAGCGGGTAGCGGGCGCGGTAGCCGAACACCATCCGCATGTAGCCCGAGCAGTCGATCGACCGGGCGCGCGCGGTCTCCGGCTGCCCGATCACGCCGTCGCGGAAGGGGTACGGGAGGCCGAGGTAGTCGTAGAAGTCGGACTGCTCCAGGCGCAGGTCGCCGCCCTCGGCCCCGCTCGTGTTGAGAGGCCCGAAGTTGGCGTCACCGGCGTAGACGGTGCCCTGCCCGTCCTTCTTCTGCTTGGCGCCCGCGACGTACTGGAAGGCGATGGCCAGCAGGTCGTCCTCCTTGCCGGTCTCGTACTCCGCGTACCAGTCCTTGAACCACTTCTGCTTCTCCGCGCCCTTCTTCCAGGGCTCGGGCATGAGGCGGACCCAGTCGGTCGTGGAGACCTTGGAGCTCGTCGACGAGGGCTCGGCGAAGGTGCGGGCCGGTCCGGTCAGGGTCGCGGTGCGCGCCCCGTCGGTGAACACCGCCCTGACCTGGCCGTCGGATCCGCGCAGCACGGAGCGGGCGGGGTTCTCCAGCCGGGACCAGCTCTCGGCGCCCTTGCCCCTGGCCTTCGTCGCGCCGCCGGCCCGGTCCGAGCCGTCCAGCACGCCGACGTTCGTGATCTCCGGGACGCCCTTGTCCTCCTGCTTGCGGAGCTCGACGGTGAGGTAGCCGGAGGTCGCGACGAGCGCCAGCACCACGAGGCCGGAGAGGACCGGCCGCGATTTCTTCTTCCCTGCCATGTGTTGTCTCCTGGGTTCTCGGTCGCCGGGACACCGGTGCTCAGACGGTGGGCATGATGCCGAGCAGCAGTCCGGCGGCGACGACGATGTAGGCCATGAGCGAGACGGTGCCGGTCGCCAGCAGCGTCGGCCCCTTGGGCTGGCGGACCATCTGGTACGCGATCAGGCCGGGCACGATGAAGCCGAGGGTCTGGTTGCCGTACAGCAGCGGGAACTCGATCGAGAGCACGATCATCACGGTGGCCTGGAGCAGCACGCCCAGCAGGACCACCGCGGCGAACAGCCGCTTGCCGTAGAGGATCACCAGTCGCTGCATGACCTTGGTGCCCGCGTAGGTGAGGGCGGTGACGCCGACCACCATGGCCGCCCGCTGGAGGTCCTCGATGAGGGTCAGGGCCAGCCAGCCCGGCGTGATCATGCCGCCGGGCGACAGGTTGGTGGTCAGGTAGCACAGCAACGAGAAGAACAGGCCGATGGCGATGCCGAGGGCGGCCATCTCGGGGGTCAGGGCTGCGGTGGTCAACGAGGTCTCCGGGCACGGGATGCGGGTGCGGGTTCGGTGCGGGGCGATCGGCGGTCCTGCGGGCGGCGCCCGCCCCGCCCGTGGACGTCAGGAACGGGGAGGCCGTCCTCCGTCGTCGGCCGGGGCGTACCCGTCGGGCTCGTCGGCGTACTGCCACGTCTGCCGGGCCGGAGCGGCGTACGGTCCCTGCGGGTGGGGAGCCGGGCCGGGGTGTCCGGCGCCGGGGTACGGCCCCGACGGCTGGGCGGGGACGCGGACCACCGGGATCTCCTGGGTACGGGAGGCCTGGTAGCGCTCCTCATAGGCCATGGGGTACGAGGCGTAGGGGTCCAGGCGCGCCGGCTGGGCCGGTGCGGCCGGGTCCGAGGGCCGGGCGGCGTCGGCGGGGGCGGACTCGTCCGCCGGGAGTTCGGCCAGGTACTCCAGCAGTTCCTCGCCCTGGCCGTGGATGTTGCCGATGGCGACCAGAGAGGAGTCGGCGGCCAGGCGATCCAGCAGGGCGGGCATGAACTCCTCGGCCGACCGCCGTTCGCCCCCGAGGTCGATCGCGCGGTCGCGCCACTCGGCGGGGATGGCGTCGATCGCGCTCTTGGACGGGTGCCCGATGACGAAGACGTGGTCCGGCTGGAGGTCGGGGATGATCTCGCCCATCTGGCCGTTGCGCTCCACGCGGTCGGGCCGGCAGTTGATCACGACGTTCAGCGGCCGGTGGATGGCTCCGAGGTCGAGCAGCTGGTTGATGTTCATCAGCGTCGACTCGGGGTCGTTGGCCGCGAAGACGTTGGCGAAGGCGAGCCGCTTGCCCTCGGGCGTCGCGTAGCGCTCGACGGACAGCACGCCCGGGTCCGGCGGGGCGTCGTACATGCCCTGCAGGGCGACCCGCCGCTCCACGCCGAGCAGCTCGGCCACGACCAGGGCGATCGCGACGTTCTCCTTGAACGTGAACCAGCTGAAGCCGCGCAGTTCCTCGTCGGTGACGGTCTCCGGGTCGGCGTAGACCAGCTGGCAGTTACGGGCGTCGGCCTCCTCCTGGAGGATGTGGAAGCGCTCCTTCTCGGCGGTGACGCAGATGCCGTCCTCCGGCATGGAACGGCACAGCGAGCGGGCCACGTCGTCGAGGGTGGGTCCCATCTCGGCGAGGTGGTCCTCGCGGACGTTGCACAGCACGCCGATCGTGGAGCGGATCAGCTTGCTCTGGTTCACCTCCTGCAGGGCCGGCATGACGGCCATGCACTCGATGACGAGGGCGTCGGGCCGGTAGGTGGCGGCCCGGCGCACGATGCCGATCTGCTCCACCACGTTGGCGATGCCGAACTTGCGGTAGACCGGTTCCTCGGTGGCGTCCGGGTGGATGAACCGGGCCGCCGTGCCCGTGGTCTTCGCCACGGTGACCAGGTCGCCGCCGCGCAGCGCCCCGGCGCACAGCCGGGTGATGGAGGACTTGCCGCGGATGCCGTTCACGAGCACGCGCGACGGGATGCTGTGCAGGCCGGCGTAGTGCCGGCGCTGTTCCACGATGCCTGCCACCAGCAGCAGCACACTGCCGGTGAGCAGGACGACGTACAGATAGAGCACGGCTGGGTCACCTTCCCCGAACGCCGGCCTCCGGCTCCGCGAGCCGGCGTGCCTGAGTCTGCTTACGGGCCTGGAGTTGCTGGCGCAGCAGTTCGAGGCTGCGCACGACCGCGCCGACCTCGTCCTGGTAGCGGGGGTACAGCACGGACTTGAGGTCGCCGTCGGCCAGCTTCTCCGCATTGGCCGCGAGGGCCCGCATCGGCCGGGCCACGACCAGGTGCACCCAGCCGAGGCAGACGACGATCAGGGCCAGACCGAGCAGTCCGGCCAGGACGCTGCGGTCCTCGCGCTGGTAGGCGCTGATCTGGAAGTCCTTGGCGTTCTGCCAGCTGACCACGGTCCAGCCGAGGTCGGCCGCCACGCCGCCGCCGGAGAACGGGGCTGCCGCGGCGACCGTGGTCCCGCGGCCTTCGCGGATCAGCAGCCCGTTCTCGACGGGACCGGCGCCGGCGTGGACGCTGCCGGCCCGGACGAGGTCGGCGAGCGCGTCGCGCGGCAGTTCCTCGAAGGCCAGGAAGCCGTCGCTGGCGGCGAGGGTCTCCGCCTTGGCGTCCACCACGCGGACCTCGCCGAGTCCGGGCCGCTTCAGCAGCGAGTTGAGGAACTCGATCCGGACCTCGCCGACCAGGGTCATGCCCTTGTGGTCGGGCAGGGGCGCCCCGGCCTGGACGACCGGCTTCTTGCCGCCCTTGCCGCCGACCCGGACCAGCGGCTGCTCGTCCGCGTCGGCGAATCCGGCGCGCGGCTCCTCGCCGGCGCGGGCGACGACCTCGCCGGCCTCGTCGAGGAGGTACAGCGCCTGGTAGCGGGTGTGCTCGCGCAGAGTCTTCTCGAGCAGCACCCGGCCGGCGTCGGCGTCGTCCGGGTCGACCAGCCGGGACGTGGAGACCAGGTCCGCCTGCGCCTCGTTGAGCGCCCGGCGTACCCGGTCGGCGACCAGGTCGGTGCGGTCACGCTGGTCGGCGACCATGCTGGCCGGGATGCTGACGGAGTCGTCGGTGCGGTTCAGCAGGAGGCCGACGGGCACGCACCACAGCAGCAGCAGGACGGCGGTCAGCGCGAGCGGTCCGCGCACCCCGAACCGGCCCTTGACGCGCTGGCGCCCGCCTGGTTCGTCGGCCGGGCCGCCCAGCTGCGTGCGCAGCCTCTCCAGTGCGGAGCCGATGCGCGCCGCCTCACCCCAGCGGGGCACGGCCACCGGGCGGGTCAGGTCGCCCCGGGCCAGTCGGCGGGACTCCAGGAACAGCCGCAGCAGCGGCCGTTGCACGTTCGTCCACAGCACGCCCGCGGCGAGCAGTCCGAGCACCACCAGCGCACCGGCCGCCAGCAGCCCGTACAGCTCCCGGCCCGGACCGGTGGCCTGCTGCTGGACCACGGGCAGCAGGGCGACGACGGTGAGCCCGAGGCCCGCGCCCACGCTCTGCTTCTCCTCCGGGTCGGCGGAGGAGAGGGAGGCGTAACCGGCCGTGGCGACCCGGCCGTTGTAGGTCCCGCCGACCAGGGACCCGCTGACACCGGGGTAGCCGCGGGAGCCCGGTTCCCTGGCGCTGACCGGGTCCTGCTCGGTCTCCCGTGCCGCCTGCGCGGACAACCCGCTCATCTGCTTCTGGAGGAAGCCCAGCTCCTTGCGCTCCTGGTCGGAGTTGAGCGCCTCGGACTGTTCGAAGCCGGCCGTGGCGAGGATCTCCCCGCCGGTGGCGACGACTGCCATGGAGCGGAACTGGCCCAGGTTGATGGCGGGGACGGACAGGCTGTTGGAGGCGAGCAGCAGTTGCTGCGGCCGGTCCTCGAAGTCGAGGACCGCCATGGTCATCAGGCGTACGTCGCCGGTCTCCAGCCGCACCATGCGGGGCTTGAGGGCCGTGTCCCCGGTGAGGACGTCCTTGTCCAGCCACCCGAGGGGAATCGTTTCACCCCTGGCGGCCAGCACCTTCCCGCTCTCCAGGTCCAGGACCGTGGTGCCCGTCCACTTCTGGTACGTCTTCCCCAGGTCGGACAGAACGCGCTCGGGCTTCACCGGTGCCCCCGCGTTCAGCGCGGCGGCGGTGCGGTTCAGGTCGGTGACCCGCTCGTCGATCGAGGCGCGCAGCGCGATGGCGCCGTCCTCCGCGAAGTGCCGCTGCGAGGAGAGCACCGCCTGCGGTACGGCCTGCTCGCCGGCGGGGCCGAGCACCTGGGCGGTGAGGCCCGCGAGGGCCAGCACCAGCACGCACAGCAGAGCGATCGGGGGACGGACGCCGCCGAGCAGCGGCATGTCCGCGCGTCTCCGGCTGCGCCGCCGCCCTCCCTTCACGGGGCGCACGGCGCGGGTGGGTGTCACCGGTGGTCTCCTCCGGCCTCTCTGGGTGAAGAACGGCCGCACAGAACACCGCTCCCGGGGGAGGGGCACGAACCGCCGTATACAAGACTGTCGGGGAGGGCCGAGGTTGTGCCGCTCGCCCCCCTGTGTGCTGTGGCCCTAGTCACGCTCCAGCGCGAGCTCCTTCAGGCCGTCGCCCCCCGGCGCCCCGCGGTTGTACAGGAAGCCCCGTGTGCGGTCGGCCGCCAGCCGGTAGCGCGCCAGCCGCTCCTCGGAGAGGTCGCCCGGCGCGTCGAGCGTCCGCCGTACGTCCACCACCCGGTGGTCCTCGACTGCGCCGGGGGGCGGCTTCTCACCGGCCTCCACCTCTGGCGGGATATCCACCAGCGTCGTGGCGTAGCGGGCCGAGACGTCCCAGCCGTCGGTCGCCTCGCGGAACTCGAACCAGCCGATCGCGCCCTCCTCGGTGAGCCCGGTGGGCGAGGAGTGCCGGGCGACCTGGTTGCCCAGGCTGTAGGCGACCCAGGTGCCGTTCACCTTCTGGATCGGCTGCACCACATGGGCGTGGTGCCCGATCACCAGGTCGACCCCGGTCTCCGTGGTGAGCCGCTCCGCCAACCGCAGCTGGGGAACACTCGGTTCGTTGTAGTGCTCGAGCCCCCAGTGGACCGAGAGGATGACCACCTCGGCGCCCTTCTCGCGGGCCCGGGCCTCTGCGTCCTTGATCGCGTCCGTGTCGAGCTGGTTGAGCGCCCACTTCTCCTTCTCCGGCGTCGGGTTAAGGAACGACATCCAGGAGAACGAGAGGTGGGCGACCTTGACGCCGTTGACGTCACGGATGCTGACCCGCTCCGCCTCCTCGGGCGTGCGGGCGGAGCCGGTGTGCCCGAGGCCGGCCTTGTCCATGGCGTTCAGGGTGCGCCGAACCGCGCCCAGGCCGTGGTCGTAGGTGTGATTGGAGGCCGTCGAGCAAGTGTCGTAACCCACGTCCTTGAGCGTCGTCAGGATCTGCGGCGGGACGAGGAACTCCGGGTATCCCTCGAAGGGACCCTGCGGCTTTCCGACGGGCGTCTCCATGTGGCAGATGGCCAGATCGGCCTTGCTGACGACCGGCTTCACCCCGGCGAGCAGCGGCCCGAAGTCCAGCCCGGCCTCTCCTTCACCGGTCTTCTTGGCATCCTTGGCAGCCTGGTCGACCAGCTCGGGGTGGATCAGCACGTCACCGGCGGCGGCGACGGTGAACGAGCGCCCGCCCGGCTTCACCTGCGGCGCCGAGGCCGCGGAGGTGCACGCGGTCGCCACGGCGAGGGTGGCCACGAAAGCGGTTGCCGTCCGGGCGACCCGGAGAGGATCACTAAATGTCACCGCATCATATTCACATGAAGCACACAAGCACCACGTCCGTTACCGTCACAAGACAGTCACACTTGACGCGCATTCTGATCCAATTCGGACTTTTTCTCGCCCTGTTCGGCTGTCAGTCGGCACCAGACCGGTCAACGGACGACCCCACCCCGCACGCCCGGGAGCTGGTGGACCTCCGCGACAGGATCCTCACGTACACGGCCGGCCTGAAACCCGACGCCGCGTACGCCCCGCCGGACGACACCCAGCGTGAACGCGTCGCCGAAGGCGTCGGCCACCTCCTGGACGGCGACACCGCGCAGGCCGAACGACTGCTCACTCCCCTCGGCCTCAAGCTGACCCGTCTCACCGACACCGAGTCCGGCCGCAGGTACGACGAGATCGCCGCCGCCCGGCCGGGCCGCGCCGCACGCTGGGGACGCCTCTACCTGACCGCCGACTCCGACGTCCGCTGGAACGCCCAGGTACCGCACCCGGTCTCCGACCGGGACACCGAACACCTCGGCGTGCGGCTCCTGGAGGAAAACCCCGGCGGCTCGCTGGTCGTGGCCGGCGCGCACCGCAGAGCCGGCCGGGGCGACGCCGCCGACGTCGCCCACCGGAAGGACAGCCTCTTCCACGCCATCGTCGTGGAGCTCCAGAAACGCGACGTCCCCGGCCTGCAACTGCACGGCTTCGGCAAGGACTCGGACCACCCCTACGAGGCCGTCCTCTCCACCGGAGCCGCGCGGAGCGCCCTCACCGAGGCCGCCGCCCTGGCCGACGGCATGCAGGCCGACGGGCTGCGGGTCTGCCGGGGCTGGTCGGCCCGCTGCCCCCTGGAAGGCACCACGAACGTCCAGGGCAAGGCCGCGGAGCGCCACCACGCCACGTTCCTGCACGTGGAACTCTCCCCTGACGCACGCGGCGACGGCACCGACGCCGACGCCGCCGCCACGGCCCTCTCGGGGCTGCTGACCACCTGGAACTCGGCCCGCCGGTGAGGAACGGTGGAAGCCGGTCAGCAGCACCCCGCCGACGGCAACGACCGCTTGTTGCGCGCCTCCTTGCCGCGCGCGGCGAGCAGCGCGTCGGCCGGGTAGCCGACCTCCTCCAGCGTCAGACCGTGCGGCCGTACGACGTGCACGGCCGAGTCCCGTACGCCGGCCGCCAGCACCTTCCCCGGCCAGTCGGCCGGCCGGTGGCCGTCGCCCACGAACAGCAGCGCCCCGATGAGGGAGCGCACCATGTTGTGGCAGAAGGCGTCGGCCCGCACGGTGGCCGTGATGATCCCGTCGTCGCCCCGCACCAGGCTCAGCTCCTGGAGCGTGCGGATGGTGGTGGCGCCCTCGCGCTTCTTGCAGTAGGCGGCGAAGTCGTGCTCGCCCAGCAGCCCGCGGGCGGCCTCGTTCATGGCCTCCACGTCGAGGGGCCAGTCGTGCCACAGGACATGCCCGCGCAGCAGCGGGTCGACGCCCCCGGGGTTGTCGGTGACCCGGTACGCGTAGCGCCTCCAGATCGCCGAGAAGCGGGCGTTGAAGCCACTGGGCGCCTCCCTCAGGGCCCAGACGCGCACGTCCCGGGGCAGTCGCCCGGCGAGCCGCTTGAGCAGCTTCTGGTGGTGCTCGGCCCACACCTCACGCGGCAGATCGACATGGGCGACCTGCCCCCGCGCGTGCACGCCCGCATCGGTACGCCCCGCGACGGTCAACTCGTACGTCTCCCGCGACCGCGTCACGGTCCGCAGGGCGTCCTCGATCTCCCCCTGTACGGTCCGCCGCCCCCCGGCCTGCTTGGCCCACCCGGAGAACTCGCTCCCGTCGTACGACAGATCGAGCCGGACCCGGACACGGTCGGCCTGTACTTCGTCATTCACCCCAGGCTCCTCTCACCAGCACAAAGGCGGGCCCGTCCCCGACAGGGAACGGACCCGCCAACGCCCTCAGGGGCGCGGGGAACCGCGCGACAGGCCACCACGAACCCGCGGCCGCGAGCGACGCACAGTCCCCGGCAGACGCTTACGCGTCCTTGGACTCCTCGGCGTCCTCGGCCTTGGTCGTGTCGACCTTGGTCTCGGCAGCCTCGGCAGCCTCGGTGTCCTTGGCGGCACGCTTGGTCGCGGCCTCGGCCTCGCCCGTCGCCTCCTGCGCCACGGTCAGCGCCTCGACCAGCTCGATGACCGCCATGGGCGCGTTGTCGCCACGACGGTTACCGATCTTGGTGATGCGGGTGTAGCCACCCGGGCGGTTCTCGTAGCGCGGGCCGATCTCGGTGAAGAGCGTGTGCACGATGCTCTTGTCCGTGATGACCTGGAGCACCTGACGGCGGTTGTGAAGGTCGCCCTTCTTCGCCTTGGTGACCAGACGCTCGGCGTACGGCCGCAGCTTGCGGGCCTTCGCCTCCGTGGTGGTGATACGACCGTGCTCGAAGAGCGACTTCGCGAGGTTCGCGAGGAGGAGCTTCTCGTGCGCGGCGCTGCCGCCCATACGGGCACCCTTGGTGGGCTTCGGCATGGTGTTTCTCCTAGGTGTCTGCCCCGGCCGTATCAGGTACCGGGGTCAGTATCCGAGCGAGCGGTTGCCCGTCGGAGATCCAGCCGCCCCGAAGGGGCAGCTGGAAGGGGCGCGGGACGGTATCGACATGCGACTCCGTCGCGTGGGCGCGACCGGCCACAACCGGCCCGCAGACACAGTACGGCCTCCCCGCGGAGCGCTCAGTACTGCTCGGTCTCCACGAAACCGGCGTCCGCGTCGTCGTCCGCGCCGAACGCGTCCGCCGCGGCGGTCGGGTCGAAGCCGGGGGGCGAGTCCTTCAGCGCAAGCCCCATACCCGCGAGCTTGGCCTTGACCTCGTCGATCGACTTCGCACCGAAGTTGCGGATGTCGAGCAGGTCCGCCTCGGAACGGGCGACGAGCTCACCCACGGAGTGGATGCCCTCACGCTTGAGGCAGTTGTACGACCGAACGGTGAGCTCCAGCTCCTCGATCGGCAGGGCCAGATCGGCGGCCAGGGCGGCGTCCGTGGGCGAGGGGCCCATGTCGATGCCCTCGGCGTCGATGTTCAGCTCACGGGCCAGACCGAACAGCTCGACCAAGGTCTTGCCCGCCGACGCCATGGCGTCACGCGGACGCATGGCCTGCTTGGTCTCGACATCGACGATCAGCTTGTCGAAGTCGGTCCGCTGCTCGA
>NZ_JBEOSZ010000023.1:25735-125605 GCF_040303285.1 Streptomyces sp. NPDC096046 | reverse complement strand
CTCGGCGACATCCATCCGCACGACGTGGGCCAGGTCCTCGACGAGCAGGGCATCGCGGTCCGGGTCGGACACCACTGCGCCCACCCCCCCGGCGGGGGTGGGCGGCGGCCTTTCGTCAGTGGGACCGGCGAGTGGTCAGACCGCCGAACCGGCCTTCCAGTCGGCCCAGTTCATGTTCCAGCCGTTGAGGCCGTTGTCCGGCGCGATCGTCTTGTCGCCGGTGTTCTCGACGACCACGACGTCACCGATGAGCGAGTTGTTGTAGAACCACGCGCCCGGCGTGTTCGGGTCGTCGGCGCCCTTGGCGTCCTGCAGGCCCACGCAGCCGTGGCTGGTGTTCGCGCTGCCGAAGATGGACTTCGCGCCCCAGTAGTTGCCGTGGATGAACGTGCCGGAGCTGGAGAGGCGGATGGCGTGCGGCACGTCCTTGATGTCGTACTCGCCCTTGCCGTCGTCGTCCGTGAAGCCCACGGTCGCGCCGTTCATGCGCGTCTCCTTGAACTTCTCGGACATCACCATGACGCCCTCGTAGGTCTTGTTCTCGGGCGAGCCGGCGGAGATCGGGATCGTGCGGACGACCTTGCCGTCCTGCGTGATCTTCATCTGCTTGGTCTTCGCGTCGACGTACGAGACCTGGTTGCGGCCGATCTTGAAGGTGACCGTCTTCTGCTGGACGCCGAAGACGCCCTTGGCTCCCTCGACGCCGTCGAGCGCGAGCTTCAGCGTGACGGTGGAGCCTTCCTTCCAGTAGTCCTCGGGCCGGCAGTCCATGCGGTTGGCGTTGAACCAGTGGCAGGCGACCTCCTGGCCGCTGGTCGTGCTGACCTCGATGCCCTTCTGGACGGCCGCCTTGTTGGTGATCGCCTTGTCGAAGTTGATCGAGACCGGCATGCCGACGCCCACGGTGGTGCCGTCGTCCGGCGTGAAGTTGCCGATGAAGCTGTTGGCCGGGGAGACCGTGGTGAACGAGGCGTTCTCGTGGGCGACGCGGCCCTCGGAGTCCTTCGCCTCGGCCGCCAGCTTGTACGTGGTGGACCGCTCCAGCTGGGTGGTGGGCTTCCAGCTGGTCTTGTCGGCGGATATCTGGCCGCTGACCTCGGTGCCCTCCGACGTCGTCATCTTCACGTCCGTGAGCGTGCCCTTGCTCACGGTGACGGCGGCGGAGTTGTTGATGGAGGCGTTGTCGGAACCGTCCTCGGGCGTGATCTTGATCTGGGCCTCGGAGGTCTTCTTCGCCGCCGCCTCGTCGACCTTCGACTGGGAGCTGTCGCCTCCGTCGCTCCCGGCGCCCTCGTCGCCTCCGGAGCAGGCCGAGAGCATCAGCACTCCGCCGAGCAGTGCGGACGCGACCGTCAGGCCCTTGCGCCGCTTACTGACCGTCATCACACGCTTCTCCATCGTTGCCTAATTCCCCAAACCCCGAGTGCGCCCGCCGCACCTGAGCGCCCCCGCCCACTCTGAGTGCCCCCGTCGGAACCCATGAGTCCTTCGTCCGGAACGTTCAACGCTACGACCGGTTCGCCCGGTTCCCCAGATCGCGCAGGTGTGGGGATCACCACGTCCGTGACGGACGGTGCCGGTCGATACAGGTGCGGTCGATGCGCCGCTTGAGACGCGAAGACCCCCGGCGGCGGTTGCCGCCCGGGGCCACGAATTTCCCGAACAGCTCAGCCGTCGTTGCCGTCGCCATCATCCTCGTCGAGGTCCCACTCCGGCGAGTCGGGGTCGTAGTCGATCCGCTCGCTGCTCCAGGAGGCCTGCTGGAGCTCGACCCCCGGCACCTGGCTGACCAGGTCGAACGGGTCCACGAGGTACGCCAGGGCCTCCGCCGTGTCTTCCGTCACAGCACCCTCGGCGTGGGTTCGTTCCGCCGCCGGCATCTCTGCGTCGTCCGCGATCCGGCGCAGCGCGGCCTTGGTGACCGCGTCCGCGTCGTCGACCTCGAGAACGACTTCGACTCGAACCCGTACAAAACGTGATGTCTCTGGAGTGCTCATGGCGCGAGCGTACGTCCAGGTCCTCCCGTGACTTTCCCGTGACCCGCGACTTTCACTAACATCGCCCCACACGGCCAATTCGCCAGCGCCACAAGGGGATCGATATTCCGTGTCATCCGCTCGCCGTCCGTTGCTGACCGCCACCGCCGCGGCGTCCCTGCTGGGCGCCCTGTGGTTCGTCCCGTCCGCGAACGCGACGTCGGACTCGCCGGTGAGAGACGCGGTCTCGACGAGCCCGTCGCCGCAGGTCACGGAACAGGCTCGGATCGCGGCCACGACCGCGGACGCCTCCGTCACCGGCACCCGTCTCGCCGACACCGGCAGCTTCGACAGCACGCCGTACGTGATCGGCGGGACCTTCTGCCTGACGCTGGGCGCCGGATTCGTCGTGTACTCGGTCCGCCGGGAGCGGCTCGGTCTCTGACGGTCGTTGACGCGGGGCCCCGCCGACGACAGGGCCCCTGCCGCCCTACTGGAGCGGCCCGGTGACCTTCTCCACGGCGGCCAGCAACCGCCCGTCCCGCACGAACGCGTCCGCCGCGGCGAGGTCGGGGGCGAGGAACCGGTCCGGCCCGGCGCCCTGGACTCCCGCCTCCCGTACGGCGTCGATGACCGCCCGTGTCGCGGGTGCCGGGGTCAGCCCCTCGCGCAGCTCGACGGCGCGCGTGGCGGCGTAGAGCTCGATGGCGATGACGCGAGTGAGGTTGTCGACGGCCGTGCGCAGCTTGCGCGCCGCCGACCAGCCCATCGAGACGTGGTCCTCCTGCATGGCGGAGGACGGGATCGAGTCGGCCGACGCGGGTACGGCGAGCCGCTTCAGTTCGCTCACCAGCGCGGCCTGTGTGTATTGAGCGATCATCAGGCCCGAGTCCACACCAGGGTCGTCGGCGAGGAACGGCGGCAGGCCGTGGCTGCGGTTCTTGTCGAGCAGCCGGTCGGTACGCCGCTCGGCGATGGAGCCGAGATCGGCGGCGGCGATGGCGAGGAAGTCCAGCACGTAGGCGACGGGCGCCCCGTGGAAGTTGCCGTTGGACTCGACCCGGCCGTCGGGCAGGACCACGGGGTTGTCCACGGCGGACGCCAGCTCGCGGTCGGCGACCAGCCGGGCGTGGGTCATGGTGTCCCGCCCGGCGCCGGCGACCTGCGGGGCGCAGCGCACCGAGTAGGCGTCCTGGACGCGCGGGGCGTCGTCCTGGTGGTGCCCGGTCAGGCCCGACCCCTTCAGCACCGCCAGCATGTTGGCGGCGCTGGCGGCCTGCCCCGGGTGCGGGCGGATGGCGTGCAGTTCGGGGGCGAGGACCTTGTCGGTGCCGAGCAGGGCCTCCAGGGACAGGGCGGCGGTGACGTCTGCGGACCGGTAGAGCGTCTCCAGGTCGGCCAGGGCCATCACCAGCATGCCGAGCATGCCGTCGGTGCCGTTGAGAAGGGCGAGGCCCTCCTTCTCGCGCAGTGCGACCGGCTGGATGCCGTGAGCGGCGAGGAGTTCGGCGGCCGGGCGCACGACACCGTCGGGGCCCTCGGCGTCGCCCTCGCCCATGAGCGCCAGCGCGCAGTGGGACAGCGGCGCGAGGTCGCCGGAGCAGCCGAGGGAGCCGTACTCGTGCACGACCGGGGTGATCCGGGCGTTGAGGAGGTCGGCCATGGTCTGCGCGACCTCGGGCCGGACGCCGGTGTGTCCGGAGCAGACGGTTTTGAGCCGCAGGAACATCAGGGCGCGGACGACTTCGCGCTCCACGGCCGGACCCATCCCGGCGGCGTGCGAGCGGACGATGTTGCGCTGGAGCCGAGCGCGCAGGTCCGGGCTGATGTGCCGGGTCGCCAGGGCACCGAAGCCGGTGCTCACGCCGTACACGGGGTCCGGCTTGGCCGCCAGCGCGTCCACGATCTCGCGGGCCGCGGCGAGGGCGGCCACGGCCTCCTCGGAGAGCTCGACGCGGGCACCGCCGCGTGCCACGGCGAGCACGTCGGACGCGGTCACCCCAGAGGTCCCCACCACCACAGTGTGCATATCCATATTCAGGAGCGTACGCAGTGAATTCGATGATGTCACCACTGGGGGCGGCGTTCACCCCTTACCGAATGCGTCACACCATCCGGTCACCGCATGCGTCACGCCGTCCGGCCCGCCGGAGTCAGGGCGTGTGCCGGCCCCTGAACCTCCGGCGCTCACCGCCCGCCTCCTGGGACGGCTGGTCCGCCAGCCGCACCACGGGGTCGTCCGGCCCGGCCCGCCCGGCCACGACCGGCCTGTTCGCCCGCTCGGCCTTGGCCCGGTACTGGGCGGCGTCGGCCAGACGGAAGAGCCGCCGGGCGGAGCGCACGGGACCGATCGGATCCTCCGTGGACGCGACCCCGCAGGCCACGCCGTCTCCGAGCTCCAACTCGGCGGCCCGGCGGCACAGTTCGCCGGCCGCTTTCACGACCTGGTCGGCGGGCGGCCCGACCGCGAGCAGACAGAACTCGTCCCCGCCGAGCCGCGCCGCCAGCGCCCCGGGCACCATGGCCCCGCACAGCGACAGCACCGAGCCGAACCGCTCCAGGAGCCGGTCACCGGCGGCGTGCCCGTGGGTGTCGTTGACCCGCTTGAGCCCGTTCAGATCGCAGACGACGAGACTGACGACGGCGCCGTCACCGCGATGCCGCTCGATCGCCTGCTCCAGGCGCACGTCCACGGCACGCCGGTTGGCGAGTCCGGTGAGGGAGTCGGTGAAGGCGAGCCGCCGGACCTCCTCCAGCCGCTCGGTCTGGGCGATACCGGCGGCCACGACGGAGGCCAGGACGGTGGCGAAGTCGGCGTCACCCCGGCCGAAGACGGCTTCACCGGCCGGACGGGCGACGTACAGCTCGCCCCAGGCCCGCCCGTGCAGCACGATGGGCGCGACCACGCAGCAGCCGCGGCCCCGGCGCCGCAGGGCGGCCACCCGCTGATGGCAGTACCCGGGCCGCCGCCCGGCCGCGGGCCCCTGGGCGGTCTCCACCCACGCGTCGGGCTCCCCGCCACCGGCCCACTGCTCGTGCAGGAACTCGGTGATCTCCGCGAACTGGTGCACCGGATAGGCCTCGTCCTCGGGGAACTCCTCCTCCCCCTCGGCCAGCTCGCCGACGTTCACGAGGACCCTCAGCCGCCCGAGCTCCCGCTCCCACACCGACAGCGCGGCGAAGCTCCCGCCCAGGGCCCGGCACGCCCCGGTGGCCGCCGCACGCCACGCCTCACGCGACCCGTGCGCGGCCGCCATCCCCTGAGCCAATGCGACGACGGCCGCCAGCCGTCTGTCCTCACCCATCACTCCAGGCTAGGGAGTTTCCAGCCAGACTGACCTGTTTACGACGCGAACGGGGACGACCTGTTCGGCCCGGGCCGGGGCTCCCGCTCCCTACTCCCCCGGCCACTGCGGCGTGCGCCGCTCGTTGAAGGCCGCGACGCCCTCCGCCCGGTCCCCCGAGAACGCCGTGGCCCGCCACGCCGCGTCCTCAACCTCGAGCCCGGCCCGCAGATCCAGCCCCTGCCCGAGCCGCAGCGCCCGCTTCGCCGCGCGGAGCCCCACCGGCGAGTTCCCGGCGATCCGGGCCGCCAGTGCCAGCGCCTCCTCGCGGTCCCGTCCTTCCTGGACCACCTGGTCGACCAGCCCCAGCTCCCCCGCCTCCTCGGCCTCCACCCGCCGCGCGGAGAAGATCAGCTCGGCCGCCCGGGCCGCCCCGACCCGTCGCGGCAGCAACTGCGTCCCCCCGCCCCCGGGGATCACCCCGACCGAGACCTCCGGCAGCCCCACCACGGCCGTCCGGTCCGCCACGATCACGTCACACGCCAGAGCCAGCTCGAATCCGCCGCCGAGCGCGAACCCGTGCACCGCCGCCACCGTCGGCACCGGCAGCTCCAGCACCCCGGTGTACGCCCCCCGCGTCACCGGCCGCTGCCGCAGCAGATCCGCGTCGCTGAACGAGTTCCGCTCCTTCAGGTCGGCCCCCACGCAAAAGGCCCGCTCGTGCGTCGAGGTGAGCACGACCGCCCGGACGTCCCGGTCCTCCCCCAGGGCCGCGCAGGCCCCGGCGACGGACCGCGCCATCTGGGTCGACACCGCGTTCATGGCCTTGGGCCGGTCGAGGACGAGCTCCGCGACATGCCCCTGCTCGTGCCGCCGCACCAGCACGAACTCCCCGAACCGTTCCTCACTCATGACACCCTCCGGTTAACGCGGGTTAACAAGGTCGACGCCCAGATCATCGCAGCCGCGCCCCACCCGCGAAAGGCCGGACGCATCCGGTTCCCCCTCCACCCCCCGCCCACCCGTTCGAGTGACATCACCCCAACTCCGGCCCAACCGCCCATGGGAGCGCATAGCGTGCGTCCGCCACGGCGTACAGGGGGCGCGGGTGCGTCGGGGAGGGACCGTTTCGGGGAGGGGCCGTGATGACGACGAACACGCAGGCGAGGCCACGAGACATCGGGAGCACCACGGCGCCCCATCGGCGTGAGCCGCCCGTGCCCGTCGAGCCGGACCCGGCCGAGAACGGGCCCTTCGCTCCGCGCGTCCGGGGCCGGCACCGCAAGCCCCGTCCCCGCAAGGTCCTGCTCGCCGTCGGCGGCCTTGCCCTCGCCCTCGCCACCGGCGCCCTGAGCCTCCTGCGCCTGGCCTCCGGTCCGGACGCCGACGCCGGTCCGGTCGGGGCCGGGCCCCGCCCGGACCCGGTCTCCACCGCCCCCGATGACGCCACCCACAGCGCCGCGACCTTCCCGGCCGCACCCGAGGCGAGCCCCTCGTCGCCCACGCCCCTGGGCGACCTGACCCCGCCCCCGGCCACCGAGCGGCCCCAGCCGCCTGCCTCCGCCCCGACCGGCACCTCCGTGGGCGCCGCGGTCACCGGCCCCGCACCCACGACCATTCCCGACACGCCGAACACCCGGGGCCCGGCCCCGGCGCCGACGGCGTCGCAGGGCGATGCCCCGCACCCGGCACCGACCCCGTCCGCACGGCCGAGCAGGACCGCGCCCACCCCGGAACCGCGGCCCGAGGCGCCCGCGCAGCCGCGGGACCCGGGCCTGTGCGTGCCGGTCATCGGCCTCTGCGTGGACTCGCCCCTCGGCCGCCGGTGACGCCCCACGGGCAAGCGGCTACGGCGCGCCGTCCCGCCGGGTGAGCAGCCATGGCTCCACGACGCCCAGCCCACGCACGGGCCGCTGCCACATCGGCTGGAGCCCGAACCGGTACACGGGGGGCTCCTCGCCCTCCTTCTCCGCCGCCGCGGCCTCCTCGGCCGCCTCCGCCTCCGAGGTCGGGGCGTCCTGCGTACGGATCAGCTCCTCGGCGAAGGCGGTGTCGACCAGGACGGCGTCCTTGGGAGCTATCGAGGTGAGCCGGGAGGCCAGGTTCACCGTCGTACCGAACACATCACCCATTCGGGTGGTCACCGTGCCGAACGCCATGCCGACCCGCAGTTCCGGCATCGTCTCGTCGTGCGCCATGGTCTCGATCAGCCGCAGGGCGATCTCGGCGGCCGTGCCCGCGTCGTCGGCGGCGTACAGCACCTCGTCACCGAGGGTCTTGATCAGCCGTCCGCCGTTGGCGGCCACGAGGTCGGCGGCCGTGGTCTCGAAGGCCTCGACCAGCTCGCCGAGCTCCTCCTCCTCCATGCGGCGGGTCAGCCGCGTGAAACCGACCAGGTCGGCGAAGCCGACGGCGAGGCGCCGGTCGACCATCTCCTCGTCGTCGGCCGCCTGCACGACCCGTCCGGCCGACGCGGCGAGCTGCCGGCGCCAGACGTAGACCAGGAACTCCTCCAGCTCGGGCAGGAGCAGCTCGACGATCGGGTAGGTCACCTCGGTGCGGGTCATGCCGGGCTCGGGCGGCTCGGTCAGCCCTTCCAGGAAGGAGTCGATCTGCCACTCGGCGAGCCGCGCGGTGGTCTGCCCCGTGGACCGGGCCACCTGCACGGCCATCGCCTCACTCAGCAGCCCCGCCTCGACGAGACCGGCCAGACGCCGCAGCGCGAGGACGTCCGCCTCGGTCAGGGCCTTGGCCTGGCCGATGTCGGCGAAGCCCATGGCCCGCCAGAAGCGGGAGGCCAGCTCCATGGAGACGCCGGCGCTGCGGGCCGCCTGAAACGGGGTGTAGCGGCGCTCGGCGCCCAGGATGAGCCCTTCGAGGCGCAGGGCGAGCGGATCCTCGCCGGAGTCGGCGCCCTGCGCGTCCTCGCCGGAACCCGAGTCGTCGACGGTCACGCGTGTTGCCCTTCCGATCTGTCACGGTCATGTATCGACCGGCCTCAACTCTACGGCAGGTGTGCGCCAGCTCACTCCGTGAGGGCCGCCGGGGGGTGAGGCACCCGGTGTTGCAGGCAACTCGACGTCTGTGCCGCTGCCCCCGGAGGGATCCGCCCCCCTGGACGCCCGATCGGCCTGAACGGCCTCGTCCTCGATCGCCGGACGGGCCGGCGGCACCTGGCCCGCACCCCGCTCGGGCACACTCCCGCTGAGCTGCGAGGACGCATGCCGCTGGTGGTGGCCTGCTGGGCGCGGCGGCACTCTGCCCCACCGTGTCGCGGGCCCACTCGCCCTCAGCTCACGCCGGTCTCAGGTGCACGATGTCCCCGGCGCCGACCGGCTCCTGCACGCCCTCCTCGGTGGCGAGCACCAACCGCCCGTCCCCGTCCACGGCCACCGCTTCCCCCACAACCGCCCGATCCCCCGGCAGCTCCGCTCGCACCACGCGCCCGAGCGTCGCGCAGCCGGCCGCATAGGCCTCGTGCAACCCGCAGACCCCCGCGTCGCCCTCGGCGGCACGCCACTTGCCGTACCAGTCCTCCAGCGAGCGCAGCGCGCCCCGCAGCAGCGGGTCCCGGTCCGTGCTCACCGCCCCGGCCAGCCCCAGCGACCCCGCCGTCGGCACGGGCAGCTCGTCGTCCTTCAGCGAGACGTTGACGCCGACCCCGATGACCACCCCGCCGTCGCCGGCCCGCTCGGCCAGGATCCCGCCGGCCTTGCGTTCGGCTCCCCCCACCGTGACCAGCAGATCGTTCGGCCACTTCAGGGCCGTGTCGACGCCCGCCGCCCGGGACAGCCCCGTCGCCACCGCGACCCCGGCCAGCAGCGGCAGCCATCCCCAGCGCGCCACCGGCACCTCGCTCGGCGTGAGCAGGACGGAGAAGAAGAGGCCGGAGCGGGGCGGTGCCGTCCACCGCCGGTCGAGGCGGCCGCGGCCCTCCGTCTGCTCCTCGGCGACCAGCACCGCGCCCTCGGCCGCCTCGCCCTTCGCTGCCCGGGCCACCAGATCGGAGTTGGTGGAGCCGGTGCGCTGCACCAGGTCCACCTCCGACCACAGCCCTCCCTGCCGTACCAGACCCCGGCGCAGGGCGGTGATGTTGAGGGGCGGACGGTCCAGGTCCGACCACCGGCTTCCGTTCGGCTCTGATGCATCTCGCGGCGTCATGCAAGCCACCCTAGGTGTGGTAAACGCCGCACTGCCGATGCGGAGGCACCCCACTACTCTACGGATGAGTAACCGTCCCCCCTTTTGAGCAGGCAGGGAGCCGCATCCCGATGTCCGAGCCGGAAGAGCAGCAGCAGCCCGACATTCACACGACCGCGGGCAAGCTCGCGGATCTGAAGCGACGCATCGAGGAAGCGACACACGCCGGCTCCGCACGTGCCGTCGAGAAGCAGCACGCCAAGGGCAAGCTGACAGCCCGTGAGCGGATCGAGCTCCTGCTCGACGAGGGCTCGTTCGTCGAACTCGACGAGTTCGCCCGGCACCGCTCCACCAACTTCGGCCTCGACCAGAACCGCCCGTACGGCGACGGGGTCGTCACCGGGTACGGCACCGTCGACGGCCGCCCGGTCGCCGTGTTCTCCCAGGACTTCACCGTCTTCGGCGGTGCCCTCGGCGAGGTGTACGGCCAGAAGATCGTCAAGGTCATGGACTTCGCCCTGAAGACCGGCTGCCCGGTCATCGGCATCAACGACTCCGGGGGCGCACGCATCCAGGAGGGTGTGGCCTCGCTGGGCGCCTACGGCGAGATCTTCCGCCGCAACACCCACGCCTCCGGCGTGATCCCGCAGATCAGCCTGGTCGTCGGGCCGTGCGCGGGCGGCGCGGTCTACTCCCCGGCCATCACCGACTTCACGGTCATGGTCGACCAGACCTCGCACATGTTCATCACCGGCCCCGACGTCATCAAGACCGTCACCGGCGAGGACGTGGGCTTCGAGGAGCTGGGCGGCGCGCGGACCCACAACGCGACCTCGGGAGTCGCCCACCACATGGCGGGCGACGAGAAGGACGCCATCGAGTACATCAAGCAGCTGCTGTCGTACCTGCCGTCCAACAACCTCTCCGAGGCCCCGGTCTTCGCGGAGGAGGCGGACCTGGAGGTCGGCGACGAGGACCGCGAGCTGGACGTGATCGTCCCGGACAGCGCGAACCAGCCGTACGACATGCACACGGTGATCGAGCACGTCCTGGACGACGCCGAGTTCTTCGAGACGCAGCCGCTGTACGCGCCGAACATCGTCACCGGGTTCGGCCGGGTCGAGGGCCACCCGGTGGGCATCGTCGCCAACCAGCCGATGCAGTTCGCCGGCTGCCTGGACATCAAGGCCAGCGAGAAGGCCGCCCGCTTCGTACGGACCTGCGACGCCTTCAACGTCCCGGTGCTCACCTTCGTCGACGTCCCCGGCTTCCTGCCCGGCGTCGACCAGGAGCACGACGGCATCATCCGCCGCGGCGCCAAGCTGATCTACGCCTACGCCGAGGCGACCGTCCCGCTCATCACGATCATCACGCGCAAGGCCTTCGGCGGCGCCTACGACGTCATGGGCTCCAAGCACCTGGGCGCCGACCTCAACCTCGCCTGGCCCACGGCCCAGATCGCCGTCATGGGCGCCCAGGGCGCGGTCAACATCCTGCACCGCCGCACCATCGCCGAGGCCGAGGCGGCCGGGGAGGACCTGGAGGCGGTCCGGGCGCGGCTCATCCAGGAGTACGAGGACGCCCTCCTCAACCCCTACGTCGCGGCCGAGCGCGGTTACATCGACGCCGTGATCCTGCCCTCCGAGACCCGCCGGCACGTCGTACGGGGG
This sequence comes from Streptomyces sp. NPDC096046, assembly GCF_040303285.1. Taxonomy (NCBI): domain Bacteria; kingdom Bacillati; phylum Actinomycetota; class Actinomycetes; order Kitasatosporales; family Streptomycetaceae; genus Streptomyces; species Streptomyces sp. NPDC096046. The sequence continues at coordinate 114,535 of NZ_JBEOSZ010000023.1, read as the reverse complement.
CTGCGTCAACTGCGTACGAAGCGGGAATCCCTGCCTCCGAAGAAGCACGGCAACATCCCCCTCTAGCCCGCAGCGAGCCCAGGAGGCCCACATGACGATCAAGGTCGTACGGGGCAACCCGACCCCGGAGGAGCTGGCCGCCGCCCTGGCGGTGGTCAGGGCCCGCGCCGCGGCGGCAGCGGCGACGCCGCCCGGCGCGCCGGCCACCCGCGACTCCTGGTCCGACCCGTCCCGCATCGCGGCCCACCGCCTGCCCCAGCCGGGGCCGGCGGCGTGGGGCCGCACCTACTGGCCAGGATGAGACCGGCCGGGTGAAGCAACGCGGGGCGCCGATTTGAGTACCCCTACTCAGGCGCCCCGCCGGGCCAGGCCGCACGCTGGGGTCATGCTGTGGTCCGACCCCGAGAACGAGCCGCCCGAGGAACTGCGCGACACGCAGGACATGCTGCGGCGGCTGAGCGTTCTCCTGGCCCTGGCCATGGTCCTGGCGATGATCGTGATCGGCGTGAGGTGAGACGCCCGGGGTGACGCCGATACGCTGAACGCATGACAGATCAGCCGCGTCGCCGACTCGTCCTCGCCTCCCAGTCCCCCGCCCGGCTCGGACTGCTCCGCCAGGCCGGCCTCGCCCCCGAGGTGATCGTGAGCGGCGTCGACGAGGACGCCGTCACCGCCCCCACCCCCGCCGAGCTCGCGCTGGCCCTGGCCGAGGCGAAGGCCTCCGTCGTGGCGGCCCGGCCACAGACCAAGGGCGCGCTCGTGATCGGCTGCGACTCGGTGCTCGACCTGGACGGCGAGGCTCTCGGCAAGCCCGCGGACGCCGAGGAGGCCACCGCCCGCTGGAAGGCGATGCGCGGCCGGGCCGGCACCCTGCAGACCGGCCACTGCGTCTACGACACGCTCACCGGCCGCTACGTGTCCGCCACCGCCTCCACGGTCGTCCACTTCGGCGAGCCCACCGACGAGGAGATCGCCGCCTACGTCGCCTCCGGCGAACCCCTCTACGTCGCCGGGGCGTTCACCCTGGACGGCCGCTCGGCCCCGTTCATCGACGGCATCGACGGCGACCACGGCAACGTCATCGGCATCAGCCTGCCCCTGGTCCGGCGGCTGCTGGCCGAACTGGGCGTCGGCATCACGGAGTTGTGGGCGCCGGCGGAGAAGTGACGGGGGACCCGTCGCCGGTCTTGCCGCCCCCGGGCACGGCGTCCGCGGGCTCGGCCGGGCGGTCGTACGTCATCAGCAGCAGCACGACCAGGGCGAGCACCAGCATCATGAACAGGAACGCGGGCCAGCCGACGAGGCCCCAGGTGAACGCGCCCAGCACCCCGTGCACGACGGCCGCGCTGATCAGCAGCACCCGCCCGAAGCCCGCCGGGGGCCGGTCCCGCAGCGCCACCAGCAGGACGACCAGGCCGCACAGCGCGAAGTAGAGGCCGAAGACGATCCCGCCGATCTTCGACGACACCGACATCATGTGGGGGTCCAGCCCGGCCAGCGACATGTCCTGGCGGTCGACGACGACTCCCAGGAACCAGTTGAGGGCCGCGACGCCGATCGCCTCGCAGAACAGCATCGCCGCCACGACCCACGCCACCGGCCTGCGTATCACCGGGCCCACCCTCTTCCCTCTGAAGACATCGCGAACGCTACATGGGGGCACCCCCTGCTCCTTTGAGCTTGGGGGACGGTAAACCGGGGGACAAGGGTCCGGCAGCGCGCAAAGAATCATTGGGCCATTCGTAGGGACTCGACAAAGAAACCGAGTGGCCCGCAGCACGTGATGACAGAGACCTTGACCACAGGAGACGGCTAGGGTTTCCCGCAGGAATACTGCGTACCGCGGTGCGACAAGGGATTACGCGGGTCGAGCGAGCCACGCATCACGCTCCGTGTGGGCAAGCTCACCACTGGGGACGGGTCGTAGTGCCGTGTCGGCAGTCCCTAAACTCGGCTTGTTTCAAGGAGGGAGCCTCAATCGTGCGCAAGGTGCTCATCGCCAACCGTGGCGAAATCGCTGTCCGCGTGGCCCGGGCCTGCCGGGATGCCGGTATCGCGAGCGTGGCCGTCTACGCCGACCCGGACCGGGACGCTCTGCATGTCCGCGCGGCGGATGAGGCGTTCGCCCTGGGCGGTGACACCCCGGGCACCAGCTACCTCGACATCGAGAAGGTGCTCAACGCCGCCCGCGAGTCGGGCGCGGACGCGATCCATCCCGGCTACGGCTTCCTCTCGGAGAACGCCGAGTTCGCGCAGGCGGTCCTGGACGCGGGCCTGATCTGGATCGGCCCGCCGCCGCAGGCGATCCGCGACCTCGGCGACAAGGTCGCCGCCCGGCACATCGCGCAGCGCGCCGGTGCCCCGCTGGTGGCGGGCACGCCCGACCCGGTGTCCGGCGCCGACGAGGTCGTCGCGTTCGCGGAGGAGCACGGCCTGCCGATCGCCATCAAGGCCGCCTTCGGCGGTGGCGGTCGTGGTCTGAAGGTCGCCCGCACCCTCGAAGAGGTGCCGGAGCTGTACGACTCGGCGGTCCGCGAGGCCGTCGCCGCCTTCGGCCGGGGCGAGTGCTTCGTCGAGCGGTACCTGGACAAGCCCCGGCACGTGGAGACCCAGTGCCTGGCCGACCAGCACGGCAACGTGGTGGTCGTCTCCACCCGTGACTGCTCCCTCCAGCGCCGGCACCAGAAGCTGGTGGAGGAGGCCCCGGCGCCCTTCCTGTCCGAGGCGCAGGTGGAGCAGCTGTACTCGGCCTCCAAGGCGATCCTGAAGGAGGCCGGCTACGTCGGCGCCGGCACGGTCGAGTTCCTCGTCGGCCTCGACGGCACGATCTCCTTCCTCGAGGTCAACACCCGTCTCCAGGTGGAGCACCCGGTCACCGAGGAGGTCGCCGGGATCGACCTCGTACGCGAGATGTTCCGCATCGCCGACGGCGAGGAGCTCGGCTACGGCGACCCGGAGCTGCGCGGCCACTCCTTCGAGTTCCGCATCAACGGCGAGGACCCGGGCCGCAACTTCCTCCCGGCTCCCGGCACGGTCACGACGTTCGCCCCGCCGTCCGGCCCGGGTGTCCGCCTGGACGCGGGGGTGGAGTCCGGCTCGGTCATCGGCCCGGCGTGGGACTCTCTGCTGGCGAAGCTGATCGTCACCGGCCGCACCCGCAAGGAGGCCCTCCAGCGGGCCGCCCGCGCGCTGGAGGAGTTCCAGGTCGAGGGCATGGCGACGGCGATCCCGTTCCACCGCGCGGTGGTGAGGGACCCGGCGTTCGCGCCCGAGCTCACGGACTCGACCGAACCGTTCACGGTGCACACCCGCTGGATCGAGACGGAGTTCGTCAACGAGATCAAGCCGTTCACCGCACCGGCCGACGCGGAGGCGGACGAGGAGCCGGGCCGCGAGACGGTCGTCGTCGAGGTCGGTGGCAAGCGCCTGGAGGTCTCCCTGCCGTCGTCGCTGGGCATGTCCCTGGCCCGTACGGGTCTCGCGGCGGGCGCCAAGCCGAAGCGCCGCGCGGCGAAGAAGTCGGGCCCCGTGGCGTCCGGTGACACCCTCACCTCCCCGATGCAGGGCACCATCGTCAAGGTCGCCGTGGAGGAGGGCCAGGAGGTCAAGGAGGGTGACCTGATCGTCGTCCTGGAGGCCATGAAGATGGAGCAGCCCCTGAACGCGCACAGGTCGGGCACCATCAAGGCGCTGAGCGCGGAGATCGGCGCGTCGGTGACGTCGGGCGCGGCGATCTGCGAGATCAAGGACTGACGTCCCACCCCTGGCGCGGCGCCCACCCCTCGGGGTGGGTCGGGGCCGCGCCGGGGGTGTCCGTCCTCGGAACGGCGCGATGGGATGGGGTAGCGACTCACTCCCCGTCGACGCGCCAACCGCTGCGGGCGGACACCCCCGACACGGCCCCTCGCGTCGTCCGGCGGGTGCGGGTCGCCCGGGCTGCGGGCGATCGTGCCGCCAAGGGCAGCCGGACGGGGCGCAGGCGGCACCCCGGTCCCCGCAGCCCGCGGGCATGCCTGCCGCCCGGGGGGGCGCGGGCGGCACCCCGTTCCGCTGGGCTGCGGACCCAGGGCCGGCCTCAGCGGCAACGCGGGGGCGTGAAAAAGCAACCGCGGCTCAATCCACCGTCGGCGTCAACGCCGCCGCATGTCAGCCACCCGTGCCCGCTCCGCCGCAGGCCCCTGTTCACCCAGCATCGAGGCGGACCGCAACTGGCCCCCGGCCCCCGGCGCCTGCCGTCGAGGCCCGGGCAACGGCACATCCCGGCGCTGCTGGCGCGCCGGGAGGGAGTCACCCCCCGGGCCCCCCGCCCCGGCAGAGCCCCCTTGCCCCCCGGCGACGGCGATCTGCACGCCCTGGTCGGCGAGCGCCTGGAGTTCCGTGGCGGCACGGTCGTCATGCGCGGGCGGCTCGTCCGTGACGAGGCGTGTGATGAGATCCGTCGGCACGGTCTGGAACATGGTGTCGGTGCCGAGCTTGGTGTGGTCGGCGAGCACGACGACCTCCGCCGCGGCCTGCACCAGCGCCCGGTCGACGGACGCCGACAGCATGTTGGACGTGGACAGCCCGCGTTCGGCGGTCAGCCCGCTCCCGGACAGGAACGCCCGTGACACCCGCAGCCCGTGCAGGGACTGCTCCGCACCACTCCCGACCAGGGCGTAGTTCGAACCGCGGAGCGTACCGCCGGTCATCACGACCTCGACCCGGTTGGCATGGGCCAACGCCTGGGCGACGAGGAGGGAGTTGGTGACGACGGTGAGCCCGGGCACCCGGGCGAGCCGGCGGGCCAGCTCCTGGGTCGTCGTACCCGCCCCGACCACGATCGCCTCCCCCTCTTCCACGAGATTCGCGGCGAGGTCGGCGATGGCGGTCTTCTCGGCGGTCGCGAGATGAGACTTCTGCGGAAAGCCGGACTCTCGCGTGAAACCGCCCGGCAATACCGCACCGCCGTGCCGGCGGTCGAGGAGTCCTTCTGCCTCCAGCGCGCGCACGTCCCGCCGTACGGTCACTTCGGAGGTCTGGACGACGCGGGCGAGCTCACGGAGCGACACGGCCCCGTTCGCTCGCACCATTTCGAGGATCAATTGGCGACGTTCTGCAGCGAACACGAAACTGACAGTAACGCCAGCGACCGTCTGCTTTCAGCAGTTTGCGCTGAATAGCAGAAGATGTTCGCACCGAGCAGCGGGGAGTGGTATAGAAGCCCAGTCCCGCCGCCTATGCCGTACGCATGGTCGAACACTCCCCGTGACCAGGGAGGAACCGGTTTCGGCCTCAGCCCTCGCCGCTCTCCTTGCGGGTGTGCAACTGCCGCGCCACCTCGGCGATCGAGCCCGACAGGGAGGGGTAGACGGTGAAGGCCTTCGCGATCTGTTCGACTGTCAGATTGTTGTCGACCGCGATCGAGATGGGGTGGATCAGTTCCGAGGCACGCGGCGCCACGACGACACCGCCCACCACGATGCCCGTGCCGGGCCGGCAGAAGATCTTGACGAAGCCGTCGCGGATGCCCTGCATCTTCGCGCGCGGGTTGCGCAGCAGCGGCAGCTTCACGGACCGGGCGTCGATCTTCCCGCCGTCGACGTCGGCCTGGGTGTAGCCGACGGTGGCGATCTCCGGGTCGGTGAAGACGTTCGACGAGACCGTCTTCAGGTTCAGCGGGGCCACGGCGTCGCCCAGGAAGTGGTACATGGCGATGCGGCCCTGCATGGCGGCCACGGAGGCGAGGGCGAACACGCCGGTCACGTCACCGGCCGCGTACACGCCCGGAGCGGTCGTGCGCGAGACCTTGTCGGTCCAGATGTGACCGGACTCGCGCAGCCGGACCCCGGCCTCCTCCAGCCCCATGCCCGCGGTGTTGGGCACGGCTCCGACGGCCATGAGGCAGTGCGACCCGGTGATGACCCGCCCGTCGGAGAGGGTCACCTCGACCCGGTCCCCGACCCGCTTGGCGGACTGCGCCCGGGTGCGCCCCATGACGTTCATGCCGCGCCGCCGGAAGACGTCCTCCAGCACGGCGGCGGCGTCCGGGTCCTCGCCCGGCAGCACGCGGTCGCGCGACGACACCAGCGTCACCCTGGACCCCAGCGCCTGGTAGGCGCCGGCGAACTCGGCACCCGTCACACCCGACCCGACCACGATCAGCTCCTCCGGGAGCTCGTCGAGGTCGTACACCTGGGTCCAGTTCAGGATCCGCTCGCCGTCGGGCAGGGCGTCGGGCAGCTCACGGGGGTGTCCGCCGGTGGCGATGAGCACGGCGTCAGCCGTCAGCGTCTCCTCGCTCCCGTCGGCGGTGCGCACCACGACCTTGCGCGACCCGTCGAGCGCCTGCATGCCCTCCAGCCGCCCGCGCCCGCGCATGACACGCGCCCCCGCACGGGTCACGGAGGCGGTGATGTCGTGCGACTGGGCGAGCGCCAGCCGCTTCACACGCCGGTTGACCTTGCCCAGGTCCACGCCCACCACCCGGGCGGCCTGCTCGATGTGCGGGGTGTCGTCGGCCACGATGATCCCCAGCTCCTCGTAGGAGGAGTCGAAGGTGGTCATCACCTCGGCCGTGGCGATCAGGGTCTTCGACGGCACGCAGTCGGTGAGCACCGACGCCCCGCCCAGACCGTCGCAGTCCACGACGGTCACCTCCGCGCCGAGTTGAGCGGCCACCAGGGCCGCTTCGTATCCGCCGGGTCCGCCACCGATGATCACGATCCGAGTCACGTACTCCATTGTCCCGCACCGCTCGCGGTGCCACCGCCCCGGGGCCCCGCCGCTGCGCCGGTTGTTACGACAGTGACGCCGGGGTCGCCTGCCGTACCCTTCCCCCATGTCGCTCTACGCCGCGTACGCCGGCAACCTCGACGCGCGGCTGATGTCCCGCCGCGCCCCGCACTCGCCGCTGCGCGCCACCGGCTGGCTGAACGGATGGCGACTGACCTTCGGCGGCGAGCACATGGGCTGGGAAGGCGCACTGCCCACGATCGTGGAGGACCCGTTCTCCCAGGTCTTCGTCTCCCTGTACGACATCGCCCCGATGGACGAGGAGTCCCTCGACCGCTGGGAGGGCGTGGGCCTCGACATCTACCGCCGTACGCGCGTACGGGTCCACACCCTGGACGGTGAGGAATCGGCCTGGGCCTTCGCCCTGAACGCCTACGAGGGCGGCCTGCCCTCCGCCCGCTACCTGGGCGAGATCGCCGACGCCGCCGAGTCGGCCGGCGCCCCGCACGACTACGTGATGGAGCTCCGCAAGCGCCCCTGCTGACGGCCGCCGTCCGCTCCCCTTCGTCGGAAACGACAAGACAACGATCGCCACCCCGTGAGCTCTGCCATCTACGCGCGTAGGCTTTCACCGGCTACCCTCTTCGGCGTGAACGCATCTCTTCTTCCGGACGACATCCAGGGCGACCCCCACACCGCCGCCGACGCCGCCGCGGCCCGCCTGCGCGAACTGACGGGCGCCGAGACCCACGACGTCGCCCTCGTGATGGGCTCCGGCTGGGCCCCGGCCGTGGACGCCCTGGGCGCCCCCGAGGCCGAGTTCCAGGTCACCGAGCTCCCCGGTTTCCCGCCGCCGGCGGTGGAGGGCCACGGTGGCAAGATCCGCTCGTACCGGATCGGCGACAAGCGCGCCCTGGTCTTCCTGGGCCGTACGCACTACTACGAGGGCCGCGGGGTGGCAGCGGTCGCCCACGGCGTCCGTACCGCGGTCTCGGCCGGCTGCAAGACGGTCGTCCTCACCAACGGCTGCGGCGGGCTGCGCGAGGGCATGCGCCCCGGCCAGCCGGTCCTCATCAGCGACCACATCAACCTCACCGCCACCTCCCCCATCATCGGCGCGAACTTCGTCGACCTGACCGACCTGTACTCCCCGCGCCTGCGGGCCCTGTGCAAGGAGGTCGACGCCACGCTGGAGGAGGGCGTCTACGCCCAGTTCCCCGGCCCGCACTACGAGACCCCGGCCGAGATCCGCATGGCCCGCGTCATCGGTGCGGACCTGGTGGGCATGTCGACGGTCCTGGAGGCGATCGCCGCGCGCGAGGCGGGCGCCGAGGTCCTGGGCATCTCCCTGGTCACCAACCTCGCCGCGGGCATGACGGGCGAGCCCCTGAACCACGAAGAGGTCCTCCAGGCGGGCCGCGACTCCGCGACGCGGATGGGCTCACTACTGACGCAGGTCCTGGGCCGCCTGTAAGCACCGGGCACCACTGCTCAGGCGGGGTGCCGCTGCGCCCGCCCTCCCTCAAGCTCTCGGCTCCGTTCGAGCAGGGGGACCACCATCGCCCTCAGCGGCACGACTGCCCGCAGCTGAGCGGGACCACCGCGCCGCCGCACCCGCGCACGCACGGAAGGGGACGTGTCGGGGGGTGTCCGCCCGCAGCGGTTGGCGCGCCAACGGACGGTCAGTCGGTATCCGACCCCATCGCGCCGTTCCGAGGACGGACACCCCCCGGCGCGGCCCCGACCCACCGCACCCGGGCAGGCGGCCCCGCGCACCCCCACGGCCCCGCACAGACCGCCGCAGGCACCCCGGCACCACCCACAACCGAGAGGCTGACACCGACCGTGCACGACGAACTCATCGCACAGGCCCAGGCGTGGCTCACCGAGGACCCCGACCCGGAGACCCGCACCGAGCTCGCCCGCCTCATCGACGCCGGAGACCACACGGAACTCGCCGCGCGCTTCGGCGGCACCCTGCAGTTCGGCACCGCCGGCCTGCGCGGTGAACTCGGCGCCGGTCCGATGCGCATGAACCGCTCGGTCGTCATCCGCGCCGCCGCGGGTCTCGCCGCCTACCTCAAGAAGCAGGGGCACGACAACGGCCTCGTGGTCATCGGCTACGACGCCCGCCACAAGTCGCACGACTTCGCCCAGGACACCGCCGCCGTCATGACCGGCGCCGGCCTGCGCGCGGCGATCCTCCCCCGCCCCCTGCCGACCCCCGTGCTCGCCTTCGCGATAAGGCACCTCGGCGCGGTCGCGGGCGTGGAGGTCACGGCCAGCCACAACCCGCCCCGCGACAACGGCTACAAGGTCTACCTCGGCGACGGCTCGCAGATCGTCCCCCCGGCGGACATCGACATCGCGGCGGAGATCGCCGCGGTCCCGTCCCTCACCACCGTCCGGCGCCCCACCGAAGGCTGGGACATCCTCGACGACAGCGTCCTCGACGCCTACCTCGCCCGCACGGACGCCGTCCTGTCCGAGGGCTCCCCCCGCACCGCCCGCACGGTGTACACGGCGATGCACGGCGTCGGCAAGGACGTCCTCCTGGCCGCCTTCGCCCGCGCCGGCTTCCCGGAACCGGTCCTCGTCACCGAGCAGGCCGAGCCCGACCCGGACTTCCCGACCGTCGCGTTCCCCAACCCGGAGGAGCCCGGCGCGATGGACCTGGCCTTCGCCACGGCACGCGCCGCCGCAACCGCCCCGGACCTGATCATCGCCAACGACCCGGACGCGGACCGCTGCGCCGTCGCCGTGCAGGACGGCACCGACTGGCGCATGCTGCGCGGCGACGAGGTCGGCGCCCTGCTCGCCGCCCATCTGGTCCGCCGCGGAGCGACCGGCACCTTCGCGGAGTCGATCGTCTCGTCGTCCCTCCTCGGCCGGATCGCCGAGAAGGCGGGACTCCCCCATGTCGAGACCCTCACCGGCTTCAAGTGGATCGCCCGCGCCGAGGGCCTGCGCTTCGGCTACGAGGAGGCCCTCGGCTACTGCGTCGACCCGGACGGCGTGCGCGACAAGGACGGCATCACGGCCGCTTTGCTGATCACGGAACTCGCCTCCCGGCTCAAGGAGGAGGGCCGCACACTCCTCGACCTGCTGGACGACCTGGCGGTGGAGCACGGCCTGCACGCGACGGACCAGCTCTCGGCCCGCGTGGAGGATCTCTCCCTCATCACCGCCGCGATGCGCCGCCTGCGCGAACAGCCCCCGACGGAACTGGCCGGCCTGCCGGTCACCGGCACCGACGACCTCACCCGGGGCACGGCCGATCTCCCGCCCACGGACGGTCTGCGCTACACCCTCGACGGCGCCCGGGTGATCGTCCGCCCGAGCGGCACGGAGCCGAAGCTGAAGTGCTACCTGGAGGTCGTGATCCCGGTCGGGTCCCACGAGGATCTCCCCGCGGCCCGCGCGAAGGCGACGGCGCTGCTGGAGTCGATCAAGCGAGGCCTGTCGGCCGCGGCGGGCATCTGAGGCCGAGGCCCCGCACCACCGCCCCCTGCCGACGACTCAGGAACTCTTCCGGGCGGCCTCCCGCCGCTGCCGCTTGCCGAGAGGCGCCTGGGAGAGGTCCTCGGCGGAGAGGCCGGAGCCCGCACCCCGGACCGAGAGGCCGCAGCCCGCACCCGGACCGGAAAGCCGCAGCCCCGCCCCAGACCGAGGGACCGAAGCCACGGCCCACGGGTGTCGGTCCCCGACCCAGGGCCTCGGCCCCGCCCACGGCGTCGGTCCCCGACCAAAGGCCCCGCCCCAAGGCCTCGGCCACGACGTCGGTCCCCGGCCCCGTCAGCCCGCAGCCCCGTCAGCCCGCGACCCCGTCAGCCCGCCGCCACCAGGATCAGCACCAGCACAGCCCCCGCGACCGCCGGCGCCAGCACCTCGTAGGCCCACCGCACGGCCACCTCGCCCCGTGCCGACTCCGCCTCGTGCCGCGCCTCGCGCAGCGCCCGCAGTTCGTCCATGATCCGGTCGGTCTCCGCCCGGACGGGCCCGTCCGACATCGGCTCCCGGCTCAGGCCGTGTCCCAGCCCCGCGGTCATGCCGAGCGCGCTGCCGCGGCTCTCGTCCCGCCCCGTCTCCCGCCCCATCTCGCGTCGCGCCTGCGCCGTCGCGCGCATTTCACGCCGCGCGGCCTTCTTGCGCGCACGCAGCGAGACCGGCACGGCCCACAGCTGGTACTTCGCACCGGACTCGGTGAGGACCTCGTTCGAGTACGACGAGCGCAGCGAGGCGACCTGCCCCCAGGGCAGGACGATGAGGCGGAAGGGGTTGCGGATCCGCAGTCGGTCGTCGCCCGCGTACACCGCGGGCCGCAGGGTGAAGGCGACGACCAGCGGCACGACGAGCAGCAGCACGGCGAGCGCCAGCCACGGTGTGCGCCCGTCCCCGGAGAGCACCGCGTCGATACCGAGCCACCCGGCGATGGCGAGCAGCATCACACCGCCGGCGATGGCCGGGACCGACCGGTACACCCGGTCCGGGGACTCGGGCTCCGGAGGCTGCGGCGCGGGCGACTGGGACTCGGGGCTCGTCATGTCTCGATTCTGCCGGACCGGTCCCGCCGGTCCGGCATCCACCCGGGCAAACCGGAGGGCTGTACAGCCGCTACGCGCGTAGATATGCTCGTCTGGTGACCATGCCCAGTTCTGCACTCACCGCAGCTCACCCCCTCAAGGACGTCGCCGCGTCCGACAGCGCGCTGCGCCGCTTCCTCCACGGGCTCCCCGGCGTCGACGCGGTCGGGCTCGAAGGCCGGGCGGCCTCCCTCGGCACGCGTTCGATCAAGACCACCGCGAAGGCGTTCGCCATCGACCTGGCCATCTCGATGGTCGACCTGACGACGCTGGAAGGCGCGGACACCCCGGGCAAGGTCCGGGCACTCGGCGCGAAGGCGGTCAAGCCCGACCCGACGGACCGTACGGCGCCCGCCACGGCGGCGGTGTGCGTCTACCCCGACATGGTGGCCGTGGCCAAGGAGGCCGTCGCCGGCTCCGGTGTGAAGGTCGCCTCGGTGGCCACGGCGTTCCCGGCGGGCCGCGCCGCGCTCGACGTCAAGCTGGCCGACGTGCGCGACGCCGTCACCGCCGGCGCGGACGAGATCGACATGGTCATCGACCGCGGGGCGTTCCTCTCAGGTCGATACCTCAAGGTGTACGACGAGATCACCGCCGTGAAGGAGGCCTGCGGGGCCTCCGCGCGCCTGAAGGTCATCTTCGAGACGGGCGAGCTCTCGACGTACGACAACATCCGCCGCGCGAGCTGGCTCGGGATGCTGGCGGGCGCGGACTTCATCAAGACGTCCACCGGCAAGGTCGCCGTCAACGCGACCCCGGCGAACACCCTGCTCATGCTGGAGGCGGTGCGCGACTTCCGTGCGCAGACCGGCATCCAGGTCGGTGTGAAGCCGGCCGGCGGCATCCGGACCTCCAAGGACGCCATCAAGTTCCTCGTGCTGGTCAACGAGACGGCGGGCGAGGACTGGCTGGACAACCACTGGTTCCGCTTCGGCGCCTCCTCGCTGCTGAACGACCTGCTGATGCAGCGCCAGAAGCTGGCCACCGGCCGCTACTCCGGCCCCGACTACGTGACGGTGGACTGATCACCATGGCACCCGTATTCGCATACGCCCCGGCCCCCGAGTCGCGCGCGATCGCCGACATCGCGCCCTCGTACGGCCTGTTCATCGACGGCGAGTTCGTCGAAGCGGCGGACGGCAAGGTCTTCAAGACCGTCTCCCCGTCCACCGAGGAGGTCCTCTCCGAGATCGCCCAGGCCGGTTCCGAGGACGTGGACCGCGCGGTGAAGGCCGCGCGCCGGGCCTTCGAGAAGTGGTCGGCCCTCCCGGGCGCGGAGCGCGCGAAGTACCTCTTCCGGATCGCCCGCATCATCCAGGAGCGCTCCCGCGAGCTCGCCGTCCTCGAAACCCTGGACAACGGCAAGCCGATCAAGGAGACGCGCGACGCCGACCTGCCCCTGGTCGCCGCGCACTTCTTCTACTACGCGGGCTGGGCCGACAAGCTCGACCACGCCGGTTTCGGCGCGAACCCCAGGCCGCTCGGCGTCGCGGGCCAGGTCATCCCCTGGAACTTTCCCCTCCTGATGCTGGCGTGGAAGATCGCCCCGGCCCTGGCGACCGGCAACACGGTCGTGCTGAAGCCGGCCGAGACCACCCCCCTCTCCGCGCTGTTCTTCGCGGACATCTGCCGCCAGGCGGGCCTGCCCAAGGGCGTCGTCAACATCCTCCCCGGCTACGGCGACGCGGGCGCCGCGCTGATCGCGCACCCGGACGTGAACAAGGTCGCCTTCACCGGCTCCACGGCCGTCGGCAAGGAGATCGCCCGCACGGTCGCCGGGACGCGCAAGAAGGTCACGCTCGAACTGGGCGGCAAGGGCGCCAACATCGTCTTCGACGACGCCCCGATCGACCAGGCCGTCGAGGGCATCGTCAACGGCATCTTCTTCAACCAGGGCCAGGTCTGCTGCGCCGGCAGCCGCCTGCTGGTCCAGGAGTCGATCCAGGACGAGCTTCTCGACTCCCTCAAGCGCCGCCTGTCGACGCTCCGCCTCGGCGACCCGCTGGACAAGAACACCGACATCGGCGCGATCAACTCCGAGGAGCAGCTCACCCGCATCACCTCGCTCGTCGAGCAGGGTGAGGCGGAGGGCGCCGAGCGCTGGTCGCCGGCGTGTGAACTGCCGGAGAGCGGTTACTGGTTCGCCCCGACCCTGTTCACGAACGTCACCCAGGCGCACCGCATCGCCCGGGACGAGATCTTCGGCCCGGTGCTGTCGGTGCTGACCTTCCGCACCCCGGACGAGGCGGTCGCCAAGGCCAACAACACGCCCTACGGCCTGTCCGCCGGCATCTGGACGGAGAAGGGCTCGCGCATCCTGGCGGTCGCCGGCAAGCTCCGCGCGGGTGTCGTCTGGTCCAACACGTTCAACAAATTCGACCCGACGTCGCCGTTCGGCGGTTACAAGGAGTCGGGCTTCGGCCGCGAGGGCGGCCGCCACGGCCTGGAGGCGTACCTCGCCCCGTCGAGCCCGGAGGGCGAGCGTTAAATGAATGCAGTTGATCGGCTCAACGTCCTGAAGACCTACAAGCTGTACGTCGGCGGGAAGTTCCCGCGTTCCGAGAGCGGCCGGGTGTACGAGGTGACCGACGCAAAGGGCAACTGGCTGGCGAACGCGCCCCTGTCCTCCCGCAAGGACGCCCGTGACGCGGTCGTCGCGGCCCGGAAGGCGTTCGGCGGCTGGTCCGGGGCGACGGCGTACAACCGCGGCCAGGTCCTCTACCGCGTCGCCGAGATGCTGGAGGGCCGCCGCGACCAGTTCACGCGCGAGGTGGCCGGCGCGGAGGGGCTGTCGAAGTCCAAGGCCGCGGCGGTCGTGGACGCCACGATCGACCGCTGGGTCTGGTACGCGGGCTGGACCGACAAGATCGCCCAGGTGGTCGGCGGCGGCAACCCGGTCGCGGGCCCGTTCTTCAACCTGTCCTCCCCCGAGCCGACGGGCGTGGTCGCGGTCCTCGCGCCGCAGGAGTCGTCCTTCCTGGGCCTGGTGTCGGTGCTGGCCCCGGTGATCGCGACGGGCAACACGGCGATCGTGGTGGCGAGCGAGAAGACCCCGCTGCCCGCCCTGTCCCTGGCCGAGGTGCTGGCCACCTCGGACGTCCCCGGCGGCGTCGTCAACGTCCTGTCGGGCCGCACGGCGGAGATCGCCACCCCGCTCGCCGCCCACCAGGACGTCAACGCGATCGACCTCGCGGGCGCCGACGAGGCCCTGGCGAAGGACCTGGAGATCGCCGCGGCGGACAACCTCAAGCGCGTCCTCCGTCCACAGCCTGTGGATTACACGGAGACCCCCGGCATCGACCGGCTGACGGCGTTCCTGGAGACCAAAACGGTCTGGCACCCCACCGGGTCACTGGGCGCGTCGGGTTCCTCGTACTGAGATCCCGGAAGCGTAAAGCCCTCCAAAGTGGCCCTGACAGCCCATGTCGGGGCCACTGCCCCCAGTCACAGGTCAGTCGAAGGCCGTTCTGGTCCCGCCTCCATGCTCAGTGACCCGCGGGCGGCACAGGACCTTCACGGTTCCCTGGGTGAAGGCCTCGTCCGTCGCCTTGCTCGACCAGAGATAGGCCTCCCCTGGCTGCAGAGCCGCCATCTTCTGCGGCGTGAGGCCACCCAGCGCGGTGTTCACCTTCTGCAGGTACGTGAGCCACGCCGGTGACGTGAACTTGTGCAACACGATTTCGCTGGACAGCTCGATCAATGCGGTCGGAACGGACGGCGGGTCCTGGCTCGCGACGATGACGGACATACCCTTGTGTCGCATTTCGCGAACACTCGAGACGAGCCCTGCCACCAAGTCCCCACTGTCCGCATACTTGTGCGCCTCGTCGAAGACAACCAACTTGTTGAATGCCTCGTGTCCCTGACGCGCCTCTGCGAACAACTGCATCAGCACGACGAACAAGCCGAGTGCATCGCTTTTCTCGATGTCGTCGGAACGCACATCGACGATGATCAGCCGCCCGGGCCGCACCAGGTCACAGAGCCTGGCGGTGACTTGCTGCCGGTCACCTCGCTGCTGTACCGAGACCGCGTCGACACCCTTGTCGGTGGAGCTGTCGATCACGGAACGGCCGGCCTCTTCGTCAGAACATGCCGTCTCGATCTTGACCGCCAGTGCGGCCACCGCACGACTGAGGAACATCTGCTCCTCGTCCGGCCTGCCCGCGACATCCTCCATGTCGATCAGCGGCCGGAACCGCTCGATCAGCTTCCTGCGCAGGTTCCTGACCTAAACCGGGTACGCCACGGGTTCCCCCTCGACTTTATGAGTCCAAGCGAGACGGCACCATGCAGAGCGCCGTCCCCGACGAGGCTGTCCCGGCAGCCGACAGGCGCTCCTTCCGTTTCGACGGAACAGCCGGACCCCAGCACAGTGATACCCATACATGCATCTAGTCGAATGCATTGCACACAAGGGTAATCTTGTGGCACCATGAGAGCATGGTTGAGATTGCCATCAGCGCCGCCCGTTCCCAGCTCGGCGACCTGGTCCGCCGCGCCGCCCACGGCCGCGAGACCATCGCCCTCACCGACCACGGACATGTGGCCGCACTCCTCGTGTCACCGCAAGTGATAGAGGACTTCGAAGACGCCCTGGCGGTGGCGGACTATCAGCGGCGCAAGGCAGAGGGAACCCTCGAACCGGGTATCCCGATGGCCGAGGTTCGTCGACGGCTGGGGCTCGAACAGCGGTGACGTACGAGATCGTCTTCGAGCCGCATGCCCTCGACTCGGCAGCCCGGTCCCTGAAAGAAGACCCGAGCGGGCTCGCCCTGGTCCTCGACACCATCGACAAACTGGCCGATGACCCCCGTCCGGCGGCGTCGACTCCGTATGGGTCACCCGACATCCGCCGCCTCCGCGTCGGCGACTACCGGGTCCTGTACATCATTGACGACGAAGTGATCCACATCATGATCACTCACCTGGGCCGTACCGCCTGAACAGAGTGAGTCCAGCCACTTCACGACGAAGGGAGCTCGACTCACCTTCCTCACTCGTGCATCCCACGCTCAGCCCAGCCCTCCCGCCACCGACCCCAGCAGCGGCATACTCCCGATCGGCGGCGCCTGGGCCACCGGCCTCGTCAGCGCCTGCGAAGTCAGCGGCCCGAAGTCGCCGTGCTGCGTACCCACGCCGCTGCCGAGGGGGTCGACGCCCGCACCCGCGAGAGGGCCGGGCTTGAAACCGGCGACCGGGCCGGTGACGTAGCCGACGACGCCGGTGAGCGCCTGCAGGCCCGCCTGCTGGTCGACCTGCCCGGCAGGGGGCGGGTGCGAATCCCGCGGATGAGCGGGACGGCGTCGCCCGCCGGGCCGAGCACTACCCCGACGGCGGTGACGGCCAGCAGCGCACACCGGGCCGGGGAGTTCCGCGAGTTCCGAGCAGGGAGTCGAGTCGTCAGCGGTGCCACCTTCTCCTGCACAGTTCCATCACTACTGAAAGTGACAATAAAGGCACTTGTGGTAGTTGAGGTGTGACGCGCGCATCAAAGCCGACCCGCGGGGTCGTACGGCCCCCGGTGGATGCCTCACACTGGTGTCCCGTGAGTTCTCCATCGCCCATATCGACGCGAGTCGTGCTGCTCTGCGGCCCTTCCGGCTCCGGCAAGTCCCTCCTCGCGGCCCGCTCCGGCCTCCCGGTGCTGCGGCTCGACGACTTCTACAAGGAGGGCGACGACCCGACCCTGCCCCTGGTGGCGGAGAGCTCCGACATCGACTGGGACCATCCGGACTCGTGGGACGCGGACACGGCCGTCGCCGCGATCGTCCGGTTGTGCCGCACGGGTCGTACGGAAGTTCCCGTCTACGACATCTCCCTCAGCGCCCGCACCGGAGACGAGACGGTCGACATCGGACGGCCCCCGCTGTTCATCGCGGAGGGCATCTTCGCCGCGGAGATCGTCACGCGCTGCCGTGAACTCGGCGTCCTCGCCGACGCGCTGTGCCTGAGCCGCGGCCCGGTGAAGACCTTCCGCCGCCGCTTCCTGCGGGATCTGCGGGAGGGCCGCAAGTCGGTGCCGTTCCTGCTGCGCCGCGGCTGGCGCCTGATGCGGCAGGAGCGCACGATCGTCGCCCGCCAGACGGCACTGGGCGCGTACGCCTGCGACCGGGACGAGGCGCTGGGCCGGCTGGCGGCAGCGGCGGCCGGCCGGTGCACGAGCCTCGACACAGTGGCCTAGAGGGAGCTGGAGGGCCGGGCACAGGAAAAAGCGGGACTGGACGGACCCCCCGGCCCTCCAGCCCCGCTTCTGTGCTCCCCCGTTGTCTCCCCCGAGCCCCCACTCTCCTGTGGAGACGCCCCCAGCGCCTCTACAGTTCCCCCGTGGGCCCCCTGTGTTTCCCCCGTGACCCCTGCGGGGCTCCCCCCGTACCTTCAGGCGACGAGCTCGCCGAAGGCGTCCTCCTCGTCACGGCCGAAGCTGAGGACCTCGTCCTCGCGCAGCCGGCGGAGCGACCGCCAGATGCTGGACTTCACCGTGCCGACACTGATGTCGAGGATCTCCGCGATCTCCGGGTCCGTGCGGCCCTCGTAGTAGCGCAGGACCAGCATGGTGCGCTGGAGTTCGGGCAGCCGGGCCAGCGCCTGCCACAGGACCGCGCGCAGCTCGGTGCCGCGCATCGCGTCCGTGTCGCCGGGCGTCTCCGGCAGTTCCTCGGTCGGGTACTCGTTGAGCTTGCGGCGCCGCCAGGCGCTGATGTGCAGGTTGGTCATGGTGCGGCGGAGGTACCCGCCGACCGCCGCCTTGTCACTGATCCGGTCCCACGCCCGGTAGGTCGAGAACAGCGCGCTCTGCAGCAGGTCCTCGGCCTCGAAGCGGTCACCGGTGAGGTGGTAGGCGGTTGCGTACAGGGAGGCGCGGCGCTCCTGGACGTAGGCGGTGAACTCCGCCTCCGTCAGCGAACGGCGCTCCCCCGAGCCCTCCCCGTACGCTGCTCCCCCGTCGGCGCCCGTGGCGGCTGCCGCCGCGGACCCCTTGTTGATCTCCCCCGTGGGTGCGTCGACCACCGTCATGAACACGGTGTGCTGACGCCCGGTGCCGCGAGCGCACCCCCGTCCCCCGAGCTCTCGGCTCCGCTCGAGCAGGGAGGTGCCCCCCTCGCCACCGGACTTCTCGCAACCCCGGTTCACGTCGTGCAGACGCGTGACAACTGCGCTGGTGCTGATGCCGTGCAGCGTGTTCATCTCGCGCCCCCCGTCGTGGACTTCCGGTGTGCGGCCCGCCTGTTCGGGCGGGCTTCCTCGCCTGTGCCGAAAAGCTTGCCGCCGCACCTTCATGGCCGTGTCCGCCGACTGTCACAGGCCTGTCACAGGGGTCGGCCACAGGTCCACCACAGCTCCCGCACACGCGTCGGCGGTACCGGCCACAACGACTGGGCCCCACCGGTCGAACCCCGACCCCTCCATGGGCCAGAATGAGCGCGTGCCTTCCCTGTTGCTGATCGAGGACGACGACGCCATCCGGACGGCCCTGGAGCTCTCACTGACGCGCCAGGGCCACCGCGTGGCGACCGCTGCCAGCGGTGAGGACGGTCTGAAGCTCTTGCGCGAGCAGCGGCCGGATCTGATCGTGCTGGACGTGATGCTGCCCGGCATCGACGGGTTCGAGGTGTGCCGGCGCATCCGGCGCACGGACCAGTTGCCGATCATCCTGCTGACCGCGCGCAGCGATGACATCGACGTGGTGGTCGGGCTGGAGTCCGGCGCCGACGACTATGTCGTCAAACCGGTGCAGGGACGCGTGCTCGACGCCCGGATCCGGGCCGTGCTGCGGCGCGGCGAGCGGGAGTCGAACGACGCGGCGAGCTTCGGCAGCCTCGTCATCGACCGCTCGGCGATGACCGTGACGAAGAACGGCGAGGACCTCCAGCTGACGCCGACCGAGCTGCGGCTGCTGCTGGAGCTGAGCCGGCGGCCGGGCCAGGCGCTGTCCCGGCAGCAACTGCTGCGGCTGGTGTGGGAGCACGACTACCTGGGCGACTCGCGGCTCGTGGACGCGTGCGTCCAGCGGCTGCGCGCCAAGGTCGAGGACGTGCCCTCGTCCCCGACGCTGATCCGTACCGTGCGGGGTGTCGGCTACCGGCTGGACGCGCCTCAGTGACCCAGGCGCACCAAGGGGGGGCCCGCGGCTGGACCGGGGCGCGCAAGGGAGTTCTGTCGGGGCTGCGCTTCACCAGCCTGCGGCTGCGACTGGTCGTGGTGTTCGGCCTGGTGGCCCTGACGGCCGCCGTGTCCGCGTCCGGGATCGCGTACTGGCTCAACCGCGAGGCGGTGCTCACCCGCACCCAGGACGCCGTGCTGCGCGACTTCGAGCAGGAGATGCAGAACCGGGCGGGCGCGCTGCCCCCGCGGCCGACGCAGGACGAGCTGCAGCACACCGCGGGCCAGATGGCGGGCAGCGACCAGCGCTTCAGTGTGCTGCTGGTCGGCCGTGACACCGATGGCCGCACCGTCTACGGCAGCTCCGGCGGGCTCAGCGGCTTCTCACTGGGCGACGTGCCGGCCTCGCTGCGCACGGCGGTGAACCGGACGCAGAAGGTCGACGGGGCCGACAAGCACCCGCACCACCTGTACTGGCAGCGCATCGTCGACCACGACACCCCCTACCTGGTGGCGGGCACGCGCGTGATCGGCGGTGGCCCGACCGGTTACATGCTCAAGTCGCTGGAGCCGGAGGCCAAGGACCTCAACTCGCTGGCGTGGTCGCTGGGCATCGCCACGGGGCTCGCGCTGATCGGCTCGGCGCTGCTCGCGCAGGCCGCGGCGACGACGGTGCTGAAGCCGGTGCAGCGGCTCGGGGCGGCTGCCCGGCGGCTCGGCGAGGGCAAGCTGGACACCCGGCTGCGGGTGTCCGGGACCGACGAACTCGCCGATCTGTCCCGGACGTTCAACAACGCGGCCGAGGCGCTGGAGAAACGGGTCGCCGACATGGCCGCCCGCGACGAGGCGTCCCGGCGGTTCGTCGCGGACATGAGCCATGAGCTGCGGACGCCGCTCACCGCGATCACCGCCGTGACGGAGGTGCTCGAGGAGGAGCTGGAGGCGGAGACCGGCAGCATGGACCCGATGATCGAGCCCGCCGTGCGGCTGGTGGTCAGCGAGACGCGGCGGCTGAACGACCTGGTCGAGAACCTGATGGAGGTCACCCGCTTCGACGCGGGCACCGCCCGGCTCGTCCTGGACGACGTCGACCTCGCCGACCAGATCACCGCCTGCATCGACGCCCGCGCCTGGCTGGACGCGGTGGACCTGGACGCCGAGCGCGGCCTGCACGCCCGCCTGGACCCGCGGCGCCTGGACGTCATCCTGGCCAACCTCATCGGCAACGCGCTCAAGCACGGCGGCTCCCCGGTCCGGGTGTCCGTACGGGAGGCGGACGACTCCATCGTCATCGAGGTGCGGGACCACGGGCCCGGCATCCCGGAGGACGTCCTGCCGCACGTCTTCGACCGCTTCTACAAGGCCAGCGCCTCACGGCCGCGTTCCGAGGGCAGCGGTCTGGGCCTGTCCATCGCGCTGGAGAACGCCCACATCCACGGCGGTGAGATCACGGCGGCCAACTCGCCCGACTCGGGGGCGGTGTTCACGCTGCGGCTGCCGCGCGGCACGTCCCCGGCGGAGGAGCAGCCGGCCGAGGACGAGCTGGAGCCCGGGAGCGACACCGGCCGGCCCCAGGGCGCGGACTCGAAGGGGGACGCCTGATGACCGCGCGTTTCGCGGCCGTGCCTCGGCTGCTCGCCGTTCCGGCGCTCGCCGTGCTGCTGGCCGGCTGCGGGATCCGGCCCACGGAGGTGCCGACCAACTTCGGACCCGCGCCGTCGCGGGTGCGGTGCTCGCTCTCCGAGCCGGACGTGTCGACGCAGGCCGCCCGGGGACTGCCGGTGCAGGTGTTCCTGCTGTGCGGGTCCTCGCTGGTGACCGTCGACCGGACCGTGCGGGTGCCGGACGGCGCGGCCGACTCCGAGCGACGCATGCTCGTCGCGCAGGGCCTGCTGGACCAGCTCGCCACACCCCCGTCGACCGCCGAGAAGGAGGCCGGTTACAGCACGGCCGTCCGCGGCGGCATCTCCGTGGGCGGGCCGCGCCCCGGCGACCCGGAGGAGACACTGCGGCTGAGCACGGCGCCGGCCGGACTCACCTCGTACGCCCTCGCCCAGATCGTGTGCACCTTCTCCGACTCGGCGGCGGCCCAGGGGGACGGCTCGGTGGTCCTGGGCGGACCCGGCGCCGAGGCTCCGCGCCGCTACGAGTGCACCGAGGAGGTGCGGGCCCGCCCGGGCAGCACGGAACCGCCGGCGCGGGGCGTGGCCGCGGAGTGACCCGCCCGGCCCTGTGGCGCATGCCGCCGTCCGGGCTGTGGCGCATGCCTCACCGGCCTTCCGGTGCCCCTTGCGGAACCGATCCGGCCGGAGGCCGCGTCTTGGGGGGCGTGCAGCGTCAAGGCTCCGTCGGCGGCAGCGCCGCGTCCCGCATCCGTGTGACAGGAGGTGTCCTCCTCGTCGCCCACCTCGCGTTCGTCGCCTGGGTCACGCTGCGGCCGCTGGACGTGCCCTGGGTGATGCCCGCCAACTTGCGGCCGTTCGCCGGTATCCGGGCCGATCTCGCCCTGGGCTGGTCCGAGGCGGCCCGCCGGATCGGTGAGGGGCTGGCCCTGCTCGCCCCGCTGGGTGTGCTGCTGCCCGTGGTGGGCGGCAGGCTGGTCGTCTCGCCGCTGGCGTCCCTGCTGCGCACCGTCGCGGTCGGCGCCCTGCTGTCGTGGGGCATCGAACTGCTGCAGACCGGCGTGCCCGGTCAGGTCGTCGATGTCGACTCGCTGTTCCTGAACACCGCGGGCGTGGCCCTCGCGCATCTGGCACTGGTCCCGGCGGGCCGCTCCTGGTTGCGCCGCCGCACGACGACCACCCGCCTGCTGCGTGCGCCCCTGCCTCCGGAGGAGCCGGCTCAGGGTCGGACCCCGACGATTCCCAGGGTCGGGATCGCCCCGTGGAGCGACGCTTTGCCCCCTTCGTCTACGTAGCGTGGTGTGCGGATGGGGTACTCGTACGAGAGGCCTCATACACCCTCACGAAGGAGTCGCACATGTCCCGCCTCGCCCGCCCCACCCACGGCCGTATGATCGCCGGCGTGTGCGCCGCGCTGGCACGGCGCTTCGGCACCTCCGCCACCACGATGCGGGTGATCTTCCTGGTCTCGTGCCTGCTGCCCGGTCCGCAGTTCCTCCTCTACATCGCCCTGTGGATCCTGCTGCCCTCCGAGGACAAGACGCGCGGCAAGGCCCAGACCGCCTGGTGACATCCGTACGCGAGAACGCCGATGGGGCGCACCCCGTGCGGGTGCGCCCCATCGGCGTGTGTCCGCCTCGGCGAGGCTCAGCCGACCGGCACGCCGTTGACCGGCAGGCCGTGCGTGGGCAGGCCCTGCACCGGGAGACCGCCCAGCAGATCGGCGGCGGGGCCCGTCGGGCCGTTGGCGAGCACCTGCTCGGCGACCGGCTGGGCGGCGGCCGGACCGGCACCGGCCGCCGTCTGCCCCTGGCCCAGCGCCTCGCCCGAGCCCGGCAGCGTCTGAGAGAGCTGCTCCGCCGGGAGGGCCGCGGTGACGGTCTCCGGCGTCTGGGCGGTGTCCGGAAGGGCGGAGGCGGCGTTGGCGGCACCCGCACCGGCGGCGGCGAAGGCGGCACCGAGAGCGGCGACACCGAGGGTCTTGGCAGCAGACTGCTTCATGAAATGCGTCCTCGTAACGGGATGACGGGGTGTGAGCGGTTCAGCGACCGTAATCACGCGACCCCGCCCGCCGCAAACATCGAAATGCGGACGGATTGTGAACACCGCCCGCATTCGCTGTGCGCCGAATACCCCCGAATCAGTCCTCCGAGGCGGCAGAATCGCTGGTGGAGGCGGTCTGACGGAACAGCCATTCGGATTTCAGCTCGGCATATCCGGGCTTGATCACGTCATTGATCATGGCCAGTCGTTCATCGAAAGGAATGAACGATGATTTCATCGCATTGACGGAGAACCACTGCATGTCGTCGAGCGTGTATCCGAACACCTCGACGAGGTGCTCGAATTCTCGGCTCATACTGGTGTGCGACATGAGACGGTTGTCCGTATTGACGGTGGCGCGGAAATGCAGTCGGCGCAGCAGCCCGATGGGGTGCTCGGCGTACGAGGACGCGGCCCCCGTCTGGAGGTTGGAGCTCGGGCACAGCTCCAGCGGGATGCGCTTGTCCCGGACGTAGGAGGCGAGCCGCCCGAGCTCGACGCGGCCGTCCTCGTGCACCTGGATGTCGTCGATGATCCGCACGCCGTGCCCGAGCCGGTCGGCGCCGCACCACTGGAGGGCCTGCCAGATGGAGGGCAGGCCGAAGGCCTCGCCGGCGTGGATGGTGAAGTGGTTGTTCTCGCGCTTGAGGTACTCGAAGGCGTCGAGGTGCCGGGTGGGCGGGTAGCCGGCCTCGGCACCCGCGATGTCGAAGCCGACGACGCCCAGGTCGCGGTAGCGGTTGGCGAGTTCGGCGATCTCCAGGGCGCGTGCCGCGTGCCGCATGGCGGTGAGCAGCGCGCCGACCCTGATGCGCAGGCCGTTCCCCCGGGCGCGCCGCTCCCCTTCCCGGAAGCCCTCGTTGACGGCCTCGACGACCTCTTCGAGGCTGAGGCCGCCCTCCAGGTGCTGCTCGGGGGCGTAGCGCACCTCGGCGTAGACGACGCCGTCCGCGGCCAGGTCCTCGGCGCACTCGGCGGCGACCCGGACCAGGGCGTCACGGGTCTGCATGACGGCGACGGTGTGGGAGAAGGTCTCCAGGTACCGTTCCAGGGAACCGGAGTCGGCGGCCTCGCGGAACCAGACGCCGAGCTTCTCCGGGTCGGTGTCGGGGAGCTGGGAGTAGCCGCCCTCGCGGGCGAGTTCGACGATCGTGCCGGGGCGCAGACCGCCGTCGAGGTGGTCGTGCAGCAGAACCTTGGGAGCCCGGCGGATCTGGTCCGGTGTCGGGGTGTTCGCGATGGTCTGGCTCGTCATTTCCGCACTCTAACTCCTACGCGCGTAGACGGCGCGTTCCCCGCCGCTGTACGTTTTCGTCGATACGTAACGGTGACCGCGAGGACGGGTCGAGTACACCCGCGTTTCTGACACTGTTCTGTCATGGCACACCAAGCGACGCCGGTTCGCAGGGCCCGGCTGGGCAGGGCACTGGGGCCGGAGCCGACAGCGGTGAGCGGCGTAGTGCTGCTGCTCCCGGGCGGCGACGAGGTCTCCGGCCGCAGGCCGTCCCCCGTGCTGGCGACCGCCTCGATGCGCGGCGTCGGACGCCGCCTGGCCCGCGCGGGCCGGGACGAGGGTCTCGCCGCGCACGTGGTGCACTACCGCTGCCGCGGCTGGAACGGCAGCGAGGCCAACCTCGCACAGGACGCGACCTGGGCGGCCGACGAGATCGTACGGCGGTACGGAGACGTCCCCGTCTGCCTCGTCGGCCTCGGGATGGGCGGCCGGGCGGGCCTGCGGGCCGCCGGGCACGAAGCCGTCAACTCCGTGCTCGCGCTCGCCCCATGGCTGCCGCAGGAGGACGTCGCGGCGCCACCCGAACCGGTGAAGCAGCTGGTCGGGCGCCAGGTGCTGATCGTGCACGGCACGAACGACGGGCGGACGGATCCGGAGCTGTCGTTCCGGCTGGCGGCGCGGGCGAAGAAGGCGAACCGGGACGTGTGCCGGTTCGAAGTGCACGCGGACGGCCACGGGTTGAGCCAGTACCGGGACGAAGTGCTGGCCCTGGCCGAGGACTTCGTGATGGGAGCCCTGTTCGGGCGGGCCATGTCGCGACCGGTGCGGGACGCGTTCGCCGCGCCGCCCCCGCTGGGGTTGCGGATGCCGTTGGCCGCGGGGTTCAGCCCTTCGAGGCGGTAGCGCCGCCGGGCTGCTCGCCAGTGAGCCCGTGCGGGTCGTTCGTGGCGTGCCGCGCGGGTCCCCGCGACCCCGGGTAGGCCATGGCTAGGCCGGCAACAAGCTGCCTCTCCTCGAGAGAAGGAACTTCTTGAAAGCCGCCACCGGGGGTGTGTCCGGGTGGCCCTCCAGCCAGGCGACGCCGATCTCGCGGGCCGCCCGTGGGGCCGTGACCGTCAGTTCCACCACTCCGGGACGGGGGACGGCAGGCGGGGGCAGGAGCGCCACTCCCAGGCCCGCCGCCACCAGGCCCCGCAGGGTTTCCGCCTCCTCGCCCTCGAAGGCGATGCGGGGCTTGAAGCCGGCCTCCTTGCAGAGGTCGTCGGTGATGCGGCGCAGGCCGTAGCCGGGCTCCAGGGTGACGAAGGTGTCGTCGGCCGCCTCGGCGAGGCGGATGCGGCGGCGCCCGGCGAGGGGGTGGTCGGCGGGGACGACCAGGCGCAGCTTCTGCTCGTCCAGGCGGCGGGCCACCAGGTCGGGCGCGTCCGGCACCGGGGACGTCAGGCACAGGTCGAGCTCGCCGGCGCGCAGGCGCTCCAGCATGGCCTCGCCGTAGTTCTGGACGAGGCTGAAGCGGACGCGCGGATGGTCGGCGCGGAAGGCGTGCAGCAGGCCCGGGACGGTCTCGGCGCCCATGGTGTGCAGGAAGCCGAAGGCGACCTTGCCGGTGGCCGGGTCGGCGTCCGCGCGCACCTCCTCGACGGCGCGCTCGACCTCGGCCAGGGCGCGTTCGACGGAGGTGAGGAAGGTACGGCCGGCCGGGGTGAGGGAGACCGTGCGGCCGTGCCGGGCGAACAGGTCGACGCCAAGGTCCTGCTCCAGGCGGGCCATGGACCGCGAGAGCGTCGACTGCGGGACGTTCATCTCCCGGGCGGCGCGGGTGACGTGCTCGGTGCGGGCGACACCCGCGAAGTACGCGAGGCGGGGAGCCAGCGCTCTGGACATCTCCGCCCTGTCTTCTGTGTCACTGCTCGGTGACAGGCGACCTTGTGAGCTCGATTGATGCACCATGGGAACGATTATGACCGTTCCATGCATTGGACGGATGAGTGCGGCGTCCGTACGTTCGAAGCATGTCTCCCGCCAGTACCGGGGCGTCCACCGTCGTGGGCGCCGATGCCTCTGTCCCTGCCGCCGACTCACGCGTCTCCCCGGGTGGCCCCGGCTACCGCCGGATGAGCTTCGCCCTCTTCCTCGCGGGGGTCGCGACCTTCGCGCTGCTGTACTCCACCCAGGCCCTCCTCCCGCTGATCTCCGGCGAGTTCGGGGTGGCGGCGAGCGACGCGAGCTGGACCGTGGCGGCGGCGACCGGCGGGCTGGCGTTGTTCGTGCTGCCGATGAGCGCCCTGTCGGAGCGCTTCGGACGCCGTGCGGTCATGACGGGCTCGCTGGCCGTGGCCGTGACCCTCGGGCTGCTGGTACCGCTGGCTCCCTCCCTCGGTGTGCTGATCGCGCTCCGGGCGCTGCAGGGCGCCGCCCTGGCCGGGCTGCCGGCGTCGGCGACCGCGTACCTCGCCGAGGAGGTCAGCCCCAAGGCGCTGGTCACCGCGATCGGCCTGTTCGTCGCGGGCAACAGCGTCGGCGGGATGAGCGGCCGCGTCATCACCGGCTGGGTCGCGCAGGAGTGGGGCTGGCGGGTCGCCGTCGGTGTCATCGGCGTGATCGCGGTGGCGTGCGCGGTGGCCTTCCGGCTGCTGCTCCCCGCCCCGAAGCACTTCAAGGCCGGTTCGCTGCGGCCGCGCGTCCTGGCCCGGACGGTCCGCGCCCACCTGTCCAACCCGCTGCTGTGCCGGCTGTACGCGATCGGCGCGCTGTTCATGACCGTGTTCGGCGGTGTGTACACGGTCATCGGCTACCGGCTGACCGAGGCCCCGTTCTCGCTGCCGCAGGGCATCATCGGTTCGATCTTCCTGGTGTACCTGGTCGGTACGGTGTCGGCGTCCACGGCGGGCCGGCTGGTCGGCCGGCTGGGCCGCCGGGGCGCGCTGTACGCGGGCGGCGGTACGACGGCGGCGGGTCTGCTGCTGTCCCTGGCCGGCTCGCTCCCGCTGGTCCTGCTGGGCCTTGTCCTGATCACGGCGGGCTTCTTCGCGGGGCACGCGGTCGCCTCCTCGGCGGTCAGCAAGACGGCCACGCACGGCCGCGCCCAGGCCTCGGCGCTGTACCAGTCGGCGTACTACATCGGCTCCAGCGCGGGCAGCACCGTCGGCGCGATCGCCTTCCACGCGGGCGGCTGGGCCGGCACGGTCGGGGTCGGGCTGCTGGCGGTCCTGGGCGTCGTGACGATCACCGTCTTCGGTACCCGGGCGGCCCGGCTGCAACGCCGGCGACTGGCCCCGGCCGCCTGAGCACGGGTTCCCTCCCCCTGGTCGGGGCCGGGTGTCAGTGGGTGCGGATACCGTCCGCGTCGGCTGACCACCGGACCGAGCAGGGGGATTTTCCATGGAGTTCCGGACCGACCGTACTCAGTTCGCCGACGCGGTGGGCCGGGCGGCACGCGCGTTGCCCGGGCGGACGCCGGTACCGGTGCTGGGCGGACTGCTGCTGGAGGCGGAGACCGGTCGGCTGACGGTGACGGGGGTCGACTTCGAGGCGACGGTACGCGTGGAGGCCGACGCTCAGGTCACGGCACCAGGGCGGGTGCTCGTCCCGGGGCGGCGGCTGCTGGACGTCTGCCGGGTGCTGCCGGACGGGCCGGTGAGCTGTGCGCTGGAAGCCTCGCGGTTCACGGTGGAGGCGGACGGGACGCTCTTCGGGCTGTCGGCACTGCCGCTCGCCGAGTACCCGTCCCCGCCCGCCCCGCCCGCGCCCTACGGCACCGTGGACGCCGCC
The DNA here is from genome assembly GCF_040303285.1 of Streptomyces sp. NPDC096046. Classification (NCBI taxonomy): domain Bacteria; kingdom Bacillati; phylum Actinomycetota; class Actinomycetes; order Kitasatosporales; family Streptomycetaceae; genus Streptomyces; species Streptomyces sp. NPDC096046. The sequence continues at coordinate 86,468 of NZ_JBEOSZ010000023.1, read as the reverse complement.
GCCTTCGCGACCGCCGTCGCCCAGGTCGCGGTCGCCGCCGGGCGCGACGACTCTCTCCCCCTGCTGACGGGCGTCCAACTGCGCCTCGACGGCGGTGCGATGACGCTGGCGGCCTCGGACCGCTACCGGTATGCGGTGCGGCGGCTGGAGTGGCGGCCGCAGGCCGCGGACACCGGCGACGACCCGGCCGTGGAGACCCTGCTGCCCGCGCGGCGGCTGCTGGACGTGGCCCGGTCGCTGGGGCGTGGCGGGGAGGTGCGGATCGGCTGGGAGCCGGGCGGGGGCGGCGGACTGGTCGGATTCGAGGGCGGCCGGACGCGGACCGCGCTGCGGCTGCTGGACGGGCGGCTGCCTGCCTTCAGATCACTGTTCGACATGGCGGGGGCCGCGGTCGCCGAGGTGGAACGCGAGACGCTGGCGGAGGCGGTGCGGCGGGTCGCGGTGGTGGCGGAGGCGAACAGTCCGGTGCGCCTCGGCTTCTCGGCCGAGGGCTCCGTGCTGCTGCGCGCCGGCTACGGGGACGATGTGGCGGCCCAGCGGATCCCGGCCACGCTGAGCGGCGCCGACGAGGTGCCGGTGGCGTTCAACCCCGCCTACCTGCTGGACGCGCTGACCTCCTTCGAGAGCCCGCGGGTACGGCTGGAGCTGCTCGGAGCCGGGCAGCGGGCGCTGCTGCACGCCATGCCGGGCGACGGGGCGGCGGGCGCGGGCGCGGAGGCCGGGGAGCACCGGCATCTGCTGATGTCGGTCAAGGAGCTCGCTTGAAGGCCCGCCGGCTTGTCGCAGCCGGTCTGGAGCACCGGCTGCGACCTGCGCTTCCGTGTGCTCGGGGGGCCGTTGTCAGTGGGCTGCGGTAGCTTCCGAGGTGCTGGGGCGCAATGGCGCGTGAACAGAACGTCCACAGGGGTGGGTGGAGATGGCGAACGGCACGGCGACATCGACGGACCTGGACACCAGGCTGGAGGCACACCGCACCGAGCTGACGGGGTACTGCTACCGGATGCTCGGCTCCTCCTTCGAGGCCGAGGACGCGGTGCAGGACACCATGGTCCGTGCCTGGCGCAGCTACGACAAGTTCGAGGGCCGCTCCAGTCTGCGCTCCTGGCTCTACCGGATCGCGACCAACGTGTGCCTGGACATGCTCACCGCGGGCAACAAGCGCGCCCGGCCGATGGACCTCACCGAGTCCACCCCGCTCGCCCAGGCGGCCCTCTCCCCCCGACCGGACAACACCTGGCTGGAGCCCATGCCGGACGCCCGTGTGCTGCCCACCACCGACGACCCGGCGGAGGCGGCGGTCGCCAAGGAGTCCGTGCGGCTGGCCTTCATGGCCGCCCTCCAGCAGCTCCCGGCCAAGCAGCGTGCCGTGCTGATCCTGCGCGAGGTCCTCGCCTGGAAGGCCAGTGAGGTCGCCGAGCTGCTGGACACCTCGGTGGCGTCGGTGAACAGCGCCCTCCAGCGGGCCCGCGCCACGCTGGCCGAGCGGCAGGAGCCGGGCGCCGCAGCGGCCGTCTCCGACCCGCTGGACGAGGACCAGCAGAAGCTTCTGGACCGCTATGTGGCGGCCTTCGAGGGCTACGACATGACGGCGCTGACGGCCCTGCTGCACGAGGACGCGGTCATGACGATGCCGCCGTTCGACCTGTGGCTCACCGGCACGCAGGACATCACCGGCTTCATGACCACCCTCGGCGCACCCTGCGCGGGTTCCCGGCTGGTGCCGGTGCAGGTCAACGGCCTGCCGGGATTCGCCCAGTACAAGCCGGACCCGGAGAAGGGCGGCTTCGCTCCGTGGGCGGTCCAGGTGCTGGAGATCTCAGACGGCCGGATCACCGGGTTCCACTGCTTCCTCGACACCCAGCGCTGGTTTCCGCTCTTCGACCTCCCCCTCCACCTCGAAGCGGAGACCGACCAGGTCGAGCAGGGCGCGTAGGGCGGGGTCGGGGTCGCGCAGCCGGATCCGGCCCCCGGCCCGGCGGGCGGCCAGCTGGAGCCTCGCCAGCAGGTCGACGGCGGCGAGCCCCGGCGGCCCCAGGCCCGCGACATCGCACACCACGACCCGGGCGCCGCTGCCGTGCAGCAGTGCCCGCACATCGTCGCTGAGCCCTCTCACCTCGTCGCGGGTGCCGGGGCCGGGCAGTACGAGTACGGGCGGTGTCATGGCGTCCACGATCGGTAGACCGGGCGGACGACCGTAACTCATCGGGCCTGTCCGCCCCGTCGGTGCCGCGCGGATCACTCGGCGCCCTGCAGATCACTCGATGCCGCGCGGAGCGTTCGACACCGCGCGGAGCGTTCGACACCGCGCGGAGCGTTCGACACCGCGCAGACCACTCGATGCTGCGCGGATCACTCGGCGCCGCGCGGAGCGTTCGACGCCGCGCAGCGCGTTCCTGCCGCGCAGCGCGTTCCGCGCCGGACGGATCACATTGACCGGGCAGCGCCACCCCCGGAGGGTTGGCCGCATGCCCCAACCATCTGCCCCTCCCGCGCTGCCCGATGCCCGCTTCGCCGGTGAGGAGGTGCCGTGCAGGGAGTGCTGAGCGGGTTCGCGGTCATCGCCGTCGTCATCGGCGTCGGCTATCTGATCGGACGCCGGGGGTATCTGGGCGACGGCGGCCGGGAGGTCCTGACCAAGCTCGCCTTCCATGTGGCGTCACCGGCGCTGCTCTTCACCACCCTCGCGCGGGCGGACCTGTCGGTGGTCTTCTCCGACCGGCTGCTGGTCACGGCGTTGAGCACGGCGGCGGCCGCGGGTGTCTTCGTGGCGGTGGGTGTGGCGCGCGGCTGGGGCGTGGGCCGGACGACGATCGGAGCGTTGTGCTCCAGCTATGTCAACTCCGGGAACCTGGGCATCCCGATCGCCGTGTACGTGCTGGGCGACGCGTCTCTGGTCGCGCCGGTGCTGCTGTTCCAGCTGGTCGGTGTCACACCGGTGGCGCTTACGGTGCTGGACCTGGTGAGCGGCGGGGAGAAGCGGCCGCTGTGGCAGCGGCTGCTCACACCGTTGCGGAATCCGATAGCCCTGGGCTCCCTGGCCGGCGTGGCGGTCTCGGCGTCGGGCCTCACGCTGCCGGGCCCACTGATGGACCCCCTGACCCTGATCGGCCGCATGTCGGTACCCGCCGTGCTCCTGGCCTTCGGTATCTCCCTGCGGGGCAGCACCCTGCCCCTGCGGGGCGCCGAGCGGGCCCCCGTGCTCCTCGCCGTGACCCTCAAGTCCGTCGTCCAGCCCTTGGCCGCCTGGGCCCTCGCGGCGGGCGTCTTCGGCCTCCACGGGGCGTCCCTGCTCGACGTGGTGGTGACATCGGCACTTCCGGCGGCACAGAACCTCTTCACTTACGCGAGCAGCTACCGGGTGGGCGAGGCGCTGGCGAGGGAGGCGATCCTGCTGTCGACGGTGCTGGCGGTGCCGGTCCTGGTGGTGGTGGCGGCGGTGCTGGGGTGACGGTCGGTCGACCGGAGACTCACTGGTGCCGGTCGTCACGCCGAACGGGTCCGGCAGCTTGATGGGAGCACCGAACCTCACGGCTCAGGACGCGGTGGACCTCGCCCTTCGGCTCCCCGTACTGCGTCGTCGTCGGGCCCCCGGGAGCCCAACGGTCGGTGAGGAGGTGGAGCGGAGTCCCGGCGGTGGCGCAGTCGGCGGCTTGCCGACGCGGTTGTGGCGGGCGGGTCCCCGGTCCCGGCCTGCCGAACGGGACCGGTGGGGGTCCCCGGTCCCGTTCATCCGGTCCCGTTCATATGGCAGGGAAGCCGCCTGGTCAGGCGATACGTTCCAGCACCACCGGCGACGGTGTGAAGGCCGTGCCGGGGGCCGCCACGTCGTAGGAGCCCTCGATCGACTGGAGAGCGTACTCGAAGCGCTCGGGGGTGTCCGTGTGGAGGGTCAGCAGGGGCTGGCCCTCGGTCACCGTGTCGCCCGGCTTGGCGTGCATCTCGACGCCCGCGCCCGCCTGGACCGGGTCCTCCTTGCGGGCGCGGCCCGCGCCGAGGCGCCAGGCGGCGACGCCGATGTCGTAGGCGTCGAGGCGGGTCAGGACGCCCGAGGCCGGGGCCTTGATCACGTGCTGTTCGCGGGCGACCGGCAGCGCCGCGTCCGGGTCGCCGCCCTGGGCCGCGATCATGCGGCGCCAGACGTCCATCGCCGAGCCGTCGGCCAGGGCCTCGGCCGGGTCGGCGTCCTTCACGCCGGCCGCGTCCAGCATCTCGCGGGCCAGGGCGATCGTCAGCTCGACCACGTCCGCGGGGCCGCCGCCCGCCAGGACCTCCACCGACTCTCGGACCTCCAGGGCGTTTCCGGCGGTCAGGCCGAGGGGCGTGGCCATGTCCGTGAGGAGCGCGACCGTCTTCACGCCGTGGTCGGTGCCCAGGCCCACCATCGTGGAGGCCAGTTCGCGGGCATCTTCGAGCGTCCGCATGAAGGCGCCGGTGCCGACCTTCACGTCCAGGACCAGCGAGCCCGTGCCCTCCGCGATCTTCTTCGACATGATCGAGGAGGCGATCAGCGGGATCGCCTCGACCGTGCCGGTGACGTCCCGCAGCGCGTACAGCTTCTTGTCGGCGGGGGCCAGGCCGTCGCCCGCCGCGCAGATCACCGCGCCGGTGCCGTCCAGCACCGACAGCATCTCCTCGTTCGAGAGCAGCGCCCGCCAGCCCGGGATCGACTCCAGCTTGTCGAGGGTGCCGCCGGTGTGGCCGAGGCCGCGGCCCGAAAGCTGGGGGACGGCAGCGCCGCAGGCGGCGACCAGGGGGGCCAGCGGGAGTGTGATCTTGTCGCCGACGCCGCCCGTGGAGTGCTTGTCGGCCGTCGGGCGGGACAGGGACGAGAAGTCCATGCGCTCGCCGGAGGCGATCATCGCGGCCGTCCAGCGGGCGATCTCGCGGCGGTTCATGCCGTTCAGCAGGATCGCCATGGCGAGAGCGGACATCTGCTCGTCGGCGACCTCCCCGCGGGTGTACGCGTCGATGACCCAGTCGATCTGCTCGTCGCTGAGTTCGCCGCGATCCCGCTTGGTGCGGATGACGGAGATGACGTCCATGGCCATGGCTTGGCTTCCTTCCGAGGGTTCCAGAAGCCGTGCGGCCCCTCTGAGCCGGTCGCGTGAGCAACTCAGAGGGGCCGCACGGAAGTTACTTGCTGAGGTGGTCCGGGCCGAAGGCCTGGGGCAGCATCTCCGACAGCGGCAGGATGCCCGCCGGGGTCTCCAGCAGGAGGTCCGGACCGCCGAACTCGTGGAGCAGCTGGCGGCAGCGGCCGCACGGGACGAGCGGGTCGCCGTCGCGGTCGACGCAGGTGAAGTGCGTCAGCCGGCCGCCGCCGGTGTTGTGCAGCTCGGACACCAGGCCGCACTCGGCGCACAGGCCGATTCCGTACGAGGCGTTCTCGACGTTGCAGCCGGAGACGATCCTGCCGTCGTCGACCAGGGCGGCGACGCCGACCGGGTAACCGGAGTAGGGGGCGTACGCCCGGGACATGGCGTCCCGGGCCACCGCGCGCAGCTTCTCCCAGTCGACGTCCGGGCCGGCGCCGGTCACTTGCCCTGCCCCTTCCGGTACGGCATGCCGTTCGCCTTCGGCATCCGCAGCCGCTGGGCGGACAGCGCGAGCACCACCAGGGTGATGACGTACGGCGTGGCGGAGACGACCTGGTTGGGGACCTCGTCGGTGGTCGCGTACCAGACGAACACCAGGGCGGCCACGACCGCGGTGATCACCGAGGGGACGTACTTCTTGCGCACGGCCAGCCAGATGGCTCCGATGATCAGCAGGAGCGCGCCGAGCAGCAGCAGGGCGTGCACGTTGGCGGAGCCGCCGCGCAGGTTGAGGCTGTCGGTGTAGCCGAACAGGCCCGCGCCGAGGGCGAGACCGCCCGGCATCCAGTTGCCGAAGATCATCGCCGCGAGGCCGATGAAGCCGCGGCCGCTGACCTGCCCCTCCAGGTAGAAGGGGTTGGCCACGATGGACAGGAAGACACCGCCGAGGCCGGCCAGACCGCCGGAGATGACGACGGCGATGTACTTGTACTTGTAGACGTTGACGCCGAGGGACTCGGCGGCCACCGGGTTCTCTCCGCAGGAGCGCAGGCGCAGGCCGAAGGCGGTGCGCCACAGGATCCACCAGGTGGCGGGGATCAGCGCGATGGCGATCAGGGTCAGCCAGGACACGCTGGTGACCAGACCGCCGAGCAGACCGGCGATGTCGGAGATGAAGAACCAGCCCTGGTCGTTCAGGTCGCGCAGCGCGTCGGACAGCCCCGGCACGGTGAAGTGACCGAGGGATTCCACCGCCGGCGACTGCTTGGCGGAGCCGCCCGTGTGGCCCTCGAAGGCGAGGGGAGCGAGGTAGCGGGTGGCGCCGAGGGCGAGGATGTTGATGGCCACACCGGAGACGATGTGGTTGACGTTGAACGTGACGGTCACGAAGGCGTGCAGCAGACCGCCGAGCGCGCCGCCGAGGATGCCGACCAGGACACCCGTCCACGGGCCCCACTGGAAGCCGGCCCAGGCGCCGAACCAGGTGCCGAGGATCATCATGCCCTCGAGGCCGATGTTGACCACGCCCGCGCGTTCGGCCCACAGGCCGCCGAGACCGGCGAGGCCGATCGGCACGGCGAGCTGGAGCGCGGTGGACATCTGGCTGACGTTGGTGATGCCGTCGGCGCCGGTGATGAGGCGGACGATCGAGGTGAGCGCCAGGCCTCCGGCGATGATGAGCAGCAGGACGGGCCACGACAGGCGGCGGCCGGTCGGCGCCGCGGGCTGCAGCGTGGGCTGGTTGGCGTCGGTCGCGGTGGTCATCGGCCAGCCACCTCCTTCGTGTTCTGAGCGCCGAGGACGTGTCCGGCGGCGAGTTCGGCGCCGACGCGACGCTGCTGGCGGCGCAGGCCCCATTCGCGGACGGCCTCGTAGGAGACGACGACCGAGAGCACGATCAGGCCCTGCATGATGACCGCGATCTCCTTGTCGTAGCCGTGGAAGTCCAGCTCGGGCGAGGCCTTGTCGAGCCAGGCCCACAGCAGGGCGGCGAAGGCGATGCCGACGGGGCTGTTACGGCCGAGCAGGGCGATGCCGATACCGAGGAATCCGATGCCGGTGGGGAAGTTCAGGTCGTACGTGTGGGTGTCGCCGAGCAGGATCGGCAGGCCGGCGAGGCCCGCGATGCCGCCGGAGATCAGCATGGCGCTGAGCACCATGCGCTTGGGGTCCACGCCACTGGCCGCCGCGGCGGTCTGCGACGCGCCGGAGGCGCGCAGGTCGAAGCCGAAGCGGGTGCGGTTGAGGACGACCCAGTAGCCGATGCCGAGCAGCACGGCGAGGAGCACCAGGCCGTAGATCTCGCCGGCCGCACCCATGGGGATGCCGGGGATCCAGCCGGACTCGTACATCTCGCCGGTGGTGTTGTTGTTGCCGGCCTTCACACCGAAGACGTTCGGCAGCCACAGGTAGGCGATCACGGAGGTGGCGATCGCGTTGAGCATGATCGTGGAGACGACCTCGCTGACGCCGCGGGTGACCTTGAGGACACCGGCGATGCCGGCCCAGAAGGCGCCGGTGAGGACGGCGGTCAGGAGCAGCAGCGGGACCTGCAGGCCGGCCGGCAGGTTCGCGTGGGCGCCGACGACGGCGGCCATCATGGCGCCGAGCTGGTACTGGCCGTCGACGCCGATGTTGAACAGGTTCATCCGGAAGCCGATGGCCACCGCGAGGGCCGCGATGTAGTACATCGAGGCCTGGTTGATGATCAGCACCTGGATGTCCGAGAAGCCGATCTGCTCAAACATCAGGGCGAACGGCTCGAAGGGGCTCTTGCCCGAGGCGAGCAGCACGATCGCGCTCAGGACGAAGGCCACGGCCAGCGCGATGACCGGTCCGGCCACCGCGAGGAGCACGCGCTCCTTGTCGAACTTCTTCATCAGCGGGCCTCGTCTTCCGGAGACTCGGGGGCGTCGGCCTTCGAGGTCTCGGGGGTGTCGTCGTGCTCGAGGTGCCCGGTGGCCGCGCCGGTCATGGCCGAGCCGAGCTCCTCGGGAGTGATGGTGGCCGGGTCGGCGTCCGCGACCAGCTTGCCGTTGTAGATCACGCGCAGCGTGTCGGACAGGCCGATCAGCTCGTCCAGGTCCGCGGAGATCAGCAGCACGGCCAGGCCTTCGCGGCGCGCCTCGCGGATGTGGTCCCAGATCGCGGCCTGGGCGCCGACGTCCACGCCCCGGGTGGGGTGCGCGGCGATGAGGAAGCGCGGCCTGTGGCTCATCTCGCGGCCGACGATCAGCTTCTGCTGGTTGCCGCCGGACAGGGAGGCCGCGGTGACGTCGATGCCGGGGGTGCGGACGTCGTACTCCGTCACGATCCGGCGGGTGTCCTCCTGGGCCGCCTTCGGGTCCAGCCAGACGCCCTTGGCGAGGGGCTTCTCGGTGACGTGACCGAGGATGCGGTTCTCCCAGAGGGGTGCCTCCAGCAGGAGACCGTGGCGGTGGCGGTCCTCGGGGATGTAGCCGATGCCCTGCTCGCGGCGCCGGCGCGTGGGCCAGGCGGTGATCTCCTCGTCGGCGAGCCGGATGGTGCCGGAGTCGGCGTGTTTGAGGCCGATGAGGGCGTCGACCAGTTCCGTCTGGCCGTTGCCCTCGACACCGGCGATGCCGAGGACCTCGCCCGCGTGGATGGTGAAGCTGATGTCGTCCAGGAGGGCCTTGCCGCCGGGGGCCGCCAGGCGCAGCCGGTCGACGCTGATGACCGGGCGGTCGGTGACCGTGGACTCGGCCGTCTCGGGCGTGGGCAGCTCGCTGCCGACCATCATCTCCGCGAGCTGGCGCGGGGTGGTCTCGCTGGGGACGGCCGTGCCGACGGTGGTGCCGCGGCGGATGACGGTGATCTCGTCGGCGACGGAGAGCACCTCGCCGAGCTTGTGCGAGATGAAGATGACCGACAGGCCTTCGGAGCGCAGTTCGCGCAGGTTGGCGAAGAGGGCGTCGACCTCCTGCGGCACGAGCACGGCGGTCGGCTCGTCGAGGATGAGGGTGGTGGCGCCGCGGTAGAGGACCTTGAGGATCTCCACGCGCTGCCGGGCGGCGACGCCGAGCTCCTCGACGAGGAGGTCGGGCTTGACGTCGAGGCCGTAGCGCTCGGAGAGCTCCTTGATCTTACGGCGGGCCTTGGCGCCGATGCCGTAGAGCTTCTCGCTGCCGAGGACCACGTTCTCCAGGACCGTGAGGTTGTCGGCGAGCATGAAGTGCTGGTGGACCATGCCGATGCCGCGGGCGATGGCGTCGGCCGGTGAGGAGAAGCCGACCTGCTGCCCGTCGACGGCGATGGTGCCCTCGTCCGGCTTCTGCATGCCGTAGAGGATCTTCATCAGCGTGGACTTGCCGGCGCCGTTCTCACCGACGAGGGCGTGCACGGTGCCCTTGCGGACGCTGAGGTGGATGTCGTGGTTGGCCACGACTCCGGGGAAACGCTTGGTGATCCCGGCGAGTTCGACGGCGGTCACCGATTCGTTGACCGCCGCTCCGGCCGGAGGGCTGCTGGACGCGTTGATGGCGCACTCTCCTGGGGACGGGGGCCGTCTACGCGCGTAGCGCCCCTACGGCATGCAAAGGGGCCGACGCCCCGCGGCAACGGGGCACGAGGAGCAGCTCCCCGCACCCCGTCGAGCGGACGTAACCCCGGGGGTTACCGCCTGCTTCGAGGCAGTCGCCCGTCAGCTGCTCTTGACCTTGATCTCGCCGCTGATGATCTTCTCCTTGGCCGTCTTGATGGCTGCCTGGAGCTCGGCGTCGTCCGCGAACTTCGGGTTGGAGTTCGACAGGCTCACCTCGCCGGTCTTCAGATCGCCACGAACGATACCGGTCTCGGGCTTGCCGTCCTCGACCGACTTCGCCAGGTTGTACACCGCCTTGGCGACGTCCTTCATCGCCGAGGTCAGGATGGAGTCCTTGTACTTGGCGAGGGCTTCCTGCTGGTACTGGTCCGAGTCGACACCGATGGCCCACACCTTGTTGGCGGCGGCGGCCTCGATGACACCCTGACCGGACAGACCGGCGGCCGCGTAGACGACGTCGGCCTTCTTCTCGATCTGGCCCTCGGCGGCCGTCTTGCCCTTGTCGGGGCTGGCGAAACCGCCCTCCTCGGCCGTCTGCGTCAGGTACTGGGAGAGCACCTTGACCTTCGGGTCGGTGTCCTTGACGCCCTGCGCGAAGCCCGCCTGGAACTTGTGGATCAGCGGGATGTCCACACCGCCCACGAAGCCGACGACCTTCGACTTGGAGGTCTTGGCGGCGGCGACACCGGCCAGGTAGGAGGCCTGCTCCTCGTTGAAGACCAGGTCGGCCACGTTCTTGGTGTTGATCGTGGCGTCGTCGACGATGCCGAAGGTGGTGTCGGGGAACTTCGCCGCGGCACCCTTCACGGCCGCGGCGTACGCGTAGCCGACGCCGATGACCGGGTTGTAGCCCTGCTTGGCCAGGGAGGCCAGGCGCTGCTCCTTGTCGGCGTTCGTCTCACCCTCGGTGGGCTCCACGTCGGCCGTCTGGTACCCGAACTCCTTCTTCGCCTGCTCCAGGCCGGCGTAGGCGGCGTCATTGAAGGACTGGTCACCCTTGCCGCCGACGTCGTAGGCGATGGCGAGCCCCTTGTCGCCCTTCGAGTCGGACGACCCGGAGGTCGAGGTGCTGCCGCAGGCGGAGAGGGCGAGGGCCAGGGAGGCGGTCGCTGCGCCTGCGACCGTGATCCGGGAAATCCGGCGCATGTGTGGGTGCTCCTGTCGTACAACCGAGGTCGCACAGCGCCGGGACGGTTCAGCTTCAGCGCTGGCTTCGCCGCAGATTAACGCGCGTAGACCTGCCTGAAAACCCCTTCTGTCCACCTTGTTATGCGCCCGTGGCCTAGCCCTCACCGGGCCTTGGCCCCGGTGTTGCCGACCGCAAACAAGGGGTGGCGCTGGGTGATCCGCCTTCCGGACAGCGCGAAGCGGGCGGGCACCCCTGGGTGCCCGCCCACTTCGACTGGTCAGACCGGTCGGTTCACTCGGTGTTGACCTTGATCTCGCCGTCGATGATCTTCTGCTTGGCCTCGTTCACGGCCTCCTCGAGACCCGGGACCTTCGCGTACTCCGGGTTGGACTCGGAGAGCCCGACGCCGTTGACCTCCAGGTCGAAGGTCTGGGTGCCGGTCAGCGGCTTGTCGTCGTGGACCGACTTGGACAGCGCGTAGACCGCGCCGCCGACATCCTTGAGCGCGGAGGTCAGGATGTAGTCCTTGTACGGGGCCAGGGCGGCCTGCTTGTACTGGTCGGAGTCGACACCGATCGCCCAGACCTTCGCCTTGGCGGCGGCCTCGATCACACCCTGACCGGACAGACCGGCGGCCGCGTAGAGCACGTCGGCCTTCTTCTCGATCTGGCCCTCGGCGGCGGCCTTGCCCTTGTCGGGGCTGGAGAAGCCGCCCTCCTCGGCCGTCTGCGTCAGGTACTGCGACAGGACCTTCACCTTGGGGTTGGTGTCCTTGACGCCCTGCTCGTAGCCGGCCTCGAACTTGTGGATCAGCGGGATGTCCACGCCGCCCACGAAGCCGACGACGTTGCTCTTCGTGGCCTTGGCGGCGGCGACCCCGGCGAGGTACGAGGCCTGCTCCTCGGCGAAGACGAGGGAGGCGACGTTCTTGCCCTCGACCACGGAGTCCACGATGCCGAAGGTGGTGTCCGGGTACTTGGGGGCCACCGTCTCGATCGCCGGGCCGTAGGCGAAGCCGACGCCGATGACCGGGTTGTAGCCCTGCTTGGCCAGCGACGCCAGACGCTGCTCCTTGTCGGCGTTCGTCTCGCCCTCGGTGGGCTCGATGTCGGCCGTCTTGTAGCCGAACTCATCCTTGGCCTTGGTCAGGCCGGAGTAGGCGGCGTCGTTGAAGGACTGGTCACCCTTGCCGCCGACGTCGTAGGCGATGGCGACGCCGCGGTCGCTGCTGTCGCTGCCGCCGCTGTCACTGCTGGTGCCGCCACATGCCGTGGCGACGAGCCCCAGCGACGCGACCCCCACCGCGACGCGGGTCAGTTTTGAAATCCGACGCATCTGAAGTTCCCCATTCTCCGAAGCTCCGCAGTGGGTGCTCAGTTCGGCGCACATTAACGCGCGTAGACACTCCTGGGAACGGGTCGCCGCGGGGCCGTTATCCATTCGTGCCGATGGCCGGTTACGCCCTTGTGAACCGCGGGATCGAACGGGGTCGAAAGGTGTAGTCGGGAACATGGCGTGTGCCTACCTCGTGTCGCGCACCAGGCTGCCGTGAGGTCGCGCCGCTCGCAACCGGAGGCTCCGCCGGGGTGGGGGTGGGGCCGGGGGCGGCCCCGGGCCCCCGGTGTGCGGGGGTGCTGGGTCGTCGTCCTCGTGCGGCGCCGTCGTGGCTTCTCGCGCAGTTCCCCGCGCCCCCGAGGGCATGTGCGGCGCCGTCGTGGGCCTTCGCGCAGTTCCCCGCGCCCCTGAAGAACCGTGCGGCGCCGTCGTGGACCTCGCGCGGCCCTCCGCGCCCCCGAGGGCACCTGCCGCGCCGTCGTGGGCCTTCGCGCAGTCCCCCGCGCCCCTGCGCGCAGTTCCCCGCGCCCCTGAAGGAAGACACGTGCGGCGCCGTCGTGGACCTCGCACGGCCCCCCCCCGCGCCCCCGAGGGCACCTGCCGCGCCGTCGTGGGCCTTCGCGCAGTCCCCCGCGCCCCTGAAGGACCGTGCTGCGGCGTCGTGGGTCTCACGCGGTTCCCCCCGCCCCCGAGGGAGCGTGCGGCACTGTCGTGACGGTCGTGCGGTTTGCGCGGCGTCAGGATGGGGGGCTAGCGGAGGCCGTTGACCAGGGCCGCGGCCGTGAAGAGTTCCACTCCGACCGTGATGGCCGACTCGTCGACGTCGAAGTCGCCCTGGTGGAGGTCGCGGATCTGTCGCTCGCCGGGGGTCCGGACACCCAGGCGGGCCATGGCGCCGGGGACGTGCTCCAGGTACCAGGAGAAGTCCTCGCCACCGAGGCTCTGCTCGGTGCCCTCGACGGATTCGACGCCGCGCCGGGCGATCATGGCGTCGCGCAGCAGTTCGGTGACGCCGGGCTCGTTGACGACGGGCGGGACGCCGCGCACGTAGTTGATCTCCGACTTGGCGCGGTGCAGGTTGGCGATCTCGTCGATGGCGGCGACGACGACGTCGGGGGCCTGCCGCCACGCCTCGATGTCGAGGCAGCGCACGGTGCCGGAGAGCTCGGCGTGCTGGGGGATCACGTTCGGCGCGTGGCCCGACTCGACGCGGCCCCAGGTGATCGCGAGTCCGCTGCGGCTGTCGAAGCGCCGGGCGACCAGCGCCGGCACGTCGGTGACGACGCGGGCGGCGGCGGTGACCAGGTCGGTCGTGAGGTGCGGGCGTGCGGTGTGACCGCCGGGGCCGTCGAGGCCGATCTCCAGCCGGTCGCACGCCGAGGTGATGGGCCCCTCGCGGAGACCGATCTTCCCCGCGTCCACCCGGGGGTCACAGTGCACGGCGATGATCGCGCCGACGCCTTCCAGCGCCCCGCCCTTGATGGCGTCGGCGGCACCGCCGGGCAGCACTTCCTCGGCGGGCTGGAAGATCAGCCGGACGGGACGGGGCAGCGCGCCCTGGCGGTGCAGCTCGGCGAGGACCAGGCCGGCGCCGAGGACGACGGTGGTGTGCACGTCGTGACCGCAGGCGTGGGCCCGGTCGGGCACGGTCGAGCGGTACGGGCACTCCATCTTGGTGTCCGGGATGGGCAGGCCGTCGATGTCGGCCCGCAGCGCGAGCATGCTGGGACCGCCGTCCCACTGCTCCCCCTCCACGCCGATGTCACAGAAGAGCCCGGTCCCTACGGGGAGGACGCGCGGCTTGAGGCCGGCCCGCTCGAGCCGCTCCTTGATCGCGGCGGTCGTGCGGAACTCCTGGTTGCCGAGCTCCGGGTGCATGTGCAAGTCGCGTCGGAACGCGATGAGCTCGGCCCGCAGAACGTCGGGCAGGGCACCGGGAAGTACGGCTCCTCCGGGAAGGTCGACCTCGGACTCCAGTGACATCAGTGGCTTCACCCTTTGAAGGGTAGGGCGCCAAGGCGGTCGACCGACCCTGGATCAACAAAACTTCAACCCGATAGGGGAAGAAAATATGACCGCCGGACGCATAGCTGTCGAATGAGATGGGTAAACTCGCCTGCTTTTTGGGCTCGACAGAACCGCCCACCTCCCGGAGTGTGACTTCCATCACATCAGCGTCACGACTCCGGCATCCATCCATCTTCTCCACGGATACCACGCCTGGCGCGGTGAACACCGGCTCGTTCATCTGCCGGACGCTCACCCACACTAGTGTGCGCACGTGCGCGCCCCCGAGTTCTTACAGTCCACGCAGTCCTCGTACGACGCCATCGCCGAGGCCTATACCGCCGAGCACCCGGACAGCCTGGCCGGGAGACCGCTGGAGCAGGCGCTCCTCGCGGCCTTCGTGGATCAGGCCCGGGCCTCCGGTGGTGCCCAGCGGCCACCGGTCGCGGACATCGGCAGCGGCCCCGGGTACGTGACGGCGCGGCTGCACGAGGCCGGGCTGCCGGTGTTCGGCGTCGACTCCTCGCCCCGCATGGTCGCCCTGGCCCGCAAGGCCCACCCGGAGCTGCGGTTCCACGTCGGTTCGATGACGGCCCTGGACCTGCCGGACGAGACGCTCGGCGGCATCGTCGCGCTCTACTCGATCATCCACGTGCCGGATGATCACCTGCCGTCCGTCTTCGCCGGGTTCCACCGCGTCCTGCGGCCGGGCGCGCCCGTCCTGCTCGGATTCCAGGCCGGAGGGGAGAACGGACACCAGCGCCTGACCGAGCGCTTCGGCCGGGAGATCTCGCTCGACTACTACTGGCGGACTCCGGACGCCGTCGCCGGGCACCTCACGCGGGCGGGTCTTGGCCTGTACGCGCGCGTCCTGCGCGAGCCCGAGCCCGGGGAGAAGATGCCCCGCGCGTTCCTGCTGGCGCGCAGGCCGGTGGCGGCCGGGGAGCCTGCCGCGGGCTAGTCGGCCGGTTGGGTTCGACGGGCCGTGCGGACCCGGTGCGTGCGAAGACCGCCGACGGGCCTCCGCGCCCGCGGGGGCTCCCGCCGGGGGCGCCGTACGCGTCGTCGTCGCAACGGCACGGGTCGGCGGGCCGGTGCGGCAGCGGAGGGGGCTGTGTGCCGAGCCCCCGCCGACGGGCCTCCGCGCCCGCGGGGGGCTCCCGCCGGGGGCGCCGTACGCGTCGTCGTCGCAACGGCACGGGTCGGCGGGCCGGTGCGGCAGCGGAGGGGGCTGTGTGCCGAGCCCGCCGGGCGCCGGGTCCCCGGCGACGCGTCCGGCGACCAGCCGGGCCCCTCTCACGCCCACGCAGCCGTATGGTCCGCCGACCGCCGCCGCGGCGGCGGTCGGCGCCCGCAATGCCCTGTGGCCCGGCCGCCGAACACGCCTCAGCCGGCCGCCACCGCCCCGGCGGCCCCGGGCGGGGCCGTGAAACTCGCCCTGCCCGCCGACTCGGTGGGGTCGGGCGAGGCCGTGAGGTTCGCCCTGCCCGCCGACCCGGCGGCCCCGGGTGGGGCCGTGAAACTCGCCCTGCCCCCCGACTCCGTGGGCTCGGGCGGATTCGGCGGGTCCGGTCGCAGCGGCGCTGTCGGGTCGGCCGGATGCGGCGGATTCGGGTCCAACCGCAGCGATGCCGTCGGGTCGGGTGCGGGCGTCGGAGGCAGCCGGTGGACGTCGCGGGCCGTGCCGCTGACCCCGGACAGGAAGCCCTGGGCTCGCGGGGAGGCGTTCTCGGTCAGCCAGGCCGGGTCGATGTCGCAGACCGCGACGCGAACCTCCGTGCCGGACAGGGCGAGGGGGAGGGTGTGGACGACCGTGGAGGGGAAGCTGAGGATCGTCCGGCCGATGGGGCCGCGGCGGGCGATCAGTTCGAGGGGGAGCTCGGGGCGGACGATCTCCAGGCCCGTCTCGACCGCGAGGCGGTGCAGTTTGTCCGTGCTCTCGCGGCGGTGGGCGAAGTAGCGGGTCGCGCCGTGGGCCCTGGCCAGGGCGCGGACGGCCTCCAGGTAGCGGCCGTCGTCCACGACACCGGTCTCCACCAGGGACGTGCCGACCATGTCGGCGCCCTTGGTGATGGAGGGCGGGCCGAAGCGGGACCGGGTCCAGGCAAAGGTGTTGGCGCCGACCGTGACGCCCGCCGGGGCCTCCTCCATCGGCATGGAGGAGAAGATCGCGATGCGGCGGCGGTCGCCGGGGGTCAGCCGGCGCCGCGCCGAGGACGACACCGGCGCGAAGAGCACGTCCCGCGGGCCCGGGCGGCCGCCCTTGCGGTGCCAGCGCACCAGTCGCTCGCCCCGGGCCAGCTGCCCGACGAACTCCATCGTCGCCGTGCCGTCGTCGACGACGACCAGGTCATGGGCGCGGGTGATCGTCAGCAGTAGTTGGACGTAGCGGGAGAAGGGGTCCCCCAGCACGACCCGGTCGGCCCTGCGGAGCAGGCCGCTCAGGCCGCCGATGGTCTGGAAGGGCGCCAGAGGCCCGCCGCGTGCTTCCTCCCAGCGGACCTGGTGCCCCTCGTCGCGGGCCAGGTCGGACATCCGCCGCAACTGGCCGCGTGTCATCGGGTCGACGGGCGACAGCACCACGAGGGTGAGCCCCACGCCGGGGGCGTGCGCGTGCGCCCACTCCAGCACGTTCAGCAGTTGTACCGGGCTCTCGACGAAGGCGAGAGTGTGGGGGCCGGCGTTCCCGGCGCGGGGGCTCATCGACGTACGACCGTCCCGTCGTAAGGGGGGTGGTGTGGGTGGTGCGTTCAGACGCCGACCGGCTCGCCCGCGGCCGTGGCGATCTCCGCCTCGGCGACCACGCCGCTGACGCGGCGCAGCTTCTTCATCGGGCCCAGCTCGGACTCGTAGACCTTCTTGACGCCGTCGCCGAGGGAGGCCTCGATGGTGCGGATGTCGCGGACGAGGCGTGTGAGGCCCTGCGGCTCCACGGACGCGGCCTGGTCCGAGCCCCACATGGCGCGGTCGAGGGTGATGTGACGCTCGACGAAGGTGGCGCCCAGGGCGACCGCGGCGAGGGTGGTCTGCAGGCCGGTCTCGTGGCCGGAGTAGCCGATCGGGACGTTCGGGAACTCCTTCTCCAGCGTGTGGATCACACGGAGGTTGAGCTCCTCGGCCTTGGCCGGGTAGGTCGACGTGGCGTGGCACATCAGGATGTTGTCGGAGCCGAGGACCTCGACCGCGTGGCGGATCTGCTTCGGCGTCGACATGCCGGTGGAGAGGATCACCGCGCGGCCGGTGGCGCGCAGGGCGCGCAGCAGCTCGTCGTCCGTGAGGGAGGCGGAGGCGACCTTGTGGGCGGGGACGTCGAACTTCTCCAGGAAGGCGACGGCCTCGGTGTCCCACGGGGAGGCGAACCAGTCGATGCTCTTCGACTTGCAGTAGTCGTCGATCGCGCGGTACTCGTCCTCGCCGAACTCCACGCGGTGGCGGTAGTCGATGTAGGTCATCCGGCCCCAGGGGGTGTCGCGCTCGATGTCCCACTGGTCGCGCGGGGTGCAGATCTCCGGGGTGCGCTTCTGGAACTTGACGGCGTCGCAGCCGGCCTCGGCGGCGGCGTCGATCAGCTTGAAGGCGTTCTCGAGCTCGCCGTTGTGGTTGATGCCGATCTCACCACAGACGTAGACCGGGCGGCCCGGGCCGACCTCGCGCGAACCGAACCGGCGGATACGGGAGTTGGTGCTCATGGCAGAGATGTCCTTACTTGTTGGACTTGGCGGGGGCTTCGAGAGAGGGACCGAGGATCCAGCCGGCGATCTCCCGGATCGCGCCGTCGCCACCGGGGACGGTGGTGACCGCGCGTGCGGCGCCGCGCACGACGTCGTGGGCGCTCGCGACCGCCACGGGCCAGCCCACGAAGGCGAAGCACGGGAGGTCATTGACGTCGTTGCCGACGTAGAGCACGCGCTCCGGCGCGATGCCCTGCTCCTCGCACCACTGCTTCAGCGCGAGGTCCTTGCGGTCGATGCCGTGCAGCACCGGGAGCTTGAGCTTCCGGGCCCGGGCGGCGACCACAGGGTTCTGTTCCGTGGACAGGATCAGCATCTTCAGGCCGCTTCCGCGGAGGGCCCCGATGCCGAGTCCGTCCCCGCGGTGCACGGAGACGAACTCCCGTCCGTCGGAGTCGATCAGCACCCGGTCGTCGGTCTGGGTGCCGTCGAAGTCGAGGACGACCGCGTCGATGTCGTCGGCGGTCGGGAGCGCGCCGGGCCGGTCCGCGTCGAAGAGCGGGGCGAGGGCCCGGGCGCGGGCGAGGTCGTGCGGGTCGTCGATCTCCAGCACGCGCGCGGGGTCCGTGCGGACCAGTTCGGTGCGGCCGAAGAAGCGGTGCTGGTGCTTGCGGAAGCCGGACGCCTCCATGGCGTAGGCGGCGCCGGTCTCCAGCAGGTCCTGGGGACGGTCCTGGCGGCGGGGCCGGAAGGACTTGTCGTGGTTGACGCCGTAACCGCCGCCGACCTCGGCGCCGGTCTCCGCGACGGTGCCGGCCGCGGCCTCGTCGTCGGCGTCCCGCCAGATGAACCCGTGGAAGGGCGCCACGGTCACCGCGGTGTCGGCGCCGTTCTCGACGATCGCGCCCGCCACCCCGTCGATGTCCTCGCGGACGATGAAGGGGCTGGTGCACTGCACGAGCAGGACCACGTCCACCGGCGCGCCGTGCAGGGCCTCGTGGGCGTCCATGACGTGCAGGACGGCGGCCTCGGAGGTGGCCGTGTCGCCGGCGATGGCGGCGGGACGCAGCACGACCTCGGCACCGGCCTGGCGGGCGGCGGCCGCGATGGCCTGGTCGTCGGTGGAGACCACGACGTCCGTCACGAGCCGTGCGGCCCGGCACTCGCGCACCGCCCGTGCCACCAGCGGGACGCCGCCGACGGGGAGGAGGTTCTTGGCGGGCACGCCCTTGGAGCCGCCGCGCGCGGGGATCACCGCGAGCACGCGGCGCACCGAGGCGCCTGGGCCCGCTTCCGGGTGGGACATGGGGTCTCCTCCTTGGGCAGGGGTCTCGGGGCGGCTCACAGCTCGCCCATCCGCCGGATGACGGGCGCCACGCGCTGCACGCCGTGCCGGTAGGCGCCGCGCGCCGCCCGGCGCACGATCTGCCGGACCGGTCCGGGCTCCTTGTCGGCGGCGGGCGCGCCGGGCAGCGGGGTGCCGTCCGGGCCGAGGTGGTGGCGGGCGAGGATCCCGGGCAGATAGCCGGGCGCGGTGACGGGGGTGTAGTACGGGGTCAGCGGGGGCATGCCGCCGGGCCGGTCGAGGAGCTTCGCGATGCGTTCGCGGGCCGTGTCGAAGGCCGAGTCGTAGCCGCCGTCCGCGGCGACGCCCTGCCGGGCGACCCACTCCTCGTCGGGTACCGGACGGTGCCCGGCGTCGAGCTGGTCCCAGGAGGCGAGGCAGCCGGAGCCCACGAAGTGGTGGTTGCCCAGGGACTCGCGGATGCCGAGGTCGGTCAGTACGACGGTCGGGACGCGGCGGTGCAGCGACTCGAGGGCGGCCGTGGAGCTGACCGTCACCAGCAGGTCCGTGCGGTCGAGGACCTCGCCCATGTTCCCGTAGACGAGGCGGAAGTTGGCCGGCGGGTCGAGGCGCTGCACCAGCTTCTGGTACGGCAGTTCCTCGATGTGGGTGGTGTGTTCGCCCGGCTTGGAGCGCAGCTTCAGCAGCACCTCGCGCTCGGGGTGCCTGCGGGCGTGCTGGACCAGCCGGTGCAGCAGGTACGTGCGGTCCTTGCGGCTGTCCGGGACGGAGGGCTGGGCGGCGAAGACGACCGTGTAGGGGTCGTGCTCCCCCGCGTAGGGCGCGCCGCCGAGGAACGGCAGGGCCACCTCGGTCACCGCGGCGGCGTCGGCGCCCACTCCTTCGTAGACCGCGCGGAAACGGTCCGCGTCCTGGCGGGAGTTGGCGAGGACCAGGTCCGCGCCGTGCCGCAGCAGGAGGCCGTCGGCGAGCTTCTCGTAGACGACGCCGACGTAGCCGGTGACGACGACGGGCCGCTCGGTGCGGTCCTCCCACACCCGCGCCAGGCCGTGCAGCATCGCCTGCACACCGCCGCCGACCAGGGAGAGGACCAGGACGTCATAGGACCCCTCGGCCATGGCGCGCAGGAACTCGACGGCGGTGACCTCCCGCAGCGAGTCGGCGCGCACGCCCACTTCCGCCAGCTGGCGCGGGGTGGGCGTGGCCCGGCCGCGCAGCAGGAATCCGTCGAGGAGGGGGCCGGCTTGCGCGCCCTCACGCGGTGCGGCTTCCATGGACGGTCGCGGGGCGATGCGGTCGGCGGTCAGCGCACCCCATTTCCATCGGGTGTCGGAGTCCGCCAGGACCGCGATTCGCGGGCGCTTCGGTGTACTTACTGGCACGCCGAAGACGCTAGGAAGCGAATGCTAGGTATGGCGGAACCGCGACTCAACGAAAAGTTAACAACGGCCCACCGAGAGCCGAACTGGCCTGCTGGAAGGCGGAAAGTACACGCGGTGCACGGTTCTGACACATTGAGTTCACCCGGTGTACCTTCATCGTCAATTTCCGCTGCCGGGCCGCCTCCTAACGTTTTGCGGGTGCCCAAGCTTTCCGTGATCGTGCCGTTCTACAACGTGCAGCAATACGCCCCGGACACCCTCAGAAGCCTGCGGTTGAACGCCGACCGCGATTTCGAGTTCATCCTGGTCGACGACCATTCGAAGGACGGAACTCCGGCCGTTCTCGAACGAGCGGCCGAGGAGCTTTCGGATGTCGCCCGGGTGCGGTACATCCGCCACGAGCGGAACGGCGGGCTCGCCACCGCGCGCAACACCGGCCTGGACGCCGCGCAGGGCGAGTACCTGACGTTCCTGGACGGTGACGACTGGCTGGCCCCCGGCTACCTCACCGAACTGGTGTCCGCGATGGACGACTTGGCGTGCGACTTCGTGCGCACCGACCATGTGCAGGCCACCGCGCGCGCCCGTTCCGTGCACCGGGTCCCGGTCGGCCGCCGCTGGGAGGCGTTCGACCCGCGGGAGGCGATCCTCCCCGCCCACCGCTCCACCTCCGTCGACTACGCCTACGCCTGGGCCGGCGCCTACCACCGGCGCCTCGTCGACAAGGGCGTGCTCCACTTCACCGACGGGCTGCGCACGGCCGAGGACCGGCCGTGGATCTGGAAGCTGCACCGTGAGGCGGAGTCGTTCGCCGTGGTGAGCCTGCTGGGCGTGTTCTACCGGCGCGGGGTCGCCTCGTCCCTGACGCAGATCGGCGATGTCCGCCAGCTCGACTTCATCCGTGCCTTCGACCAGGTGATCGAGGAGACGGCCGCGGACCGCGACGCCGACCGGCTGCTGCCCAAGGCGGTGCGCACCTACTGCGCGATCATCGCCCACCACCTCTCCAACGAAGACCGGTTCGAACCGGCCGTGGCCAGGCAGCTGCGGTCGATGAGCGCGGCGGCCATCAAGCGCATGCCGCAGGACGCACTCGCCGACGCACTGGAGGCCATGGACATGGACCGCTCGTCCAAGCTGCGGCGGCTGCGGCGCCGGGTGACCACGACGGGAGCGACCGCCTGATGCCCGGGACCACTCAGATCTTCTGCGCCTCGACGCTGTACGGCGTCGCCACCCTGGCCGCCGCGATCGACTCCGACTTCTTCGAGGAGCCGGACCGCCGGGTGCTGCTGGTGTTCAACAACACCACCACCCCGGAGACGGCTCCGGCCCTCGACGAGATGCCGGGCTTCGCGCCGCTGGGCGAGCACTTCGACGAGGTGCTGTCCTGGAACGAGGCCATCCGCCCCTTCCACCCCGGGGCGTGGGCGCCGCGCGCCGACGACATCCCCCTCTTCGAGCGCTATCTGCGGCTGCTGTGGGGCCTCGGCGACGACCGGGTGAGCCTGGTGCTGGAGTCCCTCCAGGTGGCGCCGGCCCTGACGGTGGCGCAGTTGTTCACCGACGCGCCCATCGACGTCTACGCCGACGGGCTGATGAGCTACGGCCCCACCCGCAACAAGCTCGACCCGCTGGTGGGCACGCGCGTGCGGCGGCTGCTGCACCTCGACCTCGTGCCGGGGCTCACGCCGATGCTGCTGACCGAGTTCGGCGTGCCGGCGCACCTGGTGCCGACGCCCGCCTTCCTGAAGGTGCTCGGCGAGATCACCGGGACCGTGTCCGAACTGCCCGCCCTGCCCGGCGACGCGGCGCTGCTGCTCGGCCAGTACCTGTCCGCGCTGAACATCCTCTCCCCCGAGGAGGAGGAGGACCTGCACGTGCGGATGATGCGGGGCGCCGTCGCCCGCGGCCACCGCACGGTCGTCTTCAAACCGCACCCGACCGCACCGGCCCGCTACAGCCGCGCCCTGGAGGCCGAGGCCGGGCAACTCGGTGTGGATTTCACGGTCCTGGACACGCCGGTGCTCGCCGAGGCGCTGTTCGACCGGGCCCGGCCCGCACTGGTCGTCGGCTGCTTCTCGACCGCGTTGTTCACGGCGTCCGTGTTCTACGGCCTGCCGGTCGCCCGCATCGGCACCGAGTTGCTGCTGGAGCGGCTGACGCCGTACCAGAACAGCAACCGGGTGCCGACCATTCTGGCGGACGCGTTGCTGCCCGGCCTGGAGGACGGCGGGCAGGAGGACGCACTGCCGGCCGAACGGCTGTCCGGGCTCCTCACCGCCCTCGGGTTCGCCATGCAGCCGCAGATCTACCCGGATCTGCGCCCGCAGGCCGAGCAGTTCCTCGCCCGGCATCTCGGCCCGCGCACCCGGCGCTACTTCAAGAAGCGCCGTCTCACCGCGCTCGGGCTGCCCGGCGGCATTCCGCAGCGGCTGGCGTTCCTGCCGCGCAATTCCACGGCACGCCGGGTGGTCCGGCGGGCCCGGGCGCTGCGCAAGGCGGTACGCCGCTGAGCCGGTCCCGCCCATCGGCGCCCTCCGGCGACATCCAGATGAACCCATGGAGTCCGGCGGGCGAAGCCTGTCGCCATCGAACGAAATCGCGTCACCTCTCGTCCTAGGGTGACAGGCGCCCGCCCACAGGCGGCGCGGGCGAAGGACATACGAACCACACAGAGGTTTTCAGCGTGACCGAGACGGTCGTCAGCACCCGCAAGCCCCGGCCCGGCGTCGCCGTGCTGGTCGAGACACCGGGCGCCACGACCGTCCCACGGCGCGAGAAGGACTCCGGCGGGCGGCTGCGCGCCCTCGACGGGCTGCGGCTGCTGGCCGCGCTGATGGTGGCGCTGTACCACTACGGCGGGCGCGGCGGTGAGGTCGCCCAGGCCTGGGGCAGCTCGCCGAAAGATCAGTTCCCCACTCTGCACTCGCTGTTCGCCTACGGCTGCCTCGGCGTCCAGGTCTTCTTCGTGATCAGCGGGTTCGTGATCTGCATGAGCGGCTGGGGCCGGCCCCTGAAGTCGTTCTTCGCCTCCCGCGCCTCCCGGCTGCTGCCCGCCTACTGGGCGGCGGTGCTCATCGTCACGGCGGTGTTCGCGCTGCCGGTGGTGGCCTACAAGGCGGTCTCGCCCAGCGACGCCCTGGTCAACCTGACCATGCTGCAGATGCCGCTCGGCGTGGACCGGGTGCTCGGCGTGTGCTGGACCCTGTGGGCCGAGGTCCGCTTCTACGCCCTGTTCGCGCTGTGCGTGGTGCTGCCCGGGGCGAACCGCCGCCGGGTGATCACGTTCTGCGCGGGCTGGACGCTGGCGGCGGTGATCGCCGAGAACGCGAACATGCCGCTGCTCGACATCGTCCTGATGCCCGAGTACGCGCCCTTCTTCATCGGCGGCGTCGGCCTCTACCTCGTGCACCGCGACCGGCGGGACGTCTACGGGTGGGGCATCGTGGCCGTCAGCTGGCTGATCGGCCAGCACTACGCCGTGCAGGACCTCTGGCACGCCCCCGGCCCGGAGGCCTTCTCCCACCGCTCCGCGTTCGGGATCATCGCCGTCGTGACGGTCGGCTTCGTGGCGGTCGCCGCGATCGCGCTGGGCCTGCTCAACCGGGTGAACTGGCGGTGGCTGACGGTCGCGGGGGCGCTGACGTACCCCTTCTACCTGGTCCACGAGCACCTCGGCTGGGTGGTGATCCACGCCCTGCACCGCGGTCTGGGACTGGCGTCCGGGGTGACGTTCGCGCTGACGGTGGCGTCGATGCTGCTGCTGGCGTGGGTGCTGAACACATATGTGGAGAAGCCGCTGACGCCCCGGCTGCGGGCGGCGCTGGCGAAGGCCCGCTGATCCGTTCAGAGGACGTTCAACCGGTCACCCGGGCCGTGCGGCGGGCTCGCGCGAAACGGGCCTGACACGCCGGACGGCGTCATGAGAGACCCCACAGCGCGCGCCCCGATCCCCCCGATCACGAGGGCGGGTCGCTCCTCGAAGGGCCGGTCGTGGTCCTACCCGGCCCGCTTCGGCCGGTCGGCGCGGGCCGGTCGTGGTCCTACCCGGCCCGCTTCGGCCGGTCGGCGCGACTGCCCTACGAACTCGCCAGGGACAGCTTCACCGCGAAGCCCAGGAACAGCGCGCCCGCCGCCGAGGTCGCCCCCGCCGACAGGCGCCTGCGGCGGCGGAAGGCCGCGGCCAGCCGGGTGCCGCCGAAAATCAGCGCGCTCAGGTAGAGCACGCTGGCGAGCTGGGCGAGGACGCCGAGGACGACGAAGGACAGGGCCGGGTAGGCGTACGCCGGGTCCACGAACTGGACGAAGAAGGCGACGAAGAACAGGATCGCCTTGGGGTTGAACAGGCTGACGACGAAGGCGCGGCGGAAGGGCCGCTCCCCGGCGGGCGTGGGAGTCTCACCGTCGGCGGTCCGCTCGGCACGCGTCCGCCACATGCCCCACGCGGCCCGCAGCATGCCGATGGCCAGCCACGTCAGATATCCGGCCCCCGCGTACTGCACCACGGCGAACAGCACGGCGTTCGCCTGCAGCAGCGAGGCGACCCCGGCCGCGGACAGCGTCATCAGCACCGCGTCACCGCACCAGACGCCGGCGGAGGCGGTGTACCCGGCACGCACGCCGCGCCGGGCGGCCACGGACAGCACGTACAGCGAGTTGGGGCCGGGCAGCAGAATGATCAGGACGAGGCCCGCCAGATAGGTGGGCAGATCGACGACACCGAGCATGCGAAGGAGTGTCGCACGCGGGCCCGACAGCCGGGTACGACGTGTACGGGACGCTCCCCGCCGGTCAGAAGGCGTCCGACGGGACGTGCTTCCCCCACACCTGGCGCAGTGCGTCACAGACCTCGCCGACGGTGGCCCGGGCGCGCAGGGCCTGCTTCATCGGGTAGAGGACGTTGTCGTCGCCTTCGGCGGCCTTCTTCATCGCGGCCAGTGCGGTGCCGACGGCCGGCTGGTCGCGTTCCGCGCGCAGTGCCGCCAGGCGCTCGGCCTGGCGGGCCTCGATGGCGGGGTCGACGCGCAGGGGTTCATAGGGTTCTTCCTCGTCGAGGCGGAAGCGGTTGACGCCGACCACGACCCGTTCGCCCGAGTCGGTCTGCTGGGCGATGCGGTAGGCGTTGCGTTCGATCTCGTTCTTCTGGAAGCCCCGCTCGATGGCCTCGACGGCGCCGCCCAGTTCCTCGACCTTGGTCATCAGCTCCACGGCGGCGGCCTCGACGTCGTCGGTCATCCTCTCGACGGCGTAGGACCCGGCGAACGGGTCGACGGTGGCGGTGACGTCGGTTTCGTGGGCGAGGACCTGCTGGGTGCGCAACGCCAGCCGCGCGGACTTGTCGGTGGGCAGGGCGAGGGCCTCGTCGAAGGAGTTGGTGTGCAGTGACTGTGTGCCGCCCAGCACCGCCGCCAGCCCCTGCACCGCCACCCGGACCAGGTTCACCTCCGGCTGCTGGGCCGTCAGCTGCACCCCGGCCGTCTGCGTGTGGAAACGCAGCATCAGCGACTTCGGGTTCGTCGCGCCGAACTCCTCGCGCATCACCCGCGCCCAGATCCGCCGCGCGGCACGGAACTTGGCGACCTCCTCCAGGATCGTGGTGCGGGCCACGAAGAAGAACGACAACCGCGGCGCGAAGTCGTCGACATCCATACCGGCCGCGACCGCCGTGCGCACGTACTCGATGCCGTCGGCCAGGGTGAAGGCGATCTCCTGCGCGGGCGAAGCCCCCGCCTCGGCCATGTGGTAGCCGGAGATCGAGATGGTGTTCCACCTCGGGATCTCGGCCCGGCAGTACTGGAAGATGTCCGCGACCAGCCGCAGCGACGGCTTGGGCGGGAAGATGTACGTCCCGCGCGCGATGTACTCCTTCAGCACGTCGTTCTGGATCGTCCCGGTCAGCCGATCCGCGCTGACGCCCTGCTCCTCGGCGACCAGCTGGTACATCAGCAGCAGCAGGGCCGCCGGGGCGTTGATCGTCATCGACGTCGACACCTGATCCAGCGGAATGCCGCCGAACAGCACCCGCATGTCCTCGACCGAGTCGACCGCCACCCCCACCCTGCCGACCTCCCCGTGCGCGATCGCCGCGTCGGAGTCGTGGCCCATCTGCGTGGGCAGGTCGAACGCCACCGACAGACCCGTCGTCCCGTGCGCGATCAGCTGCCGGTAGCGGGCGTTGGACTCCGCCGCCGTACCGAACCCCGCGTACTGGCGCATCGTCCACGGACGGCCCGTGTACATCGACGGATACACCCCCCGCGTGTACGGGTACGCCCCCGGCTCCCCCAGCCTCTCCGCCGGATCCCAGCCCTCCAGGGCCCCCGGCCCGTAGACCGGTTCGATGGGCAGTCCGGACTCCGACTCACGCGCCATGGTGGGTTGCCTCCCGCAGAGCAGTGACCTCGCTCACCACGATGCCCCCTGGTTCGCGGCGGGTCACGCCCGGGGAAGCATCTGGAGGTGACATCCGGGCAGACCCGTGAGACGAGTGGGGGGCCGTGTGCGTAGGACGGACATGGGGAGAGCGTGCGCAGCGGGACTCGCCGTGGCGGCCGTGCTGACCGGCTGCACGGTGCAGGCCCCCGACGGCGAGGACAAGGGCCGCTCGCCGGTGCACATCGAGCTGCCCGGCACCCCGTCCCCGGGCCGCACGGCGGCCGGTGGCGACCATGACGGCGACGGGCCGAGCACCGCGCCACCGTCCGGCGACGACAAGCCCGGCGCCGCCCCGGCCCCGCCCCGCGTGCTGTGGTCCCGCGGTGACACCGGCCGGGACGTCCGGGAGCTCCAGGCCAGGCTGCGGCAGGTCGCCTGGCTGTTCGAGGGGCCGACCGGGACGTACGACGAGCCGACGGAGCGGGCGGTCAGCGGCTTCCAGGGCAAGCGCGGGCTGCCGCGCACCGGGAAGGCCGACGCCGTCACCTGGCAGCGGCTGCTGCGCATGACGCGGGAGCCGGGCCGCTGGGACCTGTATCTGATGGGCGGCCAGCCGGCCGACCCGCCGGACCCGCGCTGCCGAACGGGCCGGGTGCTGTGCATCGACAAGACCAGCCGGACGTTGCGCTGGATGGTCGACGGACAGACGGTGTCGACGATGGCGGTCCGCTTCGGCTCGCAGTACACGCCGACCCGGGAGGGCGTCTTCTCCGTCTACTGGAAGTCCCGCGACCACGTCTCGACGCTCTACGACTCGCCCATGCCCTACGCGATGTTCTTCAGCGGCGGCCAGGCCGTGCACTTCTCGGCGGACTTCGCCGCGCGGGGCTACGCGGGCGCGTCGCACGGCTGCGTCAACGTACGGGACGAGGCGGCGATCGCCGAGCTGTTCGCGCGGGTCCGCGACGGCGACAGAGTCGTCGTGTCCTGGTGACGGCGGAAGAGCGGGGTTAGGGGCGCGGGCGGGACCGGGGGAACGTGTCCCGCCCGCGCTCAGGTGCACGAGCCGTAGGTACGGGGGGAACCCCGGCTCTGTGCGACGGCCGATGACCAGTCGGCTCACTCATTACTGCGCCGGGGCAGCCGAAAACGTCACACCTTCGGCCAGAAGTTTTCCGCAGCGTGCAAAAGCGCAGGTCGCAGGGGTGCGAGGGAGTGCCCGGTGCGACGGTGGCCGGCGTCGGTCCTCTTCGCCCCGGCCTGCCGACCGGCCTTCTGGTCGTCCTTCCGGTCGGGCTTCCGGTCGGCTTTCCGCTCGGCCTTCCGCTCCGCCTTGTCCGCCTCCCGGTCCTGACCGCGGTCCCGCTCCCCGTCCCGGCCCTTGCCGTGGCCCTGCCCCTGCCCCTGCCCCGTGTCCTTCTCGTCCGGCTCGCCGGAGCGGGGATCGGCCATGAACAGGACGCCCTTGCAGTACTTCCACACGCGCGTGCCGCCCGCCGCGTCCCGCAAGGCGCGCCTGCGGTCGTCGTCCAGGCGCTTGCCGTCGCGCAGGTCGCGGCAGGCCCGGGCGATCGCCTCGCGACTGTCGGGTCGGTCCTCCCGGGCGTCGGCGCCGCCTTTGCCGGTGGTGTCCTCGCGGGTCCCGTTCCGCCCGGGGTCACCGGCGCCGCCCGTCGCGGAGTTGTTCGGGGCGTCGTCGCCGGGAACCCCCTCGCCCCGCCCGGAGTCGGTCGGCGAGGGTGAGACCAGGAGGCGCTCGGGAGGAGTGGTGGCGGCCGAGACGGAGGCACCGGGGTCGGTCTCGTCGCCGCCGAACGGTGTTCCCAGGACTCCGGTTCCGGCCACGACGGCGACTCCGCCGACCGTGCCGACGGCCAGTGAGGCGGCCAGCGCCAGGCCGGCCGGGCGGATCCCGCGGGAGCGCCGGACGCCACCCGGGCCGCCGACGCGCGCGGTTCCGATCCGGACCAGCCCGGCGTCGGCGGTCCTGGCGGGGGCCTGTTCACGAGGGGCGGTGGAGGCGGTCACAGCGTCGGCGCGTTCCTCGCGGGCCTTGCGGAAAGCGGCTACCGCGGCTGCCTCACCGGGGAGTTCCTCGCTGGTCGGCGCGGGTGGCACGGACAGCGCGCCGAGTGTCCTGGCGAGCCGTTCGGCCTCGCCGCGGTGGGCGCCTTCGACAGCTTCCGGTGGCTCTCCGCTCAGCAAACGCTCCGCCGTTTCGCCGTCCAGCCACCTGTACTGCTCGTCGGCCATCACACATCCTTCTGCGTCCGCGTCACGCTACGCGTCACACCTGCGGACGTCACGGCACCGCCGCGCGGTTCTCTCTGGGGCGGCAGGGCGTCGAGCACCCCGGCCGATTCCGGATCGGCCTGCGGATCGTCGCCGAGCAGTTCGGCGAGCCGCTTCAGGCCCCGGTGCGCCGCCGTACGGACCGCGCCCGGGCGCTTGCCGAGCGTCTCGGCGGCGGTCTTCGCGTCGAGCCCCACCACCACGCGCAGCACGACCGCCTCGGCCTGGTCCTGGGGCAGTCGGGAGATCAGGGAGAACGCGCCGTCGGTGGCGAGCGCCTCGATGGCCTCGCCGGCGGTGTCGGACTCGGCCGGCCGGCCGGTCAGTTCGGTCTCGTCCCCGCCGATCGCGGGCCTTCGCCCGCGCATGCGTATGTGGTCCAGCGCGCGGTTGCGGGCGATCCGGGCGGCCCAGCCGCGGAACCGGTCCGCGTCGCCGGTGAACCGCTCCAGATCGCGGGCTATCTGCAGCCACGCCTCGGACGTCACGTCCTCGGCGTCGGGGTCGCCGACCAGCGTCCGTACGTACCCGAGCAGCCGCGGATGCACGGTGCGGTACACAGTCCGGAACGCGTCTTCCTCTCCGTCCTGTGCCGCGCGCACCGCTGCGGTCAGCTCCGCGTCGTCCCCCAGCACCGCGCGCCCTTCTGCGCCTCGACCGGCGCCGCTCGCGCGGACCGGGTTCTCGCCGTCGTGGTTGCCCAATAGGTGGTTGCGGTTACAAGACCGCAGGTGGTTGCGGTGGTCTTGCCGCCATCGCCGTTGGCGCGAATGGCACGTTACGACCTGAAACCACTCCCCGTCCATGTCCGCCCGGGATGCAACTAAGCCGTGACGCGGCGGGGTGTGACAGAAAACGCACCCCGCGCGCTGTAGGGGATACGGGCCGCCGCGCGGCCCGTGCCGCGCGACGGCCGGGGCCTCTCCTGTGGGGGGTGGCGGCTCCGGCCGTTGCCATGGCGGTTACCGCCGGGTCCGCAGCACCGCTGAGCGGTGCCGACCGGCGCTCGCGGAAATCCCTTACCGGTGACGGCTTTTGGGCTGGGAGCGCTCGGAGTCGCTCCCCTCCTTGCCCGTTCCGTTGCCCGGCTCACCGCTCCCGGCGTTGTCCGGCCGGTTCGCCCGGCCCTTGTCCGCGGTGGAAGAGCCGCCGCCCCGGCCGGGGTCGCCGTTCCCGGAGCCACCGTTCCCGCTCTTGGGCTCGGCCAGTTGTCCGGCGCAGTACGCCGTGACGTTCCTCTCACCGCCCGCGGCGGTCGCCAGACGCTGCCAGGCCGTCGCTTCCATGGCCTCGCCGCGCCCCCCGGCCCGCTCGTAGGCGCGGCAGTGGGCCTCGGTGTCCTGCGCGGGGGACGGCCGACCGGGGTGGGCCGGGGCCGAGCCGCTGCCGGTGCCGGGGCTGTGACCGCCGGGGGGAGGCTTCCCGGCCGGGTCCTGCGGGGCGCTGCTCGGGGCGGGCTTGCGGTCGGGGGCGTCCGTGGTGCCCTCCTCCGGCGACCCCGCCACGCCGATCGCCGCCGCGGCGACACCGCCCAGCGTGAGACTGGCGGCCAGGACGGAGAGCGTGGTCTTCAGGGACCGGCCCAGGTGCCGCCGTTCCCCGGCCCGCCAGTCGTCCCGGCGGTGGCCGCGGGTGTGCAGGCCCTCGGCGTCCCGGGCGGCCCGGAAGGCGGCCACGGCCCGCTGCTCGGCCTCGGCGTCGACACCGTCCCTGACGAGGGAGGCGATGAGCAGCGCCTCGACGTCGGAGTCCAGGAGGGCGTGACGGGAACCACGGCCGGACAGTCCGCCGCCGCTCTGCCGTTCACCCATGTCCGTATCCGTCCCTGCTCGATTCGATCGATCCGTCCGCCCCGGTGGGGCCGGCCGGGCCGCCGGGTTCCACCAGTACGTCCCGCCGGTCCGCCCTGTTCAGGGCGCCGGGTCCACGCGACCCGCCCGGACCGTGAGCGAAACCGCCGGTTCCGCTCATGTCGACTCACCCAGCGTCCGGGGGGCTTCATCCGTCACACTCTCCGCGCCCAGCTGCCCGGCGAGGCGTTTCAGGCCCCGGTGGGCGGCCGTGCGGACCGCGCCCGGCCGCTTGCCCAGGACCCGCGCGGCGGCCGGGCCGTCGAGGCCGACCACGACACGCAGCAGCACGGCCTCGGCCTGGTCGCGCGGCAGCCCACGGACCAGCTCCAGGGCGCGCTCGGTGGACAGGGCCTCCAGCGCCTGGTCGTGCGTGCTCTGCGGCCCGGGCAGTTCCAGGACGTCCTGCTCCAGCGCGGACGACCGGGGTCGTACCCGCTGCCGGCGCAGGTGGTCCAGCGCCCGGTGCCGGGCGATGGTCGCCGTCCAGCCCCGGAAGCCGGCCCCGTCGCCCCGGAAGCGGCCGAGGTCCCGGGCGATCTCCAGCCAGGCGTCGGACGCCACGTCCTCCGCGTCGTCCCCGACCAGGCCGCGCAGATAGCCGAGCAGGCCGGGCTGCACGAACCGGTAGGCGACCGCGAAGGCCGCCTCGTCACCCTGCTGGGCCCGCGCGACGGCCGCGCCCAGTTCCCCGTCGTACGCCTGCCCGCGCCGGGGTTCCGCTCCCTGACCCAAGTACCGTCCTCGTCCGTGCCGAGCGCGCCCTCCCACGGTGATCAGCGCCGGTCCGCGCGGAAGTGTCACAGCGCGCCGGATGCGGAGGGCCCACGCCCGTTCGGGTCAACCCGGCCCGCCGTCCTCGGGAGCCCGGCGCCGCCGAGGTTTCGGCCGAGTTCGCCACCGGGGAGCTCTGCTCGCGATGCAACCGCCCACGAAAGGCGAGCGCCGTATGACACCCCGCCTCCTGCGCACCGCCGTCGCCACCGTCCTGGCCCTCGGTGTCCTCGGCCTGAACCAGCCTGCCCGGGCCTCCTCCTCGGACGGGGTGCACACGCTCCGCGTGCCGGACGGCGACCCGTACGAGCGGTCCCTCGCCCCGCGCACCACCGAGCCGTTCAGCCTGCTCGGCATCACCTGGGACGACCCGCACGAGGCCCTGGACGGCACCGCCTACGTGCGCACCCGCTCGCGCGAGAGCGGCGCCTGGAGCACGTGGCGCCCTCTGGAGACCGACGTCCGGACGCCCGAGGCCGGCCCCGACCGTGACCGGGCCGGGGTGCGCGGCAGCACCCAGCCGCTGTGGACCGGGCCCTCGGACGGCGTCCAGGTGCGGGTCTCGGGCTCGCGCCTGCCGGCGGGGCTGCGGGTCGAACTGGTCGACCCCGAGGCCGGGTCGGGCACCGTGCACACCTCGGTCGTCGGGCCGGAGGAGGTCGGGCCGGCCGCCGGGCCGCTCGCCGCCGAGCGGCCCGTCGTGACCTCGCGCTCCTCCTGGGGCGCCGACGAGTCCCTGGTCAAGGACCCGCCCACCTACACCGGTGGCACCCAGGCGATGTTCGTCCACCACACGGCGGGCACCAACGACTACTTGTGCTCCGAGTCGGCGTCGATCGTGCGCGGCGTCTTCCTCTACCACGTGAAGAGCAACGGCTGGAACGACATCGGCTACCACTTCCTCGTCGACAAGTGCGGCACCGTGTTCGAGGGCCGTGCGGGCGGCATCGACAAGCCCGTCCTCGGCGCGCACACCTTCGGGTTCAACACCGCCACCAGCAGCGTCTCGGTGCTCGGCGAATACTCCACGGCCGTCCCCGGCGCCGTCGTGCGCAAGTCGGTCGCGAAGGTCGCGGCCTGGAAGCTCGGCCTCTACGGCCACGACCCGGCCGGGACGGTCGTACTGACCTCCGGTGCCGACAACGGCAAGTACAAGCTGGGGCAGAAAGTGACGTTCCCCCGCATCTCCGGCCACCGCGACGGCTACCCGACCGCGTGCCCCGGGCAGCACCTCTACGACGACCTGCCCGAGATCCGCACCCTGGCCGCGAACCCCGCCACGCCCGCCGTGACCGCCGTGACCGCCCCGGAGCCAGCGGGACTCTGGGACGAGGACGTGGACGAAGACGAGAGCGAGGACGAAGACGAGGGCGAGGACGAAGAGGTGGACGTGGACGAAGACGTGCTCGCGCGCCGACGCTAACGCCGGGGCGCGGCCCGCCCCGCGTCCCGGCACAGCAGCCGCAGCGATCCGTGGCCCGCGTAGCAGCGGCGGGCCTCCTCGATGGGGTCCCACAGGCGCCCGTCGGGGGTGCGGATCCAGTGGTCTCCGCCGGTCGCCCACCACTCGGCGCCCGTCTGACGCGCCATCACCTCACCGGCGTACGCCCCGAAGCCGCGCAGCACCTCCTGGACGGCGGCGCCGGGCGCTCCTTCCCGCCGTATCCCCTCGATCATCCGGTCGACGCTCCACAGGCTCTGCTCCGAGTAGTCGAGGCGCAGCCGTGCTCCCTCGCGCATCGTCGCCACCGTGTCCGCCGCCCACCGCCGCGGCTTGGCAGCCGCCGACGGCCTGGTCTCCGCTTGAGTCGTCACATTCCGGAAAGCGCTGCGGCGAAGCGTTTCGTCACCCGGAATCGGCGGCTCCCCCGAAGCGGCGCAGGACCGCCCCACCTTGCTCGAGGGACAGTCACAGGACTCTTCCAGGAAGCGGGTTTAGGCCGGTGGGGACCGTCAGCCCCGTCGGCGGCTCCGGCGGGACACCACCGCGCGCAGCACCCGGCGCCCCTCGACCGACACCTCCAGCGCCCGGCGCAGACCGGCCGGGCCGTGTCCGGCCAGGACCTCCAGCACGGTGATCTGGCGGCGCAGTTCGGCGGCGACGAGGGGCGACATGCCCTCCGTCCGGCCCTCACGGCGGGAGTCCACGGACGCGGCCTCGTCCTCGGCGGTGTCCAGGAACCGGTGGATCTGCAGGGCGGCGACGGAGCAGGCGTCGGCCCACACACGCACCGCGGCGGCGGACCGCTCGGCGGGAGCGGCCCGCAGCATCCGGTGGGCGAGCACGACCGCCTCGTCCCCGTCGCCGACGGCGTCCAGCTTCGCCCGCACCTGCTCCAGCCGCTCACCCCACTCACCGGCGTCCGCGCCGTCACCGAGGCTCGCCCACACCGGTCGCAGGATCTCGTCGTCGCCGCCCAGCAGGGGCACGCACCGGTCCAAACAAGCCAGCCCGCTCGCGGCCAGCCCGCGTTCGTCGGCCTGAGCGATCAACTCCACCAGGCTCATCCACGTCTCCCTCCGCGGGCCGCCCCGGGGGCCCGATCAGGCCGTTACCGGCCTTCGCCCCTCACGGAACCCGCACTTCCCCTTACTGCGTGCAACGGCCCCGGAGTGTCACAGGGGCACCACGCCCAGCCTGTCGAGAAAGCGGAACAGCAGGTTTTCGGCCGTGGGGTCCCCCCGCTCGAGCGAAGCCGAGAGTGGGGGAGGATCGGGGTCTGCCGTGAGTACGTCCAGCAGCGACTCGGCGCTCACCTCGCACCCCGCCTCGGTGGCCCAGCGCACGGCACGCTCGGCGGCGTCGCCGGGTTCCAGGAAGTAGTCCTCCAGCGTGAGGCCCTCGCGGTCCGCCCCCAGGTACCCGGCCATGGCGGAGCGCGCGAGGCAGGTGGTCCACGCCCCGCTCTCGGGAGCCGCGGCCTCCAGCACCACGCACTCGCTGTTCATGACGTACCCGAAGAGCGCGGGCGCCCCGGTCTCCCGGGCGAGGGCGTTCATGTTCCCGATGTCGCCGTCGCCGCTCGGGTACTCCCACACCTGCCAGCCGCCCGGCGCCGAGGCGTGCCGTACGAGTCCCTCCGCGGCCCCCGCCAGCGCGTCCAGCTCCGGCAGCGGCCGCTCCCCCCGGCCCACGACGAAGTATCCCCAGTAGCCCATGTTCCGGTTCCCCCCGGCGTGTTCGCTTCCTGCTGCGGTCAGAACACCACCACAGTCGTACGGGAGTTCGCAGCCGTATGGGGCAATTCATGCCGGGTCAGCCGAGCCTGTCCGCCAGCGTCCGGAACTCCGCCCAGGACAGTTCGGGCTTGCCCGGGTCCCACAGCTTCTGGACGGTCGCCCGCAGCGGCATCCGGATCCCGGCCGCCACCTGCTCCTGCGTCTGGGAGTCGGCGAGGTCGCACCACACCGCGAAGGACCCGCCGAGGATCTGGCCGTCGTAACGCGCCGGCACGGCCGCGGTGCCGCGCAGCACCCGCGGCGTCCACTGCTCGTAGATGCGCTGCCCCGTCGGATAGACGAAGGTCTGCGGCTCACCGAGCACGTAGTACAGGAACTCGTCGTTGTAGTTGATCACCTCGCGGCCCGCCTGGAGGTACTCCAGGGGCGCCCGGGCGCCGATCTCCTTGCCGGTCCAGTAGGCGACCCGGATGTCCTCGGCGGCCTGGACGGAGGTGCCGCGGAAGAAGCCGTCGTTCCACGCGCGTGGGACGCGCTGATGCGCCCGGACGGTGTCGGCCCGGTCGTTCAGCCAGCCGGTGGCGAGGTCGGCGACCGTCGCGCCGGAGCCGTACCTCTCCCGGGCGGCGGCGGCCAGCTGCGGGAACGAGGCCTCCGGGTTCGACCGGGTCAGCGCCTGGTACTCGTCGCCGCCGAGGTGCCAGGGCCCGCCGGGGAAGAGGTCCGCGTACTCGTTCAGCAGGTCGTCGATGAGGTCGGCGCTCTCGGCCTTGGAGATGTCGATGGCGCCCCGTACCGCCGACCCCTGCGCGCTGCGCAGTTGCAGGTCGGGGTGGGCGTCGAGGACCGCGCCGAGGTGTCCGGGCGAGTCGATCTCGGGCACGATCGTGATGTGCCGGCTCTGCGCGAGGTCGATGATCTTCCGCACCTGCGCCTTGGTCAGATGCTGCCGCGACACGATCTCGGGGTGCGAGGTTGACTCGATCCGGAACCCCTGGTCGTCGGAGAAGTGCAGTCCCAGCTGGTTGAACTTCAGGTCGCCCAGTTCCCGGATCCGGTCCTCGATCCAGCCGGCCGTGAAGTGCTTGCGCGCGATGTCCAGCATGAACCCGCGCTGCGCCTTGGCCGGCTCGTCCTTCACGACACCCTCGGGCGCCGTGCCGCCGTCGCGCGTCTCCTGCTTGAGCGTGCGGGTGCCGTAGAAGACCCCGGTGTCGGACGGCCCGTCGATCTCCACCCGCCCGTCGCGCACGGTCATCACGTACGACTCGGGGTTCGCGCCCTTGTCACGGTTGAGCGCCAGCCTCAGGTCCCCGGCCCGCCGGTCGTCCTTCTCACCGGCGTACGCCATCCCCAGCTCGCCGGCGACCAGCCGCCCCTCGTCGGCCAGCGCCGGGTCGTCCACGACCACCCGGTTGCCCTTCTCGGGACGCCAGCCCGGGCCGCGCGCCGGCTCGTGCTCGCGCACGGCGGGGATGGTGCGGGGCGCCTCGGACAGGGGGTAGGAGCGGGTCGGGCTCGCCTCCGGCGCTCTGTCCGGGGGCGCCGCCGCGGTGGCCCCCCGCGAGGACCCGGCCGCCTGGCCCGTGGTCCCGCCGGCACCGCCCGAGGCCGCCCAGAGCCCGAGACTCACTCCGGCCGCGACCACGACCAGGGCTACCGCCATGGCCACGGTCAGCACCTGCCGCTTGCTCTCCTGCTTCGCCGAAGCCCGGCGCCTGTGCTGACTCACACGGCCAACCTAAAACCCTGGGCTCGATGGCGCGCGTCCACCACGCGTTGCGAATCTCTCTCCGCCGGGTGAAATTCAGGCATCCTTCGGACACGTCATGGTCGCACTCGATAGCGTGACGTCACATCTCTCACAGCTTGCCCTGCCGACACACGTGACGCCCACGAGGACCCACGCTGCCTGCGCACCGTCTCCCAGATCTCCCCGGTCGGCTCGCCATACCGGTGGAGCACTTCAACGCGGCCTCCGAGGAGGACCTGGAGCAGGCCCTCCTCTCCTGCCTGCGCAGCCACCGCTGGGCCCGGCGTGTCGCGGAGCACCGCCCCTACCCGGACCTGGACTCCCTGCTGGCCGCCGCGGACGAGGCGGCCTACGACCTGACCTGGTCCGACCTCGCGGAGGCACTGGCGGTCGAGCCGCTGCCCACCCTTCCGCCGGACGCCTACTCCGCGGCCCACACGGCCCTGAGCGCGGCCCACGCCGCCTACGAGGCCCGCTTCGGACACGCGTTCGTCATCTGCCTGGACGGTCTGTCCCCCTCCGAGACCCTGGACCGCCTTCTCGCGGCCATCCGGTCACGATTGACCAACGATCCGGAGGAAGAGCGGGTGGTGGCGGTGGAGGAGCTCCGGCGCCTCGCCCGGGGACGTCTGCTGGATGCCCTCAGGAGTGCGGGGAACTGCGCGATCGACCACTGACGGCCCGCACCCCGCGGCCCCGGAGACCCCTCCCGCCCCCTTCGCCGCACTAGCCCACCCGTACCTCTTTGCGTGCCAGTTTGATCACACCGGGGGACCCCCGCTCAGCCCAGCGGCAGCGCATCGCTACGATGCTGGGGGCCGGTGGACCGTACCCGGCCGGGCCCGACCGACACACCAAGCCGGCGCGGCCCCAATCCCCGCTCCCGGAGGAAACTTCCGTGCCGGCTGGAACGCTGTACCGCGGCCGGGAAGGAATGTGGTCCTGGGTGGCTCACCGAGTCACCGGCGTCCTCATCTTCTTCTTCCTGTTCGTTCACGTGCTGGACACCGCGCTCGTCCGTGTGTCCCCGGAGGCCTACGACACCGTCGTGGCCACGTACAAGACGCCGATCGTCGCGCTGCTGGAGTACGGCCTCGTCGCCGCCATCCTCTTCCACGCGCTCAACGGTCTGCGCGTCATCGCTGTCGACTTCTGGATCAAGGGCGCCCGCTACCAGAAGCAGATGCTCTGGACCGTCGTCGCCCTGTGGGTCGTGCTGATGCTCGGGGCCATCTACCCCGTCCTCGGCCACGCCGCTCGTGAACTCTTCGGGAGCTGACGCCAATGTCCACGTCTGAGAAGACCGCCGCCGGCGTCGGCCCCGTCGAGGGCGGCGCCGTCTACACCGTCGACAACCCGGCGCCCCTCATCGAGGCCCCGCGCCAGCGCACCCGTAAGAGCCCGAAGAGCACCCGCGGCAACTTCGAGCTGGCGGCCTGGCTGTTCATGCGCCTGTCGGGCGTCGTGCTGGTCGTGCTCGTCATCGGCCACCTGCTGATCCAGCTCGTGCTGGACGGCGGCGTCTCCAAGATCGGCTTCGCCTTCGTGGCGGGCCGCTGGGCGTCCCCGTTCTGGCAGGTCTGGGACCTGCTGATGCTGTGGCTCGCCATGCTGCACGGCGCCAACGGCCTGCGCACGGTCATCAACGACTACGCGGAACGCGCGAACACCCGGCTGTGGCTCAAGGGCCTGCTCTACACCGCCACGGTGTTCACCATCCTGCTGGGCACGCTGGTGATCTTCACCTTCGACCCGAACATCCGCTAGGCACGGGGCTGCGAGAATCATGAAGATCCACAAGTACGACACCGTCATCGTCGGCGCCGGTGGCGCCGGCATGCGCGCGGCCATCGAGTCGACCAAGCGCAGCCGCACCGCCGTCCTGACCAAGCTCTACCCCACCCGCTCCCACACGGGTGCCGCGCAGGGCGGCATGGCCGCCGCGCTCGCCAACGTGGAGGAGGACAACTGGGAGTGGCACACCTTCGACACGGTCAAGGGCGGTGACTACCTGGTCGACCAGGACGCCGCCGAGATCCTGGCGAAGGAGGCCATCGACTCCGTCCTCGACCTGGAGAAGATGGGCCTGCCGTTCAACCGCACCCCGAACGGCACCATCGACCAGCGCCGCTTCGGCGGTCACAGCCGCAACCACGGCGAGGCCCCGGTCCGCCGCTCCTGCTACGCGGCCGACCGCACCGGCCACATGATCCTCCAGACGCTGTACCAGAACTGCGTCAAGGAGGGCGTGGAGTTCTACAACGAGTTCTACGTCCTGGACCAGCTGATCACCGAGGTCGACGGCGTCAAGAAGTCGGCCGGTGTCGTGGCGTACGAGCTGGCCACCGGCGAGATCCACGTCTTCCACGCGAAGTCCGTGATCTACGCCTCCGGCGGCTGCGGCAAGTTCTTCAAGGTGACGTCCAACGCGCACACCCTGACCGGTGACGGCCAGGCGGCGGTCTACCGCCGCGGTCTGCCGCTGGAGGACATGGAGTTCTTCCAGTTCCACCCGACCGGCATCTGGCGCATGGGCATCCTGCTGACGGAGGGCGCCCGCGGTGAGGGCGGCATCCTCCGCAACAAGGACGGCGAGCGCTTCATGGAGAAGTACGCGCCGGTGATGAAGGACCTGGCGTCGCGTGACGTCGTGTCCCGCTCCATCTACACGGAGATCCGTGAGGGCCGCGGCTGCGGTCCCGAGGGCGACCACGTCTACCTCGACCTCACGCACCTCCCGCCGGAGCAGCTGGACGCGAAGCTTCCCGACATCACGGAGTTCGCCCGCACCTACCTCGGCATCGAGCCCTACACGGACCCGATCCCGATCCAGCCCACCGCGCACTACGCCATGGGCGGCATCCCGACCAACGTCGAGGGTGAGGTCCTGGCGGACAACACCACGGTCGTCCCGGGCCTGTACGCGGCCGGCGAGGTCGCCTGCGTGTCCGTGCACGGCGCCAACCGCCTCGGCACCAACTCGCTGCTGGACATCAACGTCTTCGGCAAGCGCGCGGGCATCGCCGCCGCGGAGTACGCGCAGAAGGCGGAGTTCGTCGAGCTGCCGGAGAACCCGGCGGAGCTCGTGCTCTCTCAGGTGGAGCGGCTGCGCGACTCCACCGGCACCGAGCGGGTGGCGGAGCTGCGGCGCGAGCTGCAGGAGACCATGGACGCCAACGTCATGGTGTTCCGCACCGAGCAGACGATCAAGACGGCGGTCGAGAAGATCGCGGAGCTGCGCGAGCGCTACCGGAACGTGTCGATCCAGGACAAGGGCAAGCGGTTCAACACGGACCTGCTGGAGGCCGTCGAGCTGGGCAACCTGCTCGACCTCGCCGAGGTCATGGCCGTCTCCGCGCTCGCCCGCAAGGAGTCCCGCGGCGGTCACTACCGCGAGGACTACCCGAACCGCGACGACGTCAACTTCATGCGGCACACCATGGCGTACCGCGAGGTCGGCGCCGACGGCTCCGAAACCGTCCGTCTCGACTACAAGCCGGTCGTCCAGACCCGCTACCAGCCGATGGAGCGTAAGTACTGATGGCTACCCCTGT
Source organism: Streptomyces sp. NPDC096046 (assembly GCF_040303285.1). Classification (NCBI taxonomy): domain Bacteria; kingdom Bacillati; phylum Actinomycetota; class Actinomycetes; order Kitasatosporales; family Streptomycetaceae; genus Streptomyces; species Streptomyces sp. NPDC096046. The sequence goes on along the minus strand of NZ_JBEOSZ010000023.1, from coordinate 46,260 downwards.
TCTGGACAAGGAAGACGCGGCCGGCAAGCCCGAGCCCGGGTTCGCCGACTCCCCCTACATCACGGTCACGTTCCGCGTCCGCCGCTTCAACCCGGAGGTCGCGGCGGACGCCACCTGGGAGGACTTCCAGGTCGAGATCGACCCCAAGGAGCGCGTCCTCGACGCCCTCCACAAGATCAAGTGGGAGCTCGACGGTTCGCTGACGTTCCGCCGCTCCTGCGCGCACGGCATCTGCGGCTCGGACGCCATGCGGATCAACGGCAAGAACCGTCTGGCCTGCAAGACGCTGATCAAGGACATCAACCCCGAGAAGCCGATCACGGTCGAGGCCATCAAGGGCCTGACGGTCCTGAAGGACCTGGTCGTGGACATGGAGCCGTTCTTCCAGGCGTACCGGGACGTCATGCCCTTCCTCATCACGAAGGACACGAACGAGCCGACGCGTGAGCGTCTCCAGACGGCCGAGGACCGCGAGCGCTTCGACGACACCACGAAGTGCATCCTCTGCGCGGCCTGCACCACGTCGTGCCCGGTCTTCTGGAACGACGGCCAGTACTTCGGCCCGGCCGCCATCGTCAACGCGCACCGCTTCATCTTCGACTCGCGTGACGAGGCCGGCGAGCAGCGCCTGGAGATCCTCAACGACCGCGACGGCGTCTGGCGCTGCCGCACGACCTTCAACTGCACGGACGCCTGCCCGCGCGGCATCGAGGTCACGAAGGCGATCGCGGAAGTGAAGCGTGCGCTGATCACGCGCCGCTACTGAGGTCGACCGCCCGCGCTCGAGGGCCCTGTTTCCGCTGGAGACGGGGCCCTTTGGCATATGCCACACCATCGGGTGAATGCAGCAGAACGGGTCGCAGCGAGGTCGTCCGGCCTACGATGATGCTCTCGACACCAGTTCCCAGGAGGCACCTGATGTCCGCAGCTTCCGTCGAGCAGCCCTTCCACGACGAAGAGCCGGTCACCCTCACGACCATCGCCGACGAGATCATGGAGCGCCATCCGGGCTACCGCGTCGAGATCATCGGAGGCCATCTCCTCGTGACCCCGTCCCCTGACGGCGCCCATGCTCGCGCGCTGACCAAACTCATGCGTCCCTTCATGGCAGCCGACCTGGATGGAGGCGGGACCGAGGTCCTTCAGGGCGTCGGTCTTTGGCTGCCCATGGAGCCGGAGGATTACGCCATCCCCGATCTTGCGGTCGTGGACGCCGATTTCGAGGACCATCACGTCGAGAACAACGCCTACGAACCAGTCTGCTTCCGCCTGGTAGTGGAGGTCACCTCCACAAACTGGAAGAACGACCTGAAGACGAAGGTTGCCGCCTACGCCGACGCCAAGGTCCCGGTCTACGTCATCGTGGACCGCAAGCACCAACGCCTCCACGTCCTGACCAACCCGGTGGGAAGCGGCTACGAGAACCATCGCCCGCACGCCCCCGGCGAGCTCGTCACCCTCCCCGACTCCATCGGCGCCAAGGTGACCCTCGACGTGGCCGAGATCCTCAGGGCGGGTCAGCCGAGGACGAGTGACTGAGATCCAGCCGGAGTCCTCGCGTGACTCCGGTCAACTTTCGTAGGTCAGTTATCGCGCCCCTGTGTACGCGGCGGGGTCGGTAAGCCCTGCCTCCGCGCCGTCGTTCATGTCCAGGACCTCGAATCCGGCGCCTTCAACGTAGCGTTCCCGTTGGCGGGGGAACAGGACACGTCTGCGGATCTCATCGCTCGGCCAGGGCCGTCTGCCTCTCGGGGGCGATACCGCGCGGGGCGTGCGCACCGCGTACCCGTTCAGCAGGCGTTCGGCGTCCTCCGGCTGTACGAGGCCCTGGAAGATCTCCGGTCTGCGGGCGTTGCACTCCTGCGACCTCCTGGAACACCCGGCGCCGGATCAGTTCCCGTGCGGTCAGGCGCTCTTCGGCGATCTCCAGCCCCCAGGCCGTCCGCCGCTCCCCCGCCGTGGTCTCGTCGACGAACGTCACCATTCCCATGCCGACGACAGTACGAGGCGTCACCGACAACCACCCCGATCCACGTGTTGAACATGTTCAAAAGTAGGTCTAGAGTCACTCCCGACAGCGTTTTGAACGTGTTCAAGAAGGGTGGGGCAATGGACCGCACGGTCGTCGCCTACGTCATCTACCTGCTGGTCAGCATCGGCCTGACCGTCTGGGTGGCCCGCACGCTCAGCCGGAACGGCAAGGTCTTCCTCGCCGACGTGCTGCACGGCAACGAGAAGCTCGCCGATGCCGTCAACCACCTCCTGGTGGTCGGCTTCTACCTGGTCAACCTCGGGTTCGTCGCCCTGTACCTGAGCGGTGACGGGACCATCACCGACGCCCGCGGCGTCTTCGAGGCCCTGTCGACGAAGCTCGGCGTGGTGCTGCTGGTGCTCGGTGCGATGCACCTGGCCAACGTCTATGTGCTGAACCGGATCCGGCGCCGGGGGGCCATGGAGCGCGAGCAGGTGCCGCCGGTGCCGCCGCAGGGCTGGGTCGCCCCGTCGGCGCGGGCCTGAGCGGAGGCCCTCGTGAACGCCACCGGCACCGGCACGACCGGCATGAACACACCCGCACCGCTCCGTCGGCTCACCGTCCTGTACGACGCCGAGTGCTCCCTGTGCGCGTTCCTGCGCGACTGGCTCCTGCGGCAGTCCCACCTGGTGCCGCTGGAGCTGGTCCCGGCCGCCTCCGAGGAGGCCCGGCGACGCTTTCCCGGCCTCGACCACGGCGCCACCCTCGACGAGATCACCGTCGTCGGTGACGCCGGGCAGGTCTACCAGGGCCCCGCCGCCTGGGTGGTGACCCTGTGGGCGCTGCGCGAACACCGGCCGCTGGCCCACCGGCTGAGCACCCCGTCCGGCGCTCTGCTCGCCAGGGGCGCGGTGCTCGCCGCCGCCAAGTGGCGCGGGGCGCGGTGGCCTCGGGGGCAGCGCGGCGGGACGCAGTGGGGCGGCCGGGTGTACCGGCGGGCGGACGGATGGTCGTACGCCCCGGACAGCGGCTGGAGCTACACCGCCCCGGGCTGCGCCGACGGCACCTGCGCCCCTCGGTGACCGCACGGGTGCTGACGTTAGGCTCTCTTCCCGTGCCCGCGAAGAACGACGGCCCCGACGACGGCGCCACCCCCACCAAGTCCGAGCAGACCCGCGCCCTGATCCTGGAGACGGCCATGCGGCTGTTCCAGGAGCGTGGCTACGACAAGACCACGATGCGGGCCATCGCCACGGAGGCCGGGGTCTCCGTCGGCAACGCCTACTACTACTTCGCGGGCAAGGAGCACCTGATCCAGGGCTTCTACGACCGGATCGCCGCCGAGCACCAGGTGGCGGTCCGGGAGATCCTGGACCGGGAGACCGACCTGGAGACCCGGCTCGCGGGGGTGCTGCGGGCCTGGCTGGACATCGCCGCGCCCTACCACGAGTTCGCGGTGCAGTTCTTCAAGAACGCCGCCGACCCCGACAGCCCGCTCAGCCCCTTCTCCCCGGAGTCGGAGCACGCGCGCGAGGAGGCCATCAGCGTCCACCGGGACGTGCTGGCCGGGGCGACGAAGACCAAGGTGCCCGAGGAACTGCGGGACATCCTGCCCGAGTTGATGTGGCTGTCCCAGATGGGACTGTGCCTGTACTGGATCTTCGACCGGACCGAGGGCCGCGAGCGCAGCTACCGGCTCGCCGAACGCGGTGCCCGGCTCACCGCGCGGGGCGTGGCCCTGGCCCGCTTCCGGGTGCTGCGGCCGCTCGTGCGCGAGGTGCACGAGCTGTTCACGGACTTCCTGCCGGGGATGACGCACGCCATCCCGGATCCGGCGGCCCGGCGGCGCTCCGACCCCTGACCGGCGACCGGCCCCAGGTCGTCAGGGGTTCGGAGGTCTCAGAGGGCTCGGAGGTTCAGCGGGTTCAAAGGGTTCGGCGGGCGGTTCAGAGCTTGGTGTGCCGCCCGGCGCGAAGGTCAGCAGCGACTGGAAGACGTTGCTGAACAACGCCCAGGAACCCGCGTCGTAGGCACCGGCCGGGTCGAGCGAGGTGACGCCGTCCGTCGTGCCGCCGTGATGGTCTGCCCGTCGCCCTTCGACGGCAGGAGCTGCCAGGCGCCCACGCCCGCGGCGGCCAGGACCAGCAGCCCCGCGAGTATCCGTATGCGAACCGATCGCATCGGCTGTGCCCTCCCCAGGCCCTCTGAGGCCCGTTGCGGCCCTTGTGCGTATGCCACACCCCTTCGTGGCGGGCTCACCCGATCACAGGGTTTTGACCAGGGGGAAGGGAGATCTGACGAGTTGGGGAAGTTCTTACCGATGCGCGTTTCGGTCCGGTTTCACAGCCCACTCACAGGGTGCGCGCGCTCAGGCCTGCTTCGACGCGAGCTCGATCACGGTGATGTCCGACGGTGCCCCCACCCGGGTGGGCGGACCCCAGGCGCCGGCACCGCGCGAGACGTAGAGCTGGGTGTCGCCGTAGCGCTCCAGGCCCGCGAGGGTGGGGTTCGCGCCGGAGGCGATGAGATTGCCGGGCCAGAGCTGGCCGCCGTGGGTGTGGCCGGAGAGCTGGAGGTCGACGCCGTGCTCGACGGCGTCGTGGATCTGGACGGGCTGGTGGGCGAGCAGCACGCAGGCGCGGGCGGTGTCCCGGTCGCCGAGCGCCTTCGCGAAGTCCGGGCCCTGCCCCTCGTCCTCGCCCGCGATGTCGTTGACTCCGGCGAGGTCGAAGTACGGCATCTCCCGGCGGGCGTTCTCGAGGGGGTCGATGCCCAGGCGGCGGATCTCCTCGACCCACTGCTCCGCACCGGAGAAGTACTCGTGGTTGCCGGTGACGAAGTAGGACCCGTGACGGGCCCTCAGCTGGGCGAGCGGGGCCGCAGCGGGTCCCAGGTCCTTCACACTGCCGTCTACCAGGTCGCCGACGACCGCGATCAGGTCGGGCTGGGTCGCGTTGATCGTGTCGACGACCTTCTGCGCGAAACCGCGTCCCAGGACCGGGCCGAGGTGCACGTCACTGACCACGGCGATCCGGTACCCGTGCGCGGCGCGCGGCAGCTTGGCGAGGGGCACGGTGACCCGCTTGACCTGCGGCCCGCGCAGCACGCCGTACGTCCCGTATCCCACGGTCCCGACCGCGGCGGCCGCGGCGGCCCCGGCGACGATCCGCGAGACGAAGAGCCGTCGGGAGGGCGAGGGAGGGGCGGCAGGGGGCGGCTGCGGGGAGGCCTCGGGAGGGTCCGCCGCGGGGTCGCCCTGCGGGTCGACGGCGGTCGCGCAACGGGCACGGCCGGGCTGCGAGGCGGTCGCGGAGGGCGCGCTGTCGCCGCGGCCGGGCTGCGAGGCGAGCGCGGGCGCCGTCCCCGAGACAGGCACTCCACCGGAATCGCCCGTCCGCGAGGCGGTCGTGGGCACCGTCCCGGACGCTGCCGCTCCACCGGAACCGCCCGCCTGCGAGACGGGCGCGGCAGGCACGGGTGCGGTGGACGCGGGCGCGGTGGGCGTGTCGCCGGCGTGCTCCCGCGGCGCGGCCGTCGGCGTCCCGGCGCCGCTGCCGTCGCCCTGGGGGCCGTCCGCTCCCGGGGAGAGGCTCGCGGTGGGAGTGCGGCCCGCGGGTGAGTCGGGTGCCGTGGCACCGGCCGGGGCGTGCGGGCCGGGCTCGGAGGCAGTGGGCTGCTCGGCGGTGGTCCCCGGGCGCCGGTCCTGGTTCGTGCGTCTCGCGCGGTGCTCGAGGAAGCGGCGCAGGAGCGGGCGGACGAGTTCCCCCGCCACCACCGCCAGCAGCAGGTATATCGACAGGGCCAGCCACAGGAAGCCCGGCCATGCGAGGGCTTGCTGGAGCCGGAAGGGGGCGCCCGCGCGTTCGGCGACCAGGGCCGTGATCGCCAGGACCCAGCCGCCGGCGATCAGGACCGCACCCGCGCGGCGGACGAGGCCCGGGCCGCTGGTCGTGTCGCGGAACAGACGGCGCCACACGTACCAGTTGGCCGTCACGACGACGGCCAGGACCAGACTCGCGACGAGTACGAAAACGATGACCACGGTGTCGTGTCTCCCGATCGCCGTTATGACGTCCGGCGCAGTGCGCGCAGACCACGCAACCCGATGGCCCCGATGACCGTCCCCAATACGAAGGAAACGACGGCGAGCAGCAGGTGCACCCAGAAGTAGGCCGTGGGACGACCGTCGTCGAAGGCGAGCCCGCTGCCGTCCTCGACCAGGTTCTTGACGAAAGTGATCCAGATGACCCAGCTCCACACCCCGAAGGCGAGCAGGAACCAGGAGACGGGGCGGCTGAGCTTCATGCACCCAGTATCGCCAGGCCGTGTCCGGTTCCGTTCCCGGGGTGGGGCCGGAGGCGGGACTTCCGACCGTACGGCATGTACGTTTCCGACCGTGCCCGCTCCGCAGAAGACCACCAGGCGATCCCTGCTGGTCACCTCCGCCGCCCTGTCGTCCCTGGCCCTGGCCCTGCCCCTGGCCGCGCCCGCCGCCGTCGCCGCACCGAACCCCTCGGGCAGCCCTTCGAGCCGCCCCTCCGGCAGCCCTTCGGGCAGTCCCTCGGCGAGCCCGTCGGCCACTCCCCCGGCGTCGATGTCGAGCGTGGGCGGCGCCCGGCTCGGCAAGCCGGGAACGCAGGTGAATCCGGCGAGCGGCGTCCCGGTGCTGCCGAAGGACGTCAGCGCCCGTTCCTGGATCGTCGCCGACGCCGAGTCGGGCGAGGTGCTGGCCGCGCACAACGCCCACTGGCGCCTCGCCCCGGCGAGCACCCTGAAGATGCTGTTCGCGGACACGCTCCTGCCGAAGTTCCCGAGGGACACCGAGCACAAGGTCGTCCCCTCCGACCTGGCGGGCATCGGCTCGGGCTCCAGCATGGTCGGCATAAAGGAGGAGGAGACGTACACGGTCCACGACCTGTGGCTGGGCGTCTTCCTGCGCTCCGGCAACGACGCCGTGCACGTGCTGTCCGCCATGAACCACGGCGTCGAGAACACCGTCAAGGAGATGAACGAGCACGCCGAGGAGCTCCAGGCCCTCGACACGCACGTCGTCAGCCCGGACGGCTACGACGCCGAGGGACAGGTCTCCTCGGCGTACGACCTGACACTGATCGCCCGCTCCGGGATGCAGAAGAAGGACTTCCGCGAGTACGCCTCGACGGTCCGCGCCAAGTTCCCCGGGAAGACCAAGAAGGGCAAGAAGGGCAAGAAGGTCCGCGAGTCCTTCGAGATCCAGAACACCAACCGGCTGCTGACCGGCGACTTGGACGTGCCCGTCTACGAGGGCATCGCGGGCGTCAAGAACGGCAACACCACCAACGCGGGCGCCACCTTCACCGGTGTCGCCGAGCGCGGCGGCAAGGTGCTGCTGGTGACGGTGATGAACCCGGAGAAGTCCGGGCACAACGAGGTCTACAAGGAGACCGCCCGGCTGTTCGACTGGGGCTTCAAGGCGGCCGGGAAGGTACGGCCGGTGGGCGAGCTGGTGCCGCCCAGGAGCGCCGCGCAGGCCAGTGCGCAGCCCGGCGCGAACCCCTCCGGCGAGGCCGGTGGCTCCGGGGACGGCGGCGGCACGGCCGGGACCGGTGCGAAGCCGGTGGCCGCCGCACCGGCCGCGGACGGCTCCAGCGGCATCGGGACGGCGCTCGGCATCACGGGCGGGGTGCTGGTGCTGCTCGCGGGCGGCGCGTTCCTGGTCAACCGCCGCTGGCCGCTGCCGGATCTGGTGCGCCGTCGGACTCGTCCGTGAGACCCGGGACTTCGTCCTGCTTGCTCCGCGTCGCCGTCCAGGCGGCGCAGAACAGCACCAGCTTCGAGGTGAAGTTGATCCACAGCAGCAGCGCGACGGGGACCCCGAACGCGCCGTACATGCTCTTCGCGGCCACGCCCTGCAGATAGCCGCTGAGCAGCAGCTTCAGCAGTTCGAAGCCGATGGCGCCGGTCAGCGCCGCCACGAAGAGGCGGTGGCGCGTCGGCTCGACACCGGGCAGCAGCGTGAGGACGTAGAGCAGCAGCAGGAAGTTCGCCAGCACGGCGATCAGGAACGCGACGACGTGCAGCAGGACTCCGCCCCAGCCGCCCTCGTCGACACCGAGTTGCCGGGTGACCCAGCCGATCAGCGCCGAGGCGACGGCGGAGGCGGCGATGGTGACGAGGAGCGCGCCGCCGAGGCCGATCAGGACACCCACGTCCTTGCCGTAGCGCACGGCGGGGTTCTCCTCGTCGTCGTCGAGGTCCCACACCGCCCGCAGGCACTCGCGCATCGAGCCGGCCCAGCTGACCCCGGTGAAGAACAGCAGGGCGCCCGCGATGAGCCCGATCGTGCCGGCGTTGTCCACCAGACCGGCGATGTCCATCTGGTCGGAGATGCCGGGGACCTGCTCGGCGACCTTGTCCCGCAGCCGGTCCTCCTGCTCCGTGCTGAGCATGGCGGCGGCGATGGTGGCGGACACCGTCAGCAGCGGGAACAGCGCGACGAAACTCCTGAAGGTCATCGCGGCGGCCAGCCGCGTCCACTTCACGCGGTCCAGCCGCTCGTACGACCGCCACACGTGGGTGATCATCAGCCGCTGCGCCCACGGCCCGACCACCGGGAGTCTTTTCAGCCAGTCCATGATCCGACTCTGCCCTCCGCCCGGAACACCCATGTACGGGTACCCCAGAACCGCAGGACTGTGGCCAGCGCCATCCCGACGACTCCGCCGGAGACGGTGTCCGCGCGCTGCGAGGTGAGGCCGAGCCCGTAGTGGCTGACGGCCAGGCAGAGCAGTTGTACGCAGGCTCCGGCGAGGTTCACCGCGAAGAACACCGCGTACGGGCGCGGGCCCCGGGGTCGTGCGGTCCGGTAGGTGCCCAGGGCGTTGCCGGCGTAGGCGACCGTGCAGGCGGCCAGGAAGGACACGGACTTGGCGGTGAGCGGGTCGAGTCCGGCAGGGCCGCGCAGGTGCGTGAAGAGGGCGAGGTCGACGGCGTAGGCGAGGAGACCGGTGGTGGCGAATCCGATCAGTTCCCGGCGGCCCGGGAGCACGGGGCCCCGCCCCGGGCGCGTCGTCACCAATTGGCCACTGCCAGGCCGTACATCGCCACCCACACCACACCGATGAGGGCGAGGGCGCGGTCGCGCAGGACGACGTCCTCGGGTTCGCCGGCGGTGCCGCGGTCGGCGAACACGGCGTAGCGGAGGATCGCGAGGATGAAGGCGACCATGGACAGCTGCCGCCAGGGCAGCACGCTGGTGTGCGGGACACCGCCCTCCTCCATGGCCCACAGGCAGTAGCCGAGGACGGCGACCCCGGCCGCGAGCTGCCAGACGAAGCGGAGGTAGCCGGTGGTGTACTCGGTGAGCAACGCCCGTGTGGCGCCCGCCTTTCCGGCCATCTGGACGGCTTCCGAGTAGCGCTTGGCCGACACCATGAACAGCGCGCCGAAGCCGGTGGTGATGAGGAACCAGCGCGACAGCGGGATGCCGAGGGCGAGTCCGCCGACCATGGCCCGCATCAGGAACCCGGTGGTGACGACGGCGAGATCGACGACGAGGACGTGCTTCAGAGTGATGCAGTAGGCCAGTTGCATGCCGAGGTAGGCGATCAGCAGCGCGGCGACGGCCGGGCCGCACAGCCAGGCCGCGGCGGCGGGCGCGAGGAGGCCGAGGGCGCCTCCGACGGCGTAGGCCACGGGCACGGGGACCTGCCCGGCGGCGACCGGGCGGTGCCGCTTGGTGGGGTGGGCGCGGTCGGCGTCGGCGTCGCGGGCGTCGTTGACGAGGTAGACGGCGGCGGCGCAGGCCGTGAAGAGGACGAAGACCAGGGCGAGTCGGATCAGGGCGTGCCGGGAGAAGAGCTCGCCGGCGGCGGCCGGGGCGGCGACCACGAGAACGTTCTTGATCCACTGTCTGGGGCGCGCGGTCCTGAGGAGACCGGCCGGCAGACCGCCCTTGCGGGGTGGTGCCGGCCGCTCCTGGCGGGTGCGCTGCCGCAGGACGGCCGTCTCAGCCATGGTGGGCGCCTCCCCGCATCCAGCGGGCGCCGAGCCGGGCCGTGAGGGCGCCCAGCGCCGCGCCCGCGGCGACGTCGGAGGGGTAGTGGACCCCGGCCACGAGGCGCGAGACGCACACGGCGGCGGCGAGCGGCGGGACCGCGTGTGCCCCCAGGGCGCCGAAGGCGACGGCGGCGGCCGCCGCCGAGGTGGCGTGCGAGCTGGGGAAGGAGTGCCGGCCGGCGGTACGCACCAGGGGCTCGACGTGCGCGGGGCGCGGCCTGCGCACGACCCGTTTCACCCCCATGCTGACGAGGTGCGCCCCGGCGGTGAGGGCGGTGCCGCGCAGCCAGACGCCACGTCTGCCGGCGTCCACGGCGGCTCCGGCGAGCCCCGCCACCAGCCACAGTGCCGCGTGCTCCCCCGCCCAGGACAGGGCACGCGCGGCACCGGCGACGCGCGGGTCGGTGCCGCACGCCCTGAGCGCCGAAACGATCCGGTGGTCCATGTCGTGCAGGTCGTCGAGGTCGTCCATGTGGACTCACTGTTCACGCCCACCGCGCCTGAACTCCGGCAATATTGGGCGACATCCCATTAATCACCCATTTCGGGGAGGGATGCCATGTTCGCTAACTAATCGTTCACAGTGGGGCGATACGGTCGCGGACATGTCTGCCGACACCGATTTCGACCCGGACGTCATGGGCCTGGACCACACCACCGTCACGGGCTGGGGCCGCACCGCCCCCACCGCCGCCCGGCTGATCCGCCCACGGACGTACGAGGAGGCCGCGGCGGCCGTCCGGGACTGCGGGGCCCGCGGCGGCATCCCCCGGGGACTGGGGCGGGCGTACGGGGACGCGGCGCAGAACGCGGGCGGCTCCGTGCTCGACATGACGGCCCTGGACCGTGTGCACGCCATCGACGCCGCCGACGGGACCGTGCTGTGCGACGCGGGGGTCTCCCTGCACCGGCTGATGGAGGTGCTGCTGCCGCTCGGCTGGTTCGTGCCGGTCACCCCCGGCACGCGCTACGTCACCGTCGGCGGGGCGATCGGCGCCGACATCCACGGCAAGAACCACCATGTCTCGGGCTCCTTCGCCCGCCATGTGCTCGCCCTCGAACTGCTCACCGCCGACGGCGAGATCCGCACGGTGATCCCCGGCACGCCCCTGTTCGACGCCACCGCCGGCGGCATGGGCCTCACGGGGGTGATCCTCACCGCTACGATCCGGCTGCAGCCGGTGGAGACCTCGCTGGTGTCGGTCGACACCGAGCGCGCGACCGACCTCGACGACCTGATGGCCCGGCTGGCCGCCACCGACCACCGCTACCGCTACTCGGTGGCCTGGATCGACCTCCTGGCCCGGGGCGCCTCGACCGGGCGCGCGGTGCTCACCCGCGGCGACCACGCGCCCGCGGACGCGCTCCCGGCCCGGTTGCGCCGGGACCCGCTGGCCTTCCGCACCTCACGCCTGCCCGCCGCGCCCGCCCTGCTGCCAGAAGGCCTGCTCAGCCGGACGACCGTGGGCCTGTTCAACGAACTCTGGTACCGCAAGGCCCCCCGCGCCCGCACCGGCCGACTCCAGCGCATCTCCGCCTTCTTCCACCCCCTGGACGGCGTGCCGCACTGGAACCGCGTCTACGGCCGCGGCGGCTTCGTGCAGTACCAGTTCGTCGTCGGCCACGGCCGGGAGGACGCCCTGCGCCGCATCGTGCGCCGCATCTCCGAACGCCGCTGTCCGTCCTTCCTGGCCGTCCTCAAGCGCTTCGGGGAGTCCGACCCGGGCTGGCTGTCCTTCCCCGTGCCGGGCTGGACCCTGGCGCTGGACATCCCGGCGGGGCTGCCCGGCCTCGGCGCGTTCCTCGACGAACTCGACGAGGAGGTCGCCGCCGCCGGCGGGCGTGTCTACCTCGCCAAGGACGCCCGGCTGCGACCGGAGCTGCTCGCGACCATGTACCCGCGTCTCGACGACTTCCGCGAGCTGCGCGCCGAGCTGGACCCGCGCGGGGTGTTCGTGTCCGACCTGGCCCGCCGCCTCAGTCTGTGAGCAACCTCAAGGAGCTGCTGTCATGAAGGACGCCTTCGGCCTCCCCCAGTCCCTGCTCGTCCTCGGCGGTACGTCCGAGATCGCGCTGGCCACCGCCCGCCGGCTGGTCGCCCGCCGCACCCGTACGGTCTGGCTGGCGGGCCGCCCCTCCCCCGCCCTGGAGGAGGCCGCCGGGCGGCTGCGCGGGCTCGGGGCCGATGTGCACACCGTCGCCTTCGACGCCCTTGACCCGGCCTCCCACGAGGCGGTGCTCGGCAAGGTCTTCGCCGAGGGCGACATCGACCTGGTGCTGCTCGCCTTCGGGCTGCTCGGCGACCAGGCCCGCGACGAGCGCGAGCCGGAGGCGGCGGTGCGGGTCGCGCAGACCAACTACACCGGCGCGGTCTCGGCGGGGCTGGTGTGCGCCCGTTCACTCCAGTCGCAGGGGCACGGCTCGCTGGTCGTGATGTCCTCCGTCGCGGGCGAGCGGGCCCGCCGCGCCAACTTCATCTACGGCTCCAGCAAGGCCGGGCTCGACGCCTTCGCGCAGGGCCTGGGCGACGCGCTGCACGGCACGGGCGTGCACGTCATGGTCGTGCGCCCCGGCTTCGTCCGGACGCGGATGACCGCCGGTCTGCCCGAGGCGCCGCTCGCGACCACGCCCGAGGCGGTCGCGACGGCCGTGGAGCTGGGCCTGCGCCGCCGCTCGGAGACGGTGTGGGTGCCGGGGGCGCTGCGGGCGGTGATGGCGGCGCTGCGGCACCTGCCGCGCGGGGTGTTCCGGCGGCTGCCGGTCTGACCCCGGGCGGGTCAGAGGGTGGGGACCGAGCCGCGCTCCACCCGCCCGGCCTGCGGGGGCACCACGGAGCCGCCGAAGGGGAACTCGCGGAGCTTGCGCCAGACGCCGTCGGCGCCCTGCTCGTAGAGGGCGAAGCCGGTGCAGGGCCACTCGGCCTCGTAGCCGGCGAGCTCCTCGAAGGCGCGGTCCATGGCCGCCTCGTCGATGCCGTGCGCCACGGTGACGTGCGGGTGGTACGGGAACTGCAGGTCGCGCGCGGCCGGCCCGGCGGGGTCGCGGACCTGCTGCTGGAGCCGGGTGCAGGCCTCCGCGCCCGAGACGACCCGGACGTACACCACCGGTGACAGGGGCCGGAAGGTGCCGGTGCCGGACAGCCGCATGGGGAACGGGCGGCCGGCCGCGGCGACCTCGGCCAGATGCGCCTCGACGGCCGACAGGGCGCTCTCGTCGACCTCCGTCGGCGGCAGCAGGGTGACGTGCGTGGGGATGCCGTGAGCCGCGGCGTCGCCGAAGCCCGCGCGCAGCTGCTGGAGCTCGCTGCCGTGAGGCTCCGGGACCGCGATCGAGACACCGATCGTTACGGTCCCCACGTCGTCTCCTGTCGTGTCAGTGTGGCCGCTGGTACGACCACCCGGTTATCGACTGTACGGCCACGGCCGGGTTACGGGCAGGCGCAACCGGAGTGATGTACAGCGCTGTTCGGGGGTACGGCTGTGCGCGGGAGCGGGTTCAGTGCTTGGCGGGCAGGAAGCCGACCTTGTCGTACGCCTGCGCGAGGGTCTCGGCGGCGACCGCGCGGGCCTTCTCGGCGCCCTTGGCGAGGATCGAGTCGAGCGTCTCGGGGTCATCCAGGTACTGCTGGGTGCGCTCCCGGAACGGCGTGACGAAGTCGACCATGATCTCGGCGAGGTCGGTCTTGAGCGCGCCGTACATCTTGCCGGTGTACTTCGCCTCCAGCTCGCCGACGCTCTCGCCGGTGAGGGTCGAGTAGATCGTCAGCAGGTTGCTGACGCCCGGCTTGTTCTCGGCGTCGTAGCGGATCACCGTGTCCGTGTCGGTGACGGCGCTCTTGACCTTCTTGGCCGTGGCCTTGGGCTCGTCGAGGAGGTTGACGAGGCCCTTCGGCGTGGACGCCGACTTGCTCATCTTGATCGACGGGTCCTGAAGGTCGTAGATCTTCGCCGTCTCCTTGAGGATGTACGGCTTCGGGAGGGTGAAGGTCTCGCCGAAGCGGCCGTTGAAGCGCGTGGCGAGGTCACGGGTGAGCTCGATGTGCTGGCGCTGGTCCTCGCCGACCGGGACCTCGTGGGCCTGGTAGAGCAGGATGTCCGCTACCTGGAGGATCGGGTACGTGAACAGGCCGACCGAGGCGCGCTCGGCGCCCTGCTTGGCGGACTTGTCCTTGAACTGGGTCATCCGGCCGGCCTCGCCGAAACCGGTGAGACAGTTCATGATCCAGGCGAGCTGGGCGTGCTCGGGGACGTGGCTCTGCACGAAGAGCGTGCAGCGGTCCGGGTCGAGGCCCGCCGCGAGGAGCTGGGCGGCGGCCAGGCGCGTGTTCGCGCGCAGGTCCTTCGGGTCCTGCGGGATGGTGATCGCGTGCAGGTCGACGACCATGTAGAACGCGTCGTGGGTCTCCTGGAGGGCCACCCACTGGCGGACGGCGCCGAGGTAGTTGCCGAGGTGGAACGAGCCGGCGGTGGGCTGGATCCCGGAGAGCACGCGAGGTCGGTCAGAGGCCATGCACACCATTCTCTCAGGTCTCGCGGCCCGATCCGGAACCGGTCGGGAACAGAGGGGACCCCGTTCCGCTCCGGCGGTGTAACAAGGGTGAGGACCCCGGGAGGGGCTGCCCCCGGCCATGCGCAGGGGGGTGGGAGGAGCACGGCCGGGGCGGGCCTGACCGGCCCGGTGCCGGTGCGCGTGGTGTGCGGTGGGCCGTGGCGGCAAGGGGTCCTGGGGCTCGTGGCCGGTGCCGGCGGCACGCTGCTCATACGCCGCGCGGCGGCCCGGCGGGAAGCCGGACCGCCGCGGGAGGAGCCGCGTCAGGTGCTGATCCACCGGGACCCGTGACCGGGCCGGGGGCGTCAGCCCAGGTCGATCTCCGGGTACAGCGGGAAACCGGCCACGAGGTCGGTGGCGCGCTGGGAGATCTCGTCGGCGATCTTGGCGTCGAGCACGTGGGCCGCCTTGGAGGGGGCGCCCGACTTGGTCGTGCCCGGCTCCGTGGTGGACAGGACGCGGTCGATGAGGCCGGCGACCTCGTCCATCTCGGCGGTGCCCAGGCCGCGGGTGGTCAGGGCGGGGGTGCCGATGCGGATGCCGGAGGTGTACCAGGCGCCGTTCGGGTCGGCGGGGATGGCGTTGCGGTTGGTGACGATGCCCGACTCGAGCAGGGCCACCTCGGCCTGGCGGCCGGTGAGGCCGTAGGAGGAGGCGACGTCGATGAGGTTCAGGTGGTTGTCCGTGCCGCCGGTCACGAGGGTCGCGCCGCGGCGCATGAGGCCTTCGGCGAGGGCGCGGGAGTTGTCGACGATGCGCTGCGCGTAGTCCCGGAAGGATTCCTGGCGGGCCTCCGCGAGGGCCACGGCCTTGGCGGCCATGACGTGGGGCAGCGGGCCGCCGAGGACCATCGGGCAGCCGCGGTCGACCTGGTCCTTGAGGGAGTCGTCGCACAGGACCATGCCGCCGCGGGGGCCGCGCAGCGACTTGTGAGTGGTCGTCGTCACGATCTGGGCGTGCGGCACCGGGTCGAAGTCGCCGGTCAGGACCTTGCCCGCGACCAGACCGGCGAAGTGCGCCATGTCGACCATCAGCGTCGCGCCGACCTCGTCGGCGATCTCGCGCATGATCCGGAAGTTCACCAGGCGGGGGTAGGCGGAGTAGCCGGCGACGATGATCAGCGGCTTGAACTCGCGGGCGGAGACGCGCAGGGCCTCGTAGTCGATGAGGCCCGTGGCGGGGTCCGTGCCGTAGGAGCGCTGGTCGAACATCTTGCCGGAGATGTTCGGGCGGAAGCCGTGGGTGAGGTGGCCGCCGGCGTCCAGGGACATGCCGAGCATGCGCTGGTTGCCGAAGGCCTGGCGCAGCTCGGCCCAGTCGGCGTCGGTCAGGTCGTTGATCTGGCGGACACCGGTCTTCTCCAGGAAGGGCACCTCGACGCGGGCGCCGAGGACGGCCCAGAAGGCGACCAGGTTGGCGTCGATGCCGGAGTGCGGCTGGACGTAGGCGTGGCGGGCGCCGAAGAGTTCCCGGGCGTGCTCGGCGGCGAGGGACTCGACGGTGTCGACGTTGCGGCAGCCGGCGTAGAAGCGGCGGCCGATGGTGCCCTCGGCGTACTTGTCGCTGAACCAGTTGCCCATCGCCAGCAGCGTGGCCGGGGAGGCGTAGTTCTCGGAGGCGATCAGCTTGAGCATCTCGCGCTGGTCGGCGACCTCCTGGCCGATGGCGTCCGCCACGCGGGGCTCGACGGCGCGGATCACGTCGAGGGCGGCACGGTAGGCGGTGGAAGCGGGGCAGAGGGGCTCGGCTGACATGTGTGGACCTCCGGACGTTGCGTTCAGCGTTCACGGTACGGCCCAGGCGCACGGCTCTCGTCGTACGGACCGCTCCCCGATGGTTCGTCCATCCCAGCGCGCCAGTCACGGCCCGGCGATCAGCCTACCGGCTGGGCCGGGGAAGCGTCGGCCGGGTTGGTGAGCGTTGCCGGGTTCGGGTGCTTCGTGGCTGGTCGCGCCCAGGCGGCGGAACCGCACAGGACACAGCCCCGCGCCCCCTGGGGCATCGGCCCTCACCCCCGGTCAGAGGATCACGTGGGGAAGGAACCGTGCGTACTCGTCGGTGATCAGACCCGACGACTCGCGGATGCCCAGGCCCGCCGACTCGTTCTCCACCACCCAGGCGCCCAGGACGACGCGGTTGCCGTCGAAGTCGGGGAGGGGGGCCAGTTCCTGGTAGCAGCACGGTTCGTCGCGGAGGGCGGGGGCGGAGCCGGGCTCGTGGATCGTGACACCGGCGCCCTCGCGGCCGAGGAGGGGCTTGGCCGCCCAGCCCGTGGTGGTGAGGTCCCGGGGGCCGTCCAGGTAGGCCGGGAGGAGGTTGGGGTGGCCTGGGTGGAGCTCCCACAGGACGGCCAGCAGGGCCTTGTTGCTGAGGAGCATCTTCCAGGCCGGTTCTATCCACAGTGTGGAGCCCGTGCCGCCGCCGTTGTCGAGGGTGTCCAGGACGTGGCCGGCGAAGCGGTCGGTGGTGAGCCATTCCCAGGGGTAGAGCTTGAAGACGCTGCGGATGAAGCGCAGGCGCTGGTCGACGAAGCGGCCGGAGAGACGGTCCCAGCCGATCTCCTCCATGGAGATCCAGTCGGTGGCGAGGCCCGCCTGCTCGGCGGTCTCCTTCAGGTAGGCCACCGTCATCATGTCCTCGCCGAGTTCGTCGGCGGAGGAGTACGCGAAGTGGAGGGGGCTGCCGGGCGGGAGCAGGGCGGCCTGGTTCTTCCACGCGTCGATGAGGCGTTCGTGGAGGGAGTTCCACTGGTCGGCGCCGGGGAAACGGTCCTCCATCCAGAACCACTGGGGCGACGCGGCCTCCACCAGTGAGGTGGGGGTGTCGGCGTTGTACTCCAGGAGCTTGGCCGGGCCGGTGCCGTCGTAGCGGAGGTCGAAACGACCGTAGACGGAGGGGAGTTCGGCGCGGCGGTGCCAGGCCTCGGCGACCGCGTCGGCCACGCGGGGGTCGGTGATGCCCAGGTCGGCGAAGCGGTCCGCGGTGACGATGTGGTCGGCCGCCGCCAGGCACATGCGGTGGAGGTCCTCGACCACCTCTTCGAGGGCCTCGATCTCCTCCAGGGAGAAGACGTAGTACGCGCTCTCGTCCCAGTAGGGGCGCAGGGAGTCGTCGGGGTAGCGGGTCAGGGGGTAGATCAGGCCCTGTTCCTCGACGATCTGCTGCCAGCCGGGCCGAGGCTCGGTGATCCGGCGTTCCATCGCTCGCGTCCGCCCGGTCAGCCGCCGCCGCTGCCGGAGCCGGAGCAGCCGAAGCCGCCCCGGTCGACGGCCTCGCTGCGGCTGAAGGTGCCGTGCTCGGCGTAGCCGCCGCTGACGTCGGCGTCGTAGTACCAGTCGGCGTCGGTGGCCCTGGTCGTGCCGCTCTTCTTGCGGCCCTTGCCGGAGGAGGCGGCGCCGGACGCACAGTTCTTGTCGGCGACGATCTTGTAACCGTTGATGTAGTCGTAGCTGTCGCGGTCCACACAGCGGCGGTCGGGATCGGAGCCGCACGCGGACAGGGTCGCCGCGAGGACGCCCATGCCGCCCAGCACCACCGTGCTCGAACGCAGCCTTCGCCGTGTCTCAGCCATCTGTGTGTCTCCCCCGGTTCTCCCCGTTGTGCACCGACAGACGGTCAGCCTAGAGATCGCTGTGAACGGGCGCGCACGACCCCCCGCCCATGACCGTTCGCCTGGTGTCGATTTGTGCTGTTCGGAATGCTGTGCGCCCTTGGTGCGGCGGTCCGTCTCGGTACGGCGACAGTGTTGCAGGCATTCGCCGCGCGGTCGGCGGCGACCGGACCGGGCGGGGACGTGGCACTGCTGTGGCGGGCGCTGCGGCAGTGGCGGTACCCGGCCGGTCGCGCGCTCGACGGGATCGGTTTCGCGGTGGCGGTGGCGTGGGCGCCGGCTCTGCCGCGGTTCGGGGAGGCGCCGGTGGAGGCGGAGGAGAGCGCGGTCACGCCGAGTTGCGCGGACGCGCTTTCCGACCTGCGGAGATCGTTCACCTTCGGGGCGATCTTCCGGGCAACCGGAAAATTCTTTGTTGAATCTTGAACGCCCGGTGAGCGCTTTCCGTATGGGACGGCGTGACCAGCAATCCCGTCACGGTCACCGTGGCCTATCGCGTGATGCCGGGCCGTGCAGCCGAATTCCACTCGTGGGGGTGGGCGATGCTGGGCGCGACCGCGCGGCAGCCGGGATTCATGGGGGGTGGGGTACTTGTCGACAGAGGGGCGGAGTGGCATGTCGTCTATCGCTTCGCCAGCGAGGGTCTGGCCCTGGCCTGGGAGAGATCACCCTCCCGGGAACAATGGGACGCCCGGCTGGCGGGCGTCGCCCAGGAGACGGAGCGCAGGCGGGTGCCGGGCGCTCGGGCCTGGTTCGACGCACAGACGCTGACGCCCCCGCCGCCGGCTCCGCCGTCGAAATGGAAACTGTGGTTCGTGAATATGAGCGCGGTTTTTCCGCCGGTGCTCCTGTTCAATTTGACGGTGCTCCCCTTTCTCGGTGACCTCAATGCACTGTTTCGCACGCTGTTGTTGTGTCTGTGCGTAACGGCCCTTGTCACCTGGATTCTCATGCCGCGGCTCCAGCGTTTCTTCCGGAAATGGCTGTACCCGTCGCTCCAGGCACTGCGCGGGCGGCACAAACGCCGGGCCATATAGGCCCGCGAACGAACAGAGGGAGGTGGGCGGGTGAAGACCCTGCTCATCGACAATTACGACTCGTACACGTACAACCTGTTCCAGCTGATCGCCGAGGTCAACGGCGAGGAGCCGGTGGTCGTCCGGAACGACGCTCCCGTCGACGGCCTTGCCGATCTCCGGGCGTTCGACAACCTCGTGGTGTCCCCCGGGCCCGGGCATCCGGGCGAGGCGCGTGATTTCGGTATCGGCAGCAGGCTGCTCGCGACCTCCCCGGTACCGGTGCTCGGTGTGTGTCTGGGGCATCAGGGGATCGCGCTCGGGGAGGCCGGGCTGGTGGGGCCCGCTCCGGAGCCGCGGCACGGGCATCTCTCCATGATCCGGCATGACGGCCGGGACCTGTTCCACGGTCTGCCGCAGCACTTCACCGCCGTCCGCTACCACTCGCTGGCCGTGCGCGAGCCTCTGCCGGAGACGCTGGAGGCCACGGCCTGGGCGGAGGACGGCGTCCTGATGGGGCTCCGGCACCGCAGCCGGCCGCTGTGGGGAGTGCAGTTCCACCCGGAGTCGGTCCTCACGGAGTACGGGCACCGCATGCTCGTGAACTTCCGCAACCTCACCGCCGAGCGGGCGGGCAAGCTGCGCACGAAGAACACGGCCGTGCCCTCGCACGAGCAGGTCCGGCGGCGGGTCGTCGTCCCGGAGTGCGACGCGGGGGCCCGGCGCCCTCCGGGGGGTCTTCTCGGCCTCGGCGGCCTTCGCCGTCCGGTGGCCGCGGCCGTCTTCCAGGTCGCCGCCGTCTCACGGGCGGCGGCGAACGGGTCCGGTGGCCCCGGGGCGGCAGGCCTGGGCGAGACCACGACGTCGAGCAAGCCGGCTCCGTCGGCGGGGGTGGGGCTGCACCCTGGGTCCGTGGCGTCCGGCCCGGTTGCACAGGCATCCGGCGGCGCCGCATCGGCCGCGGGGCTTGGAGCACCCGACGAAGACGCCGCGGCACCCGCGGCGTCCGCGGGTGCCGTCTCGGCCGGAGGGCGGGGAGCACCCGGTGAAAACCCGGTGGCCCGTGGGACCGTGTCGGCCCCCGGGCAGGAGACACCCACCGACGCAGCCCCGCCCGACCCGATTGCCCCGGCACCCGGCAGGGCCATCGCAGCCGGAGAGCAGGAAGCGCCCGGTGAAGGCGCGACATCCGGCGGGACCGCGTCGGCCCCAGGGCAGGAGACACCCACCGGCACAGCCCCGTCCCACCCGATTGCCCCGGCACCCGGCAGGGCCATCGCAGCCGGAGAGCAGGAAGCGCCCGGTGAAGGCGCGACATCCGGCGGGACCGCGTCGGCCCCAG